>CAZOTV010000043.1:0-18720 GCA_964582795.1 uncultured bacterium
TCGCGGTGGAAGCGGCGGATGAACTTTGCATCGGCCACGTACTGCTCCATGGGGATCTTGAGGGCGACGACCTGGCCGTCGCTGCGGCGCCGCGCGCGGTAGACGCTCGCCATCCCGCCGGAGCCGACCTTCTCGAGAAGCTCGTACCCGGGGATCTCGGTCGCGTCGAACGCCGAGGCCGCCGGCGACTTCGCCTTGTTCGCGTCCGACGCGCCCTTCGAGCGCCGCTTCGGTGGAGCGACGCGCGCGCTCCTCACCGCTTGCACCCCCACCGGCACGAGCAAACCGGCGGCGAGCGCCGTGACCACCAACGGAGCGAAGGACCGCTCGATGCCGCCGAGAAGCGCCGTCGCCACGCTGAGCACGACCGCGAGCGCCCCCAAGGCGGTGACCACCCAGGTCGGGGCCCGCAGCAACAGAGCTACCAACGCCGCGGCGACCACCCAGAGCACGATCATGCGTCCACCTCCGCGATGACGAGGGTGATGTTGTCCGGCCCGCCGCGCTCGTTGGCGAGGGCGATGAGCACCTCCACACAGAGTTGCCGGTTGCTGGTCCGCCTGAGTTCGGCCAGGATCTCCTCCGGCCGCACCAATCCGTGCAGGCCGTCGGTCGAGAGCACGAAGACGTCGCCCGGCTGCACCTCCACCTCGACGACGTCCGGTGCGACTTGCGGCCGCGTGCCGAGCGCGCGCGTGATGAGGTTGCGCCACTCGTGCTGCTCGGCCTCCGCTTCGTTCAACAGGCCCTTCTCGAGCTGCTCCTCCACCCAGCTGTGGTCTTTCGTGAGCTGGTAGATCTTGCTGCCGCGCGCCAAGAACGCGCGGGAGTCGCCGACATGGCCGAGGTAGGCCTTGCGGCCCCGGATGGCGACGCACGTGAGGGTGGTTCCCATGCCTCGTCTGCCCTGATGCTTGATGGCAGCAGCGTACACGCGCCGGTTCGCCAGGCGGAAGGCCTTGTCGGTGAGGGTGTCGATGCCCACCACCGGCTTCCCGGCGCGGATCTCCTCGACGTAGCGCGAGAACGACTCGTCCAGCACCTCGGTGGCAAGCTTGCTAGCGACTTCTCCGGCGGCTGCCCCACCCATGCCGTCGGCGACGGCGAGCAGTGTCAACGAACCGTCCGGCAGCGGGAACTGCCAAACACGGTGGTAGTCCTCGTTGAAGGGTCGCACGCGCCCCACGTCGGAGCCGTGGCCCACGTTCTGGCCGAGTCGCACGGCGTCAGTCTACCCCGTCGCGTCGGCGACGGAAGCGAACCGTTCCGCTCGCATGTGTTGGGTCTTGCTCAGTTCCCGCGGGCGCGCGGGCGATGCACCGACTGCAAGTACGGGTAGCGTTCGAGCAACGCGCGCGTGTCCCGGAACAACTCGAGCGCTTCGTCCCGGCTCCGCGGCACGTCGTGGAGCCGGAAGTTCGCCATCTGCCCGCCGGGGAACACGACGGTTGGGGTGCCCGCCACGTCGACGGCCGCGGCTCTGTGATGCTCGTGCGCCAGCACCGTGCGGCACTCGGGGTTGGCGAGGTCGTCTTCGAAGCGCGCCAGGTGGAGATGCGCGTCCTCGGCTACCTCGAAGATGGTGCGGCGGTCGAGAGGACGGTGGTCCCGGTGGTTCGCGCGCTGAAGGCCGAGGCGGAAGTCGTGGTGGAGCACGTCACCTTGTCTGCGGGCCGCCTGCGAAGCCAAGAACGGCAGCAGGCCCTTGCAGCCGCTGCCGTCGGATTCGTCGAGGGGCTCGTTCCACAACTGCCAGCGCGAACCGCTGCCGTGCCGTGACTGATGCGTGTACTGGTAGAGCGAGAAGTGGCGCCAATCGATGACGAGACCGAGAGGCTCGGCGATCAGCTCGATGACCTCCGCCGCGCGCCACGAGTACGGGCAGATGTAGTCGAAGTAAACCGTGAGCCGCTCGCGCATGCGGCCATTCCATCACCTGTACCCGCACCTGCGCGTAGCCCGTCCGACAGGCATGCACGCCTTTCCTGCGTCCGGGAGCGGTCTCGCGCACGTGGAGCAGAGGTCAGTTGGGCGAGCCGTCGTCGTTGTCGTCGTCCGGCTTCGCCTGTCGCGCCACCGCGGCAGCGCCCTGCGGGGGCGGCTCGGGGATCGGACCGAAGCGGGTCTCGTAGCGACGGACGTTGTCCTCGAGGCTGCGCAGAAGTGCCTTGGCGTGCCGTGGACTGGTCACCAGCCGGGCCGTCACGACGGGTTGCTGTCCCGGCACGACCAGCACGAAGTCGAACAAGAACTCGTCGGCGGTGTGCGCGAGGATCGCCCCGTTGGTGGGCCTTCCGCGCATCGTCTCCTTGTCGATCTCGAACTTGAGGGGGTTGTTCACCCCATCAGGGTAGCAGCGACGCCCCCTTCAGTCGGTCCAGCTGCCCGCGCAACGCGAGGCGCGCCCGCCCAAGACCCTGTGCGTCTTCGAGCACCACCACCACCACGCGGTCGCTGCCCGGCAGCGGAGCGACGAGGATCGGTCCGCCGGCGAAGTCGAGCATGATCCTCCCCAACACCGGCTCGCCGCGGCCGTCGACCGCGCCCTCGTCGTCGGGTGCACCACCTTCCTTGCCGCCGTTGCCGGCGCCGCGCCCCGCGCCCGCCGGCGCCCCATCGAACAGCTCGCCCAACGCCGTGCCGGCCGCCAGCGCGCTGGTGATGATCCCGACCACGCGCTCGAGCATCGCGCGGTCCTTCGCATGCCCGGCGAGCATCTCGCCGTCGACGCCGGCCAACGCGGCCGCCGACACGCCTCGCACCGCCAGCAACTCGGAGAGCACGGCCTGCAGCTCGGCCGACCCGGCGACCGCGGGCGCGAGCTCGTCGGCGTAGCCGTCGACGGTCATGCGACCGCCACCGCCAGCTCGCGCGCTGTCTGCTCCGCCTGCTTCCGCACGTTGCCCAGGTCGGCGGTAGCGCCGACCATCACGAGACAGAAGAGCTCGTCGTCGACCCGCCTGGCCAAGTACCCGCCGTGCTCGCCCAGCGCGATGACCTCGTCGACGCGGCCGCCGACGTTCCGGCTCATCTCACCCGCCACGATGCCGAGCACCGAGGTGAGGTCGGCCACCACGTGCGCCAGGTCCTCCGGCTCGGGCGCCTGTCGCAACCCGCCCGCGGCCGCCGGCGCCGGGTGGCGCTCGATGAGGAGGCCGTCCATCCCGGCCAGCGCCGCGACGCGGCATCCCTCGACGCTGGTCCAAAGACGCGCCAGGATGTCTTCGAGGTTGGTCATCGGCGGCACTCTAGCACGTGGTTTACGGCCGCTGGCGTGGGGCGGTTCATAACCGAGTCCTGGTATCGTTGGGGTGATGTCCCAACTTCATGTTCGCGCCGAGAGAGGCGCCGTCGCTCCCGTGGTGCTCCTTCCCGGCGACCCGGACCGGGCGACGCTCATCGCCGAACGCTTCTTCGAGCGTCCCGAGCGATACAACGAGTACCGCCACCTGTACGGCTACACGGGGACCTTCGAAGGTGTGCCGGTGAGCGTGCAGACGACCGGCATGGGGTGCCCGAGCCTCGCGATCGTGGTCGAAGAACTCGTGCGGCTGGGGGCGCGCACCCTCGTCCGCGTCGGCACGTGTGGCGCGGTCGGCCCCGGCGTGGCTCCGGGCGATCTCGTGGTCGCCGCCTCCAGCGTGGCGAACGACGGTACCACCAGGCAGTACCTGAACGGCACCGCGCACGCCCCGAGCGCCGACTTCGGCCTCACGCGCGCTCTCGCGGCCGCCGCCGAAGCGACCGGCAGGCGCACGCACGTCGGGCTGATCCAGACCGACGACGCGTTCTACGTCGAGACCCCCGACGATGTGCCTGCGTTGGCGGCGCGCGGGGTGCTGGCGGTCGAGATGGAAGCGTCCGCGTTGTTCACCGTCGGCGCGCTGCGCGGCGTGCGCACGGGATGCATGCTGGCGGTCAGCAACGTCATCGGGGACGAGGCGTTCGTGGCGCCGGACGTGCTGCAGCAGGCGGTGCTCGACATGACCGAGGCGACGCTCCGGGCGTGCACGCGAGAAGCACTCGCAGCAAGAGAGGAACCGACATGAAGGTAGCCGTCATCGGCGCAGGGACCATGGGCTCGGGCATCGCGCAGGCATGCGCTCTCGCGGGCCACGAAGTGACGCTGCTCGACACCGGCGCCGACGTGCTGGCGCGGGCCCGCAGCGGCATGCAGCACAGCCTCGAACGCATGGTGAAGAAGGAGACCGTCACAGAGAGCGACGCCGCCGACGCGCTGGCGCGCGTGCGGACACGTGAAGACGTCGACGGACTCGAGGACGCAGGGGTCGTCATCGAAGCGGTGTACGAGTCCATCGACGTCAAGCGCGACGTGTGGCAGCGCATCGCTCGCGTCACGTCCGAAGGCGCGCTCTTGGCCACCAACACCTCGAGTCTCTCCGTCACGCAGATCGCAGCGTTCAGCGGCCGCCCGGAGCGGTTCTGCGGCATGCACTTCTTCAACCCGGTGCCCGTGATGGCGCTGGTCGAGGTCGTGCGTGGGCTCAGGAGCAGTGAAGAGACCGTCGAGCAGGCGCGCGCGTTCGCAGAAGGCATCGGGAAGACGCCGATCGTGTGCGAAGACAAGCCGGGGTTCATCGTGAACCGCTTGCTCATCCCGTACATCAACGACGCCGCGCACGCGTTGTCCGAGGGGGTGGCCTCGGCCGAGGACATCGACCGCGCCATGAAGCTCGGCGCCAACATGCCCATCGGCCCTCTGCAGCTCGCGGACCTCGTCGGCCTGGACGTGGGCCTCGCCGCGACCGAGGCCCTGTTCGAGGAGTTCGGCGACCCGAAGTTCCGGCCCGCGCCTCTGATGAAGCAGATGGTGCGCGCAGGCAAGCTCGGCCGCAAGACGGGGGAAGGCTTCTACACCTACGATCGGACGGGGCGCTGACGGCGCGCGCCGGAGGGACGACATGAACGACCACGCAGCTAAGGGCACGGACGACGGCAACGGCGCGGGCGACGACCTGAGTTTCGAGCATCTGCGATACGAGATCGACGGCGACGTCGCCGTCGTGACCATCGACCGCCAGAGCGCCCTCAACGCGCTCGATCAGGACGTGCTGATGGAGCTCGCCTTGGCGTTCGAGATCGCCGAGGCGGACGCCAACGTGCGTGCGCTGGTGCTCACGGGAGCGGGTCGCGCGTTCGTGGCGGGCGCCGACATCTCCGCCTTGAGGCAGCTGAGCGACGCGTTCGGCGGCCGCGAGGCGTCCTTGAGCGGACAAGACGTCACCAACACGTTGGCGGCGCTGCCGTTCCCCACCATCGCGGCCATCAACGGCTTCGCGCTCGGCGGCGGGCTCGAGCTCGCGCTCGCGGCCGATCTTCGAGTGGCGGCGCCCGGCGCCAAACTCGGACTGCCCGAGGTGGGCCTCGGCCTGATCCCCGGTTACGGCGGCACGCAACGGCTGCCGCGGCTGATCGGACAGGGGCGGGCGCTCGACATGATCCTCACCGGCCGCCACGTCGGCGCCGAGGAGGCGTTGGCGATGGGCCTGGTGAACCGCGTCGTCGACGACGCCCTCGCGGGCGCCATGGAGCTCGCCCGGCAAGCGGCGAAGAACGCTCCCATCGCCCTCGGTCTGGCCAAGGAGGCCGTGGTGCGTGGGCTCGACGTCACCCTCAACCAGGGCCTCGAGATCGAAGCCGATCTCTTCGGCATGGCCACCACCACCGAGGACATGCAGGAGGGCACCGGCGCCTTCCTCGAGAAGCGCGCGGCGGAGTTCCGCGGCCGCTGAGCGCTCGTCAGCGGTCGGGCGCGAGCAGCCTCTCGAGGTGCGCGAGCGCTCGTCGGTCGATGCGGCCCTCGGCCACCATCCGCTCCTCGAGGTTCTCGACCCCCGCCAGGGCGCGCAACGCGTCTTCGGCGTCCTGGTTCCACCCGGCGGCGGCCGGGTGCCGACCGGTGCGCTCCAGGATCGCCAGCAGACGACCCTGGACCTCGCCATCGATGAGCAGCAGGTCTTCCGGCGCGGGGCGCTCGAAGTAGAGGCGATGCAGGCCCAGCAGGCCCTGTAGACGCGTCACCGGGTCGAGGTCGTCGTCGACGCGTAGGTCGACGTAGCGGTCGCTCAAGCCGGCGTAGCCTCCCCCTTCGCGCACGACCAGCAACGCTGCGCTCTGCCGGCCGCGGCGGTCTCCCCCGGCGAGATCGGCGGCCCGCAGCGCGCTCAGCAACCGCTCCGGGAAGGGCTCGACGCTCGCTTCGAAGGTCTCCACCAACGCCTCGACCACCTCGGGTCCCGTCAAGAGGTTCCCTTGCGCGGCCAGGTTGGGCCGCGCCATGCCGCCCGCCCACGGATGGCACCCGTCACCCGTGACGGTGACGCTCTCCCCGCCCGCATCCACGACGCCGTACTGGCGACGGTCGTACTCCGGATCGGTCTCGGCGAAGCCCTGCTGGATCTGCGTCAGCGGCATGCCCGCCTCCAGCGCCGCGATGCCGCGCGGTCCGAAGCTGGTGTTGGCGTAGCTCTGGGTGGCGACGGCGCCGACCTTCGCTTTCGCGTACGGCACCACGGCGCCCACGGCCAGGAACTTGGACGCCACCGCGATCCCGAGGTCTCCGCTCTCCGGGTCGCGCGCAACGATCGAGAAGGTGCTTATGGCTCGCATGCCGAAGGCTACCAGGAGCGCCGACCTATCATGAGTGCATGCCGTTCCGTATCAAGGCCTCGCTCGTGATCATCGCCTTCCTCCTGGCGCTGGTGATCGTGCTCCCGCTCGTCATCCCCATCTCCCCGCCCGACGGCGTACGACCGCTCGCCGAGGTCGCCGGGAACGCCACCTTCGTCGAGGTGGCCGGCGTCGACCTGCATGTCGAACGCGCCGCGGCGACGCGGAACACCGACACGACCTTCGTCCTCCTTCACGGGTTCGCCTCGAGCACGTACACGTTCCACCATCTGGCTCCGCTGCTGGCGGAGTACGGCAACGTGATCGCGTTCGACCGGCCCGGGTTCGGCATCAGCGAGAGGCCCATGCCGGAGGACTTCGAGGGCGGGTTCGATCCGTACACGCCTGCCGCCCAGGTCGAGCTCGTCGTCGGCCTCATGGACGAGCTCGGCGTACGCCGCGCCGTACTCGTGGGTCACTCCGCCGGGGCGACGGTCGCTCTCCAGACCGCCGTCGCACACCCGGACCGGGTGACGGGACTGGTGCTCCTCGGCGCGCCCGCGTACACGTCCGGCGGTCCGGGACGCTTGTCGCGCTGGCTTCTGAACACGCCCCAACTCGCCCGCCTCGGCCCCGTGTTCTTACGCCAGCTCGCCGGCGACGCAGGCATGCGCTTGCTCAACGGCAGCTGGTACGACCCCTCGGCCATCGACGACGAGACGTACGCGGCGTACCGTCTGGGCACGACCGTCGAGAACTGGGATCGCGCTCTGTGGCAGATCAGCAGGGCGCCCGCGGCGCGGAGTCTCGAAGGCCGTCTCGGCGCGCTCGACATCCCCGTCATGCTCATCGCAGGCGCGGAGGACGAGATCGTGCCGACCAGCGAGTCCGAGATCCTGGCGGCCGATCTGCCGAGCGCTCGGCTCGCGTTGCTTCCGGCGTGCGGGCACGTACCCCAGGAAGAGTGCCCGGATGCGCTGTGGGGGGAGCTCGAGCCGTGGCTGACGGAGATGCCGGCGCAGACGCCATGACGAAGCGGTAGACTCGACGCCATGGAACTCATGAAGAAGCTCTCCGAAGTGGCCGGCGTTCCCGGGCGCGAAGAGGCCGTGCGCGCGATCATCGAGACGGAGCTGAGGGGCACCGTCGACGAACTCGCCACCGACGCGATGGGGAACCTCACGGCCATCGTCAGGAGCGGCCGCGAGGGCGCCAAGAAGGTCATGGTCGCTGCCCACATGGACGAGATCGGGTTCCTCGTTCGGCACATCGACGACAAGGGGTTCTTGCGCGTCCAACAGCTCGGGGGCTTCGACCCGCGCAACCTGTTCGCGCGCCAGGTCATCGTGCACGCCTCGCTCTCCAAGAGCGAACTCATCGGCGTCATGAACCCTGCGGGCAAGCCGGTTCACATCAGCACGCCCGAGGAGCGCACCAAGGTGCCCACCCTGTCCGATTTCTACGTCGACCTGGGCTTGGACGAAGGGCGCGTGCGTGAGCGCGTGCGCGTGGGAGACGTCGTGACGCTCCGTCAGCCGTTCGCGGACCTAGGCGACGTGGTGACCGGCAAGGCGCTCGACGACCGCACCGGCTGCTGGATCCTCGTCCGCACCCTGCAAGAGCTGCACCGCGCCGGAGGTGGCGCCGCGGTGGACGTCCATGCGGTCTTCACGGTCCAGGAAGAAGTCGGCCTGCGCGGCGCGCAGACGGGCGCGTTCCGCGTGGCGCCCGATCTCGGCATCGCGCTCGACACCACCTTGGCCGTCGACACGCCCGGGATCGACGAGCACCTGCGCGTGACTCAACTCGGCAAGGGCGTGGCGCTCAAGGTCATGGACTCGAGCGCCATCAGCACTCGCTGGCTGCTCGACGCCTTCATCGCGTTGGCGGAGCGTGAAGGGGTGCCGCATCAGCTCGAGGTCCTGCCGCTCGGCGGCACCGACGCGGGAGCGATCCAGAAGATCCGCGAAGGTGTGCCGTCGATCACGCTGTCCACGCCCTCGCGCTACGTCCACACCGTCACCGAGATGGTGTCGAAATCCGACTTGGGCGCCGCCGTGAAGCTCCTGACGGCTTTCTTGCGGCAAGGAACGACAGCGAACCCCACCACTTGAGCGGCGAACCGCCCCTGCTAGACTGACCGCGTGAAGATCGGCCTGATCAGCGACGTCCACGGCAACGTCGTGGCGCTCGAAGCCGCGTTGGACCAGTTGCGGCTGCGCGGGGCGGAGACGGTGATCTGCCTCGGCGACCTGGTGGGCTACGGTCCTTCCCCGAACGAGGCCATCGACCTCATCCGCCGCGAGAGCGTCCTGTGCACCCTCGGCGCCGCCGACGAGCGCATCGCGTACTCCTTCGCCGGCAAGGCCGTGCGAAGACAAGGCGTCGCGGACGAGATCCTCGAGTGGACGCGCGAGGTGCTCGAGGCGCGCCACGTCCACTTCTTGCAGACCCTGCCGGTGCAGCAGCGACTGCATACGCCGGCCGGCTGGCTGCGCTTCTTCCACGGCTCCGCCGAAGACCCGAACGAACGGCTCGACCTCGACCGCGACCCCGTCACCCTCACGCGCATGCTCGAGCGCCATCGCTGCACCGTCCTGGCAGCCGGCGCCACGCACGTGCCCTTCTACCGGCGCGTTCCCGACGTCGGCCTGGTGATCAACCCCGGTTCGGTGGGCTTGTCCCTCAACGGCGAGCCCGGTGCCGATTACGCTCTGTTGACGATCACCGAGTCAAGCATCGAAGTGCACATGGACAAGGTCGAGTACGACTTCGCCGCGGTGGCGTTCGACATCGTCGCCTGGGGCCTGCCGCCGATGGTGGCCGAGGCCGTGCAGATGGGTCGCTTGCCGGAGAAGCTGGCCGAAGCGTTCGAACCGCGCAAGCGCTAGCGACTCAGACGGCCTCCACCGCCATCGCCAGCGCTTCACCGCCCCCGATGCAGATGCCCGCGACGCCCCGTTTCTGGCCGCGCTTCGCCAGGGCGTTCAGCAGCGTCACCACGATGCGAGCGCCGGAGGCGCCGATCGGGTGTCCGAGCGCCACGGCGCCGCCATGCACGTTCACGCGCCCTTCGTCGAGGGAGAACTCCTGCATCGCCGCCATCGGCACCACGCTGAACGCCTCGTTGATCTCGTAGACGTCCACCTCGCCGGGAGCCCAGCCGGTGCGCTCGAAGAGCTTCTGCATCGCGCCGACCGGAGCGATGGTGAACCACTCGGGCGCCACGGCGTGGCCGGCGTAGCCGCGCAGATGCGCCAGCACCGGCATCCCGCGACGCTTCGCGGCCTCTTCCGTCGTGACCACGAGCGCAGCGGCGCCGTCGTTCAACGTGCTGGCGTTGGCGGCCGTAACGGTGCCGTCCTTCTCGAACGCGGGGCGAAGGGTGGTCATCTTGGCGAAGTCCACCTGACTCGGTCCCTCGTCACGCTCGACCATGCTGACGGCGCCACGCTTCCCGACCACCTCGACGGGCGCGATCTCGGACGCGAACGTGCCGTCGTCGGCCGCGGCCTGCGCACGGCGGTACGAACGCTCGGCGTAGGCGTCCTGCGCCTCACGTGTGAAGGTGTACTTGGCCGCGCACAGTTCCGCGCACGAACCCATGTGCTTGTCCTCGTAGACGTCCCACAGGCCGTCATGCACCATCGAATCGATCACCGCGGCGTTCCCTAGCCGCAGGCCTCCGCGCGCCCCGGGCAGCAGGTACGGCGCGTTGGTCATCGACTCCATGCCACCCGCGACCACCACTTCGGCGTCGCCGAGGGCGACGGCTCGCGCGGCCTGGATGATCGTCTCGAGGCCGCTTCCGCACATCTTGTTGACGGTGACCGCCGGGGTGGCGTCGGGCAACCCCGCATAGATCGCGGCTTGGCGCGCGGGCGCCTGACCCTGGCCCGCCTGCAACACGTTCCCCATCAGCACCAGGTCGACGTCGTCGGGTGCGATGCCCGCGCGGCGCACCGCTTCCTTCACGGCGACGGCGCCGAGCTTGCTTGCCTTGAGCGGAGCCAATGCGCCTTGGAACGCACCGATGGGGGTACGCGCGGCGGACGCGATCACGACGTTCATCTGGACCTCCCGGAGCGCCTCGGTGGCGTCACCGAAGCGCGCTTCTCAGTATAGGCGGGCCCGCCCCGGCCTCGACTGGTGTCCTCGCGCGGGGTGGGCGTCACTTGCGGAACGTGATGACGGCTTTCGCGCCGCCCCACTCCACTTCCATGGGGCGATAGAGCGTGAAGGTGGTCGGGAGCAGCGCCACGCCGGCCACCGGCGACCCGGGCGCCACCGTGCCGGCCGCGCCGACATGCAAGCGCAGGCGATACGGGTGGCGTGCTTCCAACGAGCGCCCGTCCTGCGTGAAGCGAATCGACGTCGCCCAGGAAGTCGGCTCCAGCGCCGTGACGATCAGGAACAGGGCGTGGTCGGCACCGGCGGCCTCGGCGGCTTCGTCGATCGTCGCAGTCATGGCCGGGAACGCCAACGGCGCGAGGTCGAGGTCGACCAACAAGAGGCTCACGCTGTCCCCAGCGAAGAAGCGCAGCGCGGGTACGCCAGGGCCGATCTCGGTGCGCTCCCAACTCGCCACGGCGGGGCCCGGCGTGGACGCGTTCACCGTCGAGCCGTCCGCGGCGGGCGTCGTGCCGACGAGCGCCGCCGACTCCAGCGTCACCGACTGGCCGTCCGGAAATTCGAGCCGCGCCCCCAGGCCGTCCAGCACAGCGTTCACGCCGAGCAGCGGCGCGGCGTCGAGCGGCAGGAACCAGCTCCCGTCCCGAAGCACCACCGGTGCGGAGAGCGCGTGCTCCGTCGGTCCCGCGTCGCCAGGCGCCTGCACCAGCGCCTCGGCGTTCCCGGCGAAGAAGGTCGCCACACCCGCCTCGCCGCGCCAGGTCAGCACGCCGTCGAGCGCGGTCATCACCACGCCGAGCCGGCGCGCCAGGGAGCCGGCCTCGACGTACGGCACGCCCCCGATCGTGCCCCCGACGACGCCTTGCGCCGGCGCGACCTGCCACATGAGGAGGGGAGCCAAGAGCACGACCAGCATCACGCGGCGCATCGGCGCGAGCCTAGCACGCCGACATCGGGCGCTAGAATGCGGGCGACGGTCCCGGATCGAAGGGGCCGACGCTTTCGCGAGAGGAGCATGGGCTCATCGAGAAGGTGCACGGCCAGACGTCCGGCCTCAAGAACAACCAGATCAAACGCCTCAGCAACCTGTACCGGCGGCGGGTGCCGCCGGAAGCCGCGGTCACCGCCGACCTGGCGCGGGCCTTGGCGGAGCTCTCGCTCGAGACCGGCCGCATGGTCAGTGTCCTCGTCGACCGCCGCGGCCGCGTTGTGACGGTCGCCGTAGGAGACGCGAACGACACTCCGCTGCCCACGCTCGCGGGTGAGGCGACGTCGCGGCTCTACGGCCTGCGCCTGATCCACACTCACCTGAAGCCGGGGGGTCTGTCCGGGGCGGACCTCACCGCGCTGTTCCTTCACCGTCTCGACGCGATGGTGGCCGTCGACGTCGCGCCTGGCGCCGCGGGCAAGAAGCAAGCGACCGCCGCCCCCATGGTGGGCCCTGCTCACTTGGCCATGGTCGCGCCGCCGACCAGCGATCAGGAGGACTGGCTCGTCGAGCCGCCCATGTCCGTGCGGGACCTCGAAGCGCTCGACGTGCTGGAACGCATCCGAGCGTTGGAAGAAGAGCTCGCGCGTAGCGCGACGGCTCGAGAGGTCAAGCGCAGCAGCGCCGAGCGCGCGGTGATCGTCGGGTTGGCGACGCGCGAGCCGCTGCCGGAGGCCACGGCCCGGCTCGACGAGCTGTCGGAACTGGTACGTAGCGCCGGCGCGACGGTCGCGGCGCGCAGCCTGCAGCAGCGCAGCGGTCCGGACGCACGTACGCTGGTAGGCGAAGGCAAGCTGCAGGAGCTTGTGTCGCTGGCGTACCACGAGGACGCCGACCTTCTCGTGTTCGACAGGGAGCTCTCTCCCGCGCAGGCGCGTGAGATCGAGCAGATCACGAACCTGAAGGTGCTCGACCGCACCCAGGTGATCCTCGACATCTTCGCGCAGAACGCCCGCGGCCGGGAGGCCCAGGTGCAGGTGGAGCTGGCCCAGCTCCAGTACCAGCTCACGCGGTTGGCGGGCCGCGGCACGGCCATGAGCCGACTCGGCGGCGGCATCGGGACCCGCGGTCCTGGCGAGACGAAGCTCGAGGTGGACCGCCGGCGCATCCGCGAACGCATCCAGGTGCTCGAGAAGGCGGTCGACGACATCAGCAAGCGCCGCACCGAGACGCGTAAGGCCCGCACCCAGGCGTCGACCTCGGTGATCGCGCTGGTCGGCTACACCAACGCGGGCAAGTCGACGCTGTTCAACGCCTTGGCCAAGTCCGACGTGCTGGCGCGCGACCGGTTGTTCGCCACGCTTCGCCCCACCTCGCGCGAGGGCTGGTTGCCCGACCTCGGCGCGTGGGGCGAGAAGGCGGTGTTCACCGACACCGTCGGGTTCATCCGAGACCTGCCCGACGAGCTGGTCGACGCCTTCCGCGCGACGCTCGAGGAGCTGCACGACGCCGACGTGCTGCTGCATGTCGTGGACGCGGCGGCTCCCGGCGCGCCCGACCGCGTCGACGCCGTCCAGCGCATCCTCGATCAACTCGGTCTCGAGCCGCCGCGCCTGATCGTCCTGAACAAGGCCGATGCCGCCGACGCCGAAGTCTTGGCCGCCTTGAGCGAGCGGTACGGCGCGGTGGCGGTGTCGGCCACCAGCGGTGACGGACTCCCGGAGCTTCGGAGCGTTCTGGCCGAGCTGCTGACGCGCGCACGCGCTCAGGAAGAACGCCCGCGGGAAGCCGTCACCGCCGGCGGTAGCATGGGGACATGAGCTTCACCGACCTGCGAGGCTTCCTGAAGGCTTTGGAGGAACGGGGCGAGCTCCGCCGCGTGCGCGAGCCCGTGTCCACCTACCTGGAGATGTCCGAGATCGCCGATCGCGTCGTCAAGAGCGGCGGGCCGGCGCTGCTGTTCGAGAACGCGGTGGACCCCGGCAGCGGGAAGCCGCACGCGATGCCCGTGGCCATGAACCTCTTCGGCAGCCGCCGACGTATGGCGTGGGCGCTCGGCGTAGAAGACCTCGACGACGTGGGGAACCGGATCCGAGGACTCCTCGACGTCCGTCTCGGTGGGGGGTTGATGGGCTTGATGTCGAACCTCCCCAAGCTGCGGGAGGTGGCCGCGTTACCCCCGAAGCACGTCCGTTCCGCGCCGGTGCAGAAGGTCGTGTGGAAGGGCGCCGAGGTCGACCTCGGGAAGCTGCCGGTTCTCACCACCTGGCCGGAGGACGGTGGTCCGTTCCTCACGCTGCCGCTGGTGATCACCCGTGATCCGATCGAGGGTGACCTCAACATCGGCATGTACCGCATGCAGGTGATGGACCGCGCCACCACCGGCATGCATTGGCAGCGCCACAAGACGGGCGCGCGGCACTTGGAGAACGCCCGCAAGGCGGGTACACGCCTCGAGGTCGCGGTGGCATTGGGTGGCGATCCGGCCCTGATCTACGCCGCAACGGCGCCGCTACCGCCCGTGCCGGGCCTCAACGAGTTCTCCCTGACCGGCTTCCTTCGCGGCCGCTCGATCGAGGTCACGCGCGGCGTCACCGTCGACCTCGACGTGCCTGCGCACGCCGAGATCGTGCTCGAGGGCTACGTCGATCCCGAGGAGCCTTGGGTGCGCGAGGGGCCGTTCGGGGATCACACCGGCTTCTACACCCTGCCCGACCTCTACCCGGCGTTCCACGTCACGGCCGTGACCATGCGCGAAGACCCCATCTACCCCGCCACCGTCGTAGGGCGGCCGCCGATGGAGGACGCGTACCTGATCGAGGCGAGCGAGCGGATCTTCCTGGTTCCGGCGCAGCTCATCCTGCCGGAGATCGAGGACTACCACATGCCCCCGGCCGGCATCGCGCACAACCTGGTCAACGTGCGGATCCGCAAGCGCTTCCCAGGGCACGCCTACAAGGTGGCGAACGGGCTCTTCGGCCTCGGCCAGATGATGTTCGCCAAGGTGATCTTGGTGACCGACGAGGACGTGGCCGTCGTCGATCACCGTGGCTTCTGGCAGGCGGTCCTCGCCAACGCGGTGCCCGGGCGCGACAGCCAGTTCGCCAAGGGCCCCATCGACGTGCTGGATCACGCCAGCCGCGCCTGGAGTTACGGCAGCAAGCTGGTGATCGACGGCACCCGGAAGCACGAAGAGGAAGGCAACACGAGCGCGTTCGTCCCCAACGAGGAGCGCGCGCGCGAGCACCTACCGGCGCACGCCGAGATCCAGGACCAACACCAGTTCGCCGGTGGCTTCTGGTTCATCACCACCCGCAAGGACCGTCCTGGTCAGGGGCGGCATCTGGGCGAGTGGGCGGCGCGCCAGACCGCGGCTCGGGGCGTGCGCCTCATCGCCGTGCTCGATCACGAGACCGACCCGCGCGACTTCGACGACTGCATCTGGACGCTCTTGAACAACATCGACCCCGAACGCGACGTGCAGGTGCTGGACGACACCTTCGGCGTCGGCCCGGTGTTCGTGATGGACGGTACGCCGAAGCTGCGCGACGAGGGCTTCACGCGCGAGTGGCCGAAGAAGCTGCGGATGGATCCCGAGGTGACGCGCCGGGTGCGGGAGCGCTGGCCCGCTCTCATGGGCGAACCGGCGCCAGACGCACCTGAGGAAGACACCGGTCAGGACTTCGTCGCGGTCACCTGATCGGAGTTGCGCACACAGTCCTTGCCGGAACGCTTCGCGAGGTAGAGCGCGTCGTCGGCGCGCCGAAGCAGGTCGGTCACCGGTTCGCCCGGTAGGTACTCCGCCACGCCGAAGCTCGCGCTCACGTCGTGACCGTGCACCAGCGGCGTCTGTCGCACGCGCCTACGCATCGTCTCGGCCAGCGTCACGGCGTCGGAGAGCGACGTCTCTGGCGCCACCACCAGGAACTCCTCGCCGCCCCAGCGGCCGAACGTGTCCGACGATCGGAGTTCTTGCGACAGCCGCTCCGCTAACGCCACCAGCACCTCGTCGCCGACCGCGTGGCCGTGCACGTCGTTGAGGCGCTTGAAGTCGTCGAGATCGAGGAGGACGACGGACAACGCGCGGGCGTAGCGCTGCGAGCGTCGCATCTCCAGTTGGAGCGACTGCTCCGCGCGACGCCGATTCGGCACGCCGGTCAACGCGTCCGTGTTCGCGAGTTCCTGCATGGCGTGGGCGGCGGCCTCGACGGTGCGCAACCTGCGCTGGAAACCGGACAGCACGTAGAGCGCGACCACCAGTGCGCCGTCGGCCAGCGCCGCCTGCAGCGTGAGCAGACCGCTGGTGAGCCGCTGACCGTCGCCGCCTGCAGCGACCAAGTACGGCAGCATGAGCAACGCCAGGGCCGTCAGCAGCCCGAAGGAGAAGCGCAGCGCCGACCGGTCGGCGAGCATCAGGAACGCCAGCACCTGGATGAGGGGCAGCCACAACACCACGGCCAAGGCGCCCAGACCGGCCGCGGCACCGAACGGCTGCAGGTAGAGATCGCAAGCGGCGGACCCGAGCGCGGTGACCGACGCGACGCCGAGCAGACCGAGTTCGACGTGCCGCAACGGAACGGACCTGCTGCGTAGCGCCACGGTCAAGCCGGCCATGCCGACACCGAACGCCGCGATGCACGCCACGAACACCGTCGGCACCCCGCGCGCCAACGCGGCGACGGCCACCAGCACCACGGCGGCCGACCCGGCGACCGGAAGCAGGAAGGCGTATACGCGACGCTTGCGCCACTGGGTCGTGCGATAGGTCGTTTCCCACGACCCGTTCATATGGCCGCGTTATACCACCTGCACAGGACGCGCCCAGGACGCGCTCAACGGCGCGAGAACACGGCTGCCGGCACGAACAACGCCGCCTGGGTGAGCACGATGGTCGAGCCGCTCGGCACATCGAGCAGGAACGAGGCGGCAAGTCCGATCAGCGTGCTGGCCAGGCCGAGAAGCACGCTGAGCACCGTCATCTGCGCGAGGGTCTTGGCCAGCAGCCGGGCGGTTGCTGCCGGGATCACCAGGTACGCGGCCATCAGGATGATGCCGACGACCACGGCGCTGACGGAGATCACGAGGGCCGCCAACAGGAACAGCGTGAACTCCAGCGCGCCGGCGCGCACGCCGTCCGTGCGCGCCAACTCGTCGTCGAAGGTGGCGTATCCGAGCTTGCCCCACAGCCCGAGCAGAAGCGCCGTCGCGAACGCTGCGACCCCTGCGATCACCCACAGGTCGGCGCCGGTGACCCCGAGGATCGAGCCGAACAGCAGGTCCATCACCGACAGGCCGAGGTTGGCGTCGGGCGGGATGAGCGAGAAGAACAGCACCCCAAGCGCCACCGAAACGGCGAACGCCACGCCGATGGCCGTGTCCGAACTCAGGCGCGTGCGCGAGCGCAACCCCGCGATCACGGCAGCGGCCAGGAGGCTGAACGGCACCGCGATCCAGAGCGGGTGTTCGAGCAGCGCCACCCCGGAGCCCAATAGCCCGCTGGTGACGATGACGAACGCGCCGATCCCCATGCCGCCGAAGGCTGCGTGGGCCAGGCCGTCCCCGAGGAACGACAGCCTGCGCTGGACCACGAACACGCCAAGCAGCCCTGCCATGACGGCGATGAGCGACCCTGCCAGCACGGCGCGCTGGAAGAACGGCAACGACAACGCGTCGATCAGCCCCATGCGCGCCCCCTCACACCGTCAATCCGTGCTCGTGATGCCGATGTCCGAACGCCTCGCGCAGGCACGGTTCGCACAGCACCTCTTCGGGCTCACCGTACCCGTGGACACGGCGGTTCAACACCAGGACGCGATCGGCGTGGTAGCGGGCGGCCGCGAGGTCGTGCGTGACCATGACGATGGTGGCGCCGCGGTCAGCCTGGTACTGCTCGAGCAGTTCGGATAGGTCGTGCTCGGCGAGGAAGTCGACGCCGGTGGCGGGCTCGTCGAGCAGCACCAACTCGGGACGCCGGACCAGCGCGCGCGCCAGGTAGGCGCGCTGGAGTTCGCCCCCCGAGAGGCGCGATAGCGGTCTCCGAGCGAGGCGCCGCGCCCCGACGCGCTCGAGCGCGGCGATGGCGCGTTCGGCTTCGCCCTTGTGGATGCGGGCGGGCCAGGAGCGGCGCAGTCCCGTCACGACGAGTTCGAGCGCCGTCGCTGGGAACGTCCGGTCGAACGTCTTCAGCTGCGGCACGTAGCCGACCCGCTCCGGCAGGTTCCCCGCCTCCTCGCCGAAGAGGGCCGCGTGGCCCTGCTGCGGCGTCACCAAGCCAAGGGCGACCTTGACGAGTGTCGACTTCCCCGCTCCGTTCGGCCCGACGATCGCCAAGAACCGACCGTGCTCGAGGTCGAAGTCGACGTCCTCGAGCACGGTCGCGTCTCCGAACCGAACGCTGACGTGATGCAGATGAAGCGCAGGCGGCTTGGGCGCGCCTTCCCGCAGAGCGGGAGTCTGATCGAAGGCGGCGGCAGACGCGCCTTGTCGAGAACCGGTTCTCATCACCGCGTATGCTACCCCTCGAGGCGCGGAACGCGCCACGACCCGAACGACGAGCGCGCGCCCCCCGGTACGTTACCGAGGGGCGCGCGTTCGAACGAACCTTCGTGCGGATCGCGCGCGGCTACGACGGCTCCACCGAGTGTCGCGCGCGAGGACCCGTGCGTGGGTCAGCCGATCTTGTTGGGGTTGACGAACGCGGTCGGGTCCATCTGGCGGATCGCCTTCGCGCTCAACCAGACGCGTTGCGGCTTGCCGTCGATCCAGACCGTGCGCTTCTGCAGGTTCGGCTTGACGGTGCGCTTGTGCACGCCCACCTGCTTGAGGCCCACGCCGCCTTTCTTCTTGGCGGAGCCCTTGCGCTTGCTGGTGGTGGTGCTCTGGGTCCTCTTCCCGGTAACGGCGCAGACGCGCGGCATGTTGTTCCCTCCGACGTTTCGCCGGCCCAAGTCGCGGTCAGGCCGGCAGGATCTGCTTGTTGGATGTCCAGCCGACGAAGCGCCGACCGGTTCCGAGCGCTTGAGTGTAGCACA
>CAZOTV010000043.1:18820-22498 GCA_964582795.1 uncultured bacterium
GTGAGCCACGAGTACTTCGACAAGTACCTCTTCGAGTCCGACCCCACGCTATTGCGCGCCATCGCCGAGGCGCTCGCGCCGCTGGTGGACCCTGGGGTCGACTTCCTGGCCGGACTCGAGCTCGGAGGCGTGCCGCTGGCCGTGACGCTCGGTCAGGTCACGGGCCTACCGACGCTGTTCGTGCGCAAGAAGGCGAAGGAGTACGGCACGCGGCGCTTGGCGGAAGGCGGAGACATCGAAGGCAAACGCCTGTTGGTCGTCGAGGACGTGGTGACGTCCGGCGGTCAAGTCGTGCTCTCCACGCGCGACCTTCGCGCGGCCGGCGCGATCGTCGAGCAAGCCATCTGCGTCATCGACCGTGAGGCGGGCGGCCTTGAGGCGCTGGCCGCGGAAGGCGTGGCGCTGCGTCCGCTGTTCCGCATGAGCGAGCTGAAACGTGCGGGCGAGGCGACGGGCGGCGAGCGCGGCTAGACTGACGCATGCAGCAAGACTCCCTATTCGCCAGGATCGTCCGTCGCGAGCTGCCGGCGGACATCCTCTACCAGGACGATCTCGTCACCGCCTTCCGCGACATCCACCCCCAGGCTCCGGTGCATGTCCTGATCGTCCCCAACGTCTCGATCCCCACCGCTGCCGACGTGTTGCCGGAGCACGAGGCAGCGCTTGGCCGGATGTTCACGGTGGCGCGTCGCGTCGCCGAGGAGCAGGGCCTCGAGCAGGGGTATCGCCTGATGGTGAACTGCAAGGAGCACGGCCACCAGGAGGTGTTCCATCTCCACATGCACCTGCTCGGTGGCCGGCCGCTGGGGCCGATGCTGACCCGCCCCGGCACCCACGGCTGAGGCGCCGGCGCCGGTGACATGACACCCGTGGAGACCGTCGGGGGCGCGCTGGCGTTGCGCCAGGAAGCGTTCGCGCTGGCCGAGGGTGGGGGCGCTCTGCGCCTCGCACTGACCGTCGTGTTCCTTGCAGGGTTGTCGCAGGCCGTCGGGCAGAGCCTGGTGCTGTTCGCCAACCGCGTGTCGCCGCGCCGCTTCGTGGCCAGCCTGATCCTCTCTGCCGCCGTGTTCACGTTCACGTTCCTGTTCTGGACGGCCTCCGTCTGGCTCATCGCGAGCCGGGCCTTCGAGCATCCGCGACCGTTCGCGACCGCCGTGGCCGCGGTCGGACTCGCCTACGCACCGCAATTGTTCGCGTTCTTCACGCTCACGCCGTACCTCGGTTCGTTGTTCTGGGTCGTGCTGAGCACCTGGA
Source organism: uncultured bacterium (assembly GCA_964582795.1). Lineage (GTDB taxonomy): Bacteria > Deinococcota > Deinococci > Deinococcales > Trueperaceae > CAZACZ01. The sequence goes on from CAZOTV010000043.1 coordinate 20,075, forward strand.
CCCTCGTCGCCATCGTCGTCGCGACCGGCGTCACGTTCGATCTCTCCACGCCCCGCGCCATCGCGGCGGCCGCCCTGGGTTGGGTCCTGCTGCAAGCGCTCCAGCGCACGCTCGGTCGGCCGTTGGCGCGCTGGAACAAGCGCTTGAAGCACCTCGTGGCCGGGCGCGAGCTCGCGCCGCTGCGCGCCGTGCTGCCGCGCGACACGCACGACGACACCACCCGGCAGGACGGTCAGGAAGCGACCGCCCAGCTCGACACGGAGCCCCGCGCCGACGCGAGCGCGCCGAACCCGCATCGCGACGAAGGCCGCCGGGAGCGCTGACGTGCCACTGCACGACGTCTGGCTCCTGATCGGCCTCGCCGTCCTGGCGCTGTTGCTGGCCGGCTGGCTGTCGCCGCTCGAGACGCTCGGCTGGTGGGCCGGTTGGTTCGGCGAGCCGTCGCCGCCCACCGCGCCGCCACCATCACCCCAACCCGGCGAGGGCGTTCGGAGCCGAACCCGGCGCGACCTGATGCGTCACCTGCGGCCCGACGTCGCCGATCGCCCCACGCCGCGGCGCTTCGTGGTGTTCCTCTCGGGCATCCACAGCGTCTCCGGCAGGGCCTACACGGCGCGCGAACGCAACTTGCTGCACCGTCTCCGCGCGCGGCTACCCGACGCCGCGGTCATCGAGGTGTTCCCCTACTCGGTGACGAACCGCGCGCTCACCGGCCAACGGTTCTTCTCGCGCTTCTGGCGCTGGTCGCTTCGCATGAAGCTCCGCAGGCGGGTGCTGACGAGCATCGCGGGCATGCTCATCAACCTTCGGAACCTGTGGCAGGTGGCCATCTCCGCCGACCGCCGCTACGGTCCGCTCTACAACTACGGCTCCGCCGTGCTCATCCGCGACGCCCTGGTCGCGAACGGGTACCGCGCTGGAAGCAAGGCGCCGGTCGTGTTGATCGGGTACAGCGGCGGTGGCCAGATCGCGCTGGGAGCGGCCGCCTACCTCGACGAGCTGCTCGGCGTGCCCGTGCATGTCGTCGGCCTCGGCGGCGTCATGAGCGCCGACCCTGGCGCGGTGCAAGTCGCCAAGCTGGTCTACCTGGCCGGACGCGCGGACCGCTTGCTGCGGATCGGCACGGCGTTCTTCCCCGGCCGCTGGCCGATCTCGCGGCACTCGTTCTGGTACCAGGCCGAGCGCGACGGACGCGTCGACTACGTCGACATGGGACCGATGGAGCACATGGGCGCGCGCGGCTACCTCTCCTCCAGCCAGCACTTGGGAGACGGACGCAGCTACCTGGACGCCACCGTGGAAGTGATCGCCCGGGTCGCCGAGAACGCCGTGGAAGACGGACTCAGCCCTGGTACGTTCCCCACACCTCGCGCAGCACGCCGCTGACCTCGCCCAGCGTGGCGCGCCTTCGCAGCGCGTCCTTGACCAGGGGGAAGAGCGGCTCCTGCCCCTCGGCCGCGGCCCTGAGTCGTCGTAACGCTTCGGAGGCGTCGGCGCCGTCGCGTGCCGCGCGGAACGCCGCCAGCTCGGCCAGGCGCCGCCGCTCTCCCTCGGGATCGATCGCCTGCACCGGCACCGGCGCTTCCTGCTCGTCCGTACGGAAGGCGTTCACGCCGACCACCTTGCGCTCACCGCTCTCGATCTCCTGCTGTTGTCGGTACGCCGACTCCTCGATCTCCCGTTGCACGAACCCGGCCTCGATGGCGCGCACGGCGCCCCCGAGGTCCTCGATCTGCCCCATCAACCGACCGGCTTCCGCCTCCAACTCGTCGCACAGATGCTCGAGGTAGTAGCTCCCACCCAGCGGGTCGATCGCTTCGGTCACGCCCGTCTCGTGCGCGACGATCTGCTGCGTGCGCAACGCCAAGCGCGCCGACGACGGCGTCGGGAGGCCCAGCGCTTCGTCCAGCGCGTTGGTGTGCAGGCTCTGCGTGCCGCCCAAGACGGCCGCCAGCGCCTGGAACGCGGTGCGCACGACGTTGTTGTCCGGTTGTTGCGCGGTGAGGGTGCTGCCGCCCGTCTGGGTGTGGAACCGGAGCATCATCGCCTTCGGCTCCGTCGCCCCGAACTCGTCGCGCATGATGTGCGCCCACATGCGGCGCGCCGTGCGGAACTTCGCCACCTCCTCCAACAGTCGGCTATGGCAGGCGAAGAAGAACGACAGGCGTGGGGCGAAGCGGTCCACCTCGAGACCCGCCTCGACCGCGGCGCGCACGTACGCGCGCGCGTTGGACAGGGTGAAGGCGATCTCCTGCGCGGCCGTGGCTCCAGCCTCGCGGATGTGGTAGCCCGAGATGCTGATGGTGTTGAACGACGGCATCTCCCGCGCGCAGTAGGCGAACAGGTCGGTGACCAGCCGCATGCTCGGACCGGCCGGGAAGATGTACGTGCCGCGCGCCACGTACTCCTTGAGGATGTCGTTCT
>CAZOTV010000044.1:0-14652 GCA_964582795.1 uncultured bacterium
AACGGCGGCAGCGGTCGCCAAGGCGGTGCGAACGGCGGACCGACACCGTGAGTCAAGCCGCCGCCCACTGCAGCTTCTGCGGCCGCAGCCACGCCGAGGTCCACCTGCTGGTGGCCGCACCGGGGGGAACGGCGCACATCTGCAGCGAGTGCGCGGGCCGCGTGCACCAGGTCGTGCATGACGCCGAACCGGCGCCGCGCCCGGTGTGGCGTGCAAGCGTGCCGCGCGAGATCAAGCGCACGCTCGACGAGTACGTCATCGAGCAAGACGACGCCAAGCGCGCGCTGGCGGTGGCCGTCTACAACCACGCTCGTCGCCTCGCGCATCCCGAAGCCGAGATCCAGAAGTCGAACGTCTTGCTGGTCGGCCCGTCAGGCACCGGCAAGACGCTCCTGGCGCAGACGCTCGCGCGGACGCTGCGGGTGCCGTTCGCGATCGCCGACGCGACCACCCTCACCGAGGCCGGCTACGTCGGGGACGACGTCGAGAACATCATCCTGCGGCTGCTGCAAGTCGCGAACTACGACGTGGAGGCGGCGCAACGCGGCATCATCTACATCGACGAGATCGACAAGATCGGGCGCAAGTCCGAGGGGCCTTCCATCACCCGCGACGTCTCCGGCGAAGGCGTGCAGCAGGCGCTCCTGAAGATCATCGAGGGCACCGTCACGCACGTCCCGCCGCAAGGGGGCCGCAAGCACCCGCACCAGGAACTCATCGACGTCGACACGTCGGACATCCTGTTCATCTGCGGCGGGGCGTTCGAGGGGCTCGACGACATCCTGAAGCGGCGTCTCGACGTTGCCAGGGTGGGCTTCCAGCAGCCCGCCGTCGAACCGGGCCGCGCCGACCCGACCGCGGGCGCCGAGATCCTACCAGAAGACCTGATGTCGTTCGGCTTGATCCCCGAGCTGATCGGGCGTTTGCCGGTGGTGGTGCGCCTCGAGGACCTGAGCTTGGACGCGTTGGTCGAGGTGCTCACCAAGCCGCGCAACGCGCTGGTGAAGCAGTACACCGAGCTATTCTCGCTCGACGGCGTCGAGTTGGCGTTCACGCAAGCAGCGTTGTACGAGGTCGCGCGGCGAGCCCAGGAACGCAAGACGGGCGCGCGCGCCCTACGTTCGGTGCTGGAACGCACCCTGCTGCCGTTGATGTTCGAGGTGCCGGGAAGCGACGTCACCAGTCTGGTGATCGACGCCCCCGACCTGGATCATCCGGAGCGCTTGCTCGACCGGGCGGAGCGCCGCAAGAGCGCCTGACCGGGGCGGCCGTCGCTTCAGCGCGCCTTACGGTACGGCCGGTCGTAGCGCCGCTCTACCGCGCCGATGCCGATCGCGCTGAGGTTGCTGAGCACGAGATAGATCAGTGCGATGGCGAGGTAGACCGTCATCGGTTGATAGGTCCTCGAGATGATGTTGCGGCCCGTCAACAGGAGCTCGTTCACCGTGATGACGGAGACGAGCGTGGAGTCCTTGATCAACGAGATGAACTGGTTCCCCAAGGCCGGCACCGCGATCCGGACCGCCTGGGGGATGAGCACGAAGCGGTAGACCTGGGCTACGTGCAAGCCCATGGCCCGCGCCGCCTCCGCCTGACCAGGCGGGATGGCGAGGAACGCGCCACGGATGATCTCGGCGTTGTAGGCACCGACGTACAAGATGAGACCGATGGTGCCGGCCCAGAACGCGGGTAGCGGCGCGATGAACGGAAGCGAAGGCAGACCGAAGTAGATGATGAACAGCTGCACCAGCAGCGGTGTGCCGCGGAAGAACTCGATGTACGCCCCTGCCAGCAAACGCAGGGGCACCGCGCGAGACATGCGTCCCAGCGCAGCCACGAGCCCCAACAGCAGGCCCGCGGACCCCGCGATGACGGTGACGGTCAGCGTCATCACCGTTCCCCGCCACAGAGCCTGCAGCGTGGCCGGGGTGAAGATCCCGGCCAGGTACTCGATCATCCCGTCCTCCTGAGCATGCTCGACACCGTGCGTCCTTCTCGCGAAGCCGAGGCAACGACGCGCCTTTCACGGCGGGCGCGGTCGGAAAGAAGCCCGTACCGACCGCGCCCTCGAAGCGTCCTAGGTCCGACTACTCGGGTCTGACTACTCGGGCCTGACTACTCGCCCGGCGTCGTGATGTCGCCGCCGATCCACTTCATGCTGATCTCGCGAAGCGTGCCGTCTTCGCGCATGTCGCGGATCGCCTGGTTGATGGCCGCTTCGAGCTCGGGCTGGTTCTTCGCCATGAGAACGTACGCGTTCTCCTCGAAGATCAGGCCCGGCATCGCCTTGATGGGCTGGCCGGCCTCGACGGCCTGGTACCCGACGACCGGGTTGGTGAAGATCGCGTGCGCGCGGCCGGACGCAACCGCCAGCAGCGAGTCCTGCACGCCGGAGTAGGTCGTGATGTTGGGGTAGTCGATGCTCTCGAGGTACTGCTGGTTGGTGCCCCCGAGGTCGACCGCGATCGGCGCGTTCGCCGCCGCCATCTCCTCGATACTGGCGTAGTCGTAGCTCTCGTGGATGAACATCTGGCCGCCACCGTAGTAGTACGGGATGTCCGAGAACGTCACGGCCTGCTGGCGTTCCGGCGTGATGGAGTGCGACGCGACCGAGAAGTCGTAGGCGCCGGCCTGGATGCCGCCGATGATGGTGGAGAACTCGGCCTGCTGCAGCCGCACCTCGACGCCGAGCCGCGCCGCGAGTTCGCGCGCGACGTCGGCGTCGAAACCGATGAGCGCGCCGCTCTCGTCGGGCATGGAGAACGGCGGGTACTCGCCGGACATGGCGACGACGGCCGTGCCTTTCGCTTGGATGTCGCTCAGTTCGGCCAACCCGACCGGCATGAGCATCGCCAGCATCACGGCCGGCAGGACGAACCTGAGGATGGAACGGTTCTTACGCATGGAGACTCCCAACATGAACACGAACGATGCCGTGAGGTGGCGCGTTACACGCGATCACGTTCCTCACGACGTGGATCCGCCCCGACACGGGACGCACGTACGTCCGGCGCTGCGGCGCCCTACGCACCTGCGGCAAGCGACTGCGCGTACCTTCTTACGGCACCAACCGGATCGATCGACCCTACCATAGCCGGGCGAGACCGCGTCCCGACGGGTCTCTTCGCTTCCTGGACACGTTCCGACCTCCGTTGGTCGAAGCCCGCGTCTCGACGACCACGGCCGGGCCACGACGCACCCTTCCCCACCCGTTCATAACTATGCATACGATGGGTCGTGGCCTTGATGAATGGCACGGCGAACGACGCGCCCGAGAACCGCGAGGTGCTCTTCTACCAACAAGCGCTAGAGCTCCCGACGGTGGCGCGGGCCAAGGGGATCTGGCTCGAGGACACCGAAGGGAAACGCTACCTCGACGGCTGTTCGGGCGCGGTGGTCTGTTCGGTCGGCCACGGCGACGAGCGCATCCTGCGCGCCATGTCCGAACAGGCGCGGAGAGTGGCGTTCGCGTACCGCACGCAGTTCGAAAGCATGCCTGCCATCGAGCTCGCGCAGGCGTTGGTGGGCCACCTGAGCCAGGGCCTGGAACGGGTCTTCTACGTCTCGGGCGGGTCGGAGGCGGTAGAGGCCGCCATCAAGCTCGCCCGGCAGTACCACCTGGCCAACGGCGAGCCTGGGCGCCATCGCGTCATCAGCCGCTTCCCCTCCTATCACGGCTCGACGCTCGGGGCGCTCGCCGCCACCGGGTACACGCCGCTCAACGAGCCGTTCATCCCCATGACAAGCGAACCGCTATACATCCCCGCGCCGGCGTGTCACCGCTGCCCGCTAGGGCTCGAACGGTCCACCTGCGGGCTCGCCTGCGCCGCGGAACTCGAGCGCGTGATCGAGGCGCACGGACCGGAGACGATCTCGGCGTTCCTGGTCGAACCGGTCGGCGGCGCCTCGACCGGGGCGCTCGTGCCACCGGACGGGTACCTCGCCGCCGTCACCGACATCTGCCGCCGGCATGGCGTGCTGACCATCTACGACGAGGTGATGACGGGCGTCGGCCGCACCGGGGCGTTCTGCGCCTACCAGCATTGGGAAGCGCCCGAAGGCGGCGCGGCGCCGGCGGCGGGCCAGGAAGGCGCGGCGCCTGCGTCGGGCCACGAACGGGAGTCGCTCGGCGCCGACCCCGAACGGCACCACCCGCCGGGCGCAGAGGTCGACATCCTGGCGCTGTCCAAGGGGCTCGGCGCCGGTTACTTCCCGCTCGGAGCGGTGGTCTGCCGCATCGAGATCGCCGACGTGGTGCTGCGCGGCGGCGGCTTCGCGCACGGCCACACCTACGCCGGGAACCCGCTCGCCTGCGCCGTGGGCCACGCCGTCCTTCGGGTGATCGACGAAGACGACCTTGTCGCGAACGCCGCTGCGCGTGGGCGCGAACTCATGGACGGCATGCGGGCCATCCAGCGCTGCACGTCAATCGTCGGTCACGTGCGCGGCATCGGCCTTCTCACGGCGATGGAGTTCGTGGCAGACCCGACCACCCTAGAACCGTTCGACGCGGCCCTCGGCATCTACCAGCGGATCACGGAGCTGGCGCGCGAGAACGGCCTGTTGGTCTACCCGCGGCGCAGCGTCGGCGGCACCCGAGGAGACCACGTGCTGCTCGCGCCACCGCTCACCATCACCGCCGCCGAGGTTCAGGACCTGCTCGGCCGCCTGGCAGACGCCGTCACGCGGTTGGAGGGCGAGTTGCTGGCATGAGCGCGGCGCCGGTCGTGGCCGGACCGCACCAATCCAGGACCGCCAGCGCCAGGACGAGCGTGGTGTCGATCATGCTCTGGAGGTCGACCCACTCGTCGGCGGCGTGGAGGTTGCCGCCCACCGGCCCGTAGCAGGTGGCCGGGATGCCGTAGTGAAGCTGGTACACGCGCGCGTCGGTGGTGGCGGTGGACACGTAGCGCTGCAGGGGCGCTCCCATGACCCGGCGGTGCGCCGTCTCGAGCGTGGTCAGGATCGGCGCGTCCTCTTCGAGCACGAACCCTCCTGCGTCGAAGCCGAAGTACGCGATCTCGGGCGGGTGCTCACGCAGCCACGCGTGAGCCCTGCACGCCTCGGCGATGCGCGCCTCGAAGCGACTTCGAACGGCGCCGAGGTCTTCGCCCGGGAACGCCGAGAGTCGCACCTCGAGGACGCACTCCGACGGCACCGTGGACGGCCAGTCGCCCGCATGGATGGTGCCCACGACGTAGTTGAGCGGGTGCGGCAGCGCGACGAACGGCTCCGGCCGGTCGGCCGCCTGGTTGACCTCTCGCTCCAGCGCCTCGATCGCATCGATCACCACCCGCGAGAGCTGCACGGCGTTCACGGCCGCGTCGGTGTCGGCGCCCAAGACGTGCGCGCCCGCGCCCCGTACGGTGACGCGCGCCCACAGCACCCCGACCTGCGCCACCAGCGCCGTCTGGCCGAACGGCTCCGGGATGATGGCGGCGTCGGCCTGCGCTCCGCGCGCGAGGCTCATGAGTGCGCCGTTGCCGGTGCACTCCTCCTCGATCACGGTGTCGAGCAGCACGTCGCCGGCGAGGGAAGCGCCGGCCTCGCGAAGTGCGCGCACGGCGTACGTCATGGCGGCGATGCCCGACTTCATGTCGGCAGCGCCGCGACCGAACATGCGACCGTCCACCACCTCGCCGGACCATGGCTCGTGCATCCAGAACCGTTCCGGCGTGGCGGGCACCACGTCCACGTGTCCCTGGAGGATCAGCGACCGGCCGCCGCCGGAACCACGCCAGCGCGCGTGCAGGTTCGGCCTGCCTTCGTATGCCCAGTCCGGCTCCAGGAAGCCCGGCAGTCCCTTCAAGGCGTTCGGGTCGACGTCGTACGTCTCGGGCTCGAGACCGATGCGGCGCAGCTCGTCGGCGATGACCCGCTGCACGCCCGCCTCCGCGCCGCGCACGCTGCGTTCTCGCACCATTCGCCTCAGGAACTTCACTTGGTCGTCTCGGTTCGCCGCGATGCGGGCGTGAACCGCGCCTACGAGGGTGTCACGTTCCGCGTGGTCCCCGCCACGTGCTGCTCGTTCTTCGCTCACCGTGGCTGGAGGGTACCACCGGAGGGCGACACCATCTTCCTGCAGCGCTCGATCGCCGCCGCGAAGCGCTGAACCGCTTCGTCCACGTCCGACACGGTGGTCGCTCGGCCGAACGTGAACCGCACGCTCGCCTTCGCCCGCTCCGGACTCAACCCCATCGCCAACAAGACGTGACTGGGCTCGACGCTTCCGGCGGCGCAGGCCGAACCGGCCGAGGCCATCACGCCGGCCTCGTCGAGGAGCATGAGGAGCGTCTCGCCATCGACGCCGTCCACCTGCAGGTTGCTGTGCTTCACCCCACGCCGGGCACGGCCGGCGTTGAGCTGCACCCCCGGCACCTCGAGCGCCGCGGCTTCGAAGCGCCGCTGCAGCGCTGCGAAGTGCTCATGGTCCTGCTCGCGCCGGGACTCGGCCAGCGCGGCCGCTTCCCCGAAGCCGACGATGGCGGGCACCGCATGCGTTCCCGGGCGGTGACCGCGCTCTTGCGAGCCGCCCGCCAGCAGCGGTTCGGGTTCGACGCCGGGCGCCATCACCAGAGCGCCCACGCCCTTGGGACCGTAGACCTTGTGCGCCGACAGCGTCAGTAGGTCGGCGCCGGTCGCGTCGAGCGAGACGCGTTCGGCCCCGAACCCCTGCACCGCGTCGCATAGGTACAGCGCTCCGAACGCGTGGGCCGACGCGCTCAGCTCGGCCGCGTCGGCGAGGACGCCGGTCTCGTTGTTGACGAGCATGACGGCCACCAGCGCCGTCCCTGCGCGGCGCGCCTGCGCTTCCAGGGCGTCGCGCACGGCAGCGGGCGCGATCACGCCGTCCTCGTCAGGAGCAACCCGAACGACGTCCCGGCCGGCCGCTTCGAGGCGGTCCGCCGCCCGGAGCACGGCCGCATGCTCGGTCGCACCGACCACCAGGCCGCCTTCCGCGCGCGCCATCACGCCGAACACCGCGTGGTCGTCGGCTTCGGTCGCGCCGGACGTGAACACCACCTGGCGCGGCTGGACACCGACGGCTTCGGCGACCCGTTCCCGGGCGCGCTCGACGCCCTTCCGGGCGCGCTGGCCAACGCGATGCACACTGGACGGGTTCCCGTACGTCTCTTCGAGGAACGGCAGCATCGCCCGTAGCACACCGGCATCGAGCGGCGTGGTGGCGGCGTGATCGAGGTAGATCTCGTCTCGGTTCATCGGTGTCGGTGTCCTGTGGGCGAAGCCGCGCGGTACCGGCGGCGTTCGGGAAGCGAGCCGGACGGGAAGCGACGCCTCAGCGTTCGGCCCCGGCCAGCGCGGGTGGAACCTGCCCTGGCATCAACAGTTGGCGCTGCGCTACGAGGTTGGCCAAGGTGGTCTCGCCCAGGACTTGACGCACGGCCATATCGACCCGCCGCCAGAGCCCCTCGGTCGAGCACTGCCCGACCCGCATGCAGTTCGCCTCGTCTTCGATGCAACTCACGGGAGCGACGCTGCCCTCGAGCAACTCGACGACTTCGAGCGCGTCGATCTCGTCGAGGGGACGGGCGATGCGGTAGCCGCCGTGCGCTCCTCGAACCGACTCCACGATGCCTGCTCTGCGCAGGACCGCGAAGATCTGCTCCAGGTACTGATGGCTCAGTTCCTGGCGGTCCGCCACCACCTTGAGGCTGGTGGGACGGTCGCCGCCAAGCGCTACCTCGACCAGCGCCCGCATGCCGTACTGCGCTTTGGTGGATACCCACATACGAACCTCTCGACTTGCGGCCGCGTCGCTACGACCGCTCCGCCCACGTTCTCGGAACGATTCCGACGAGTTGGGTCGAGTATAGCCAGGGGCGTCGAAGAGGGTCAAACCGTGGGCGACGTGCGCCGATGCAAGGGGCCGCCACCTCACTCCCCGCCGCGGCCCTCGAGGTACGGGAGCGGATCGACCGCGCGGCCTTCGAAGCGCAGCTCGAAGTGCAGATGCGGGCCGGTCGAAGCGCCGGTACTGCCGACCGCACCGATGCGGTCCCCCTGGCGGACGACGCCACCCGCCGTGACGTCGACGCGACTCAGGTGGGCGTAGCGCGTCTCGCTGCCGTCGCCGTGGTCCACGACCACGGCGTAGCCGTAGGTGCCCCACCATCCGGCGCGCGTCACGCGCCCGTCGCGCGCGACGATCACCGGCGTACCGGTGTCGGCCGCCAAGTCGATGCCACCATGGAAGCGGTTGCCGTTCACGGCGATGTCGCGCCACCCGAACGTAGAACTCAGCCGGCCCGCCACCGGGTACGTGAACACCGAACGGTCGAGATCGAGCTCGCTCAAGCGTGCCAGCGCCAACGGCAGAAACTCGATCTGCGCGGCGCGTAGCGCTTCCCGCCGAACCTCCGTCTGAGCCGTGGCCATCGAGCAGGTGAACGCAGCGGCCACGACCAGCGCAAGCGCCATCGACCTACGGTGGGCGGGCCCAGGCCCGCACTCGCGACGCCAGGACAGGTGACGGAACGGCTGGCGTCCGCCCACGCGATGTCCGAACGGGCGCCGCCGTGCGGCGGGGGGCGATGACCTCACGCCCCCAGCCTGCATCTCAGCCTTGCCCCAAGGTGGAGAGGAACTCCGCATTGGTCTTGGTGCGCCCCAAGCGGGAGAGCAGCATCTCCATCGCCTCTGCCGGGTCCATGTCGGAGATGACCTTGCGTAGCAGCCACATCTTCGCGAGCACGTCCTCGGGCAGCAGCAGGTCTTCGCGGCGCGTGCCGGACTTGAGGATGTCGATGGCCGGGAAGATGCGGCGTTCCTCGAGGTGACGGCTCAAGTGCAGCTCCATGTTGCCCGTGCCCTTGAACTCCTCGAAGATCACGTCGTCCATGCGCGAACCGGTCTCCACCAGCGCGGTGGCCAGGATGCTGAGGCTGCCGCCGCCGCGGATGTTGCGCGCCGCCCCCAAGAACCGCTTCGGCCAATGAAGGGCGTTGGAATCGAGACCACCCGAGAGCGTGCGGCCGGTCGGCGGCGTGACGAGGTTGTTGGCCCGCGCCAAGCGCGTGATCGAGTCGAGCAGGATCATCACGTGGCCACTGTCCTCGACGATGCGCCGTGCCCGTTCGTGCACGAACTCGGCGACTCGGATGTGGTTGCTGGGCGGCTCGTCGAAGGTGCTGGCGATGACCTCGACGCCATGCACCGACTCGCGGAAGTCCGTGACCTCTTCGGGTCGTTCGTCGACCAGTAGCACGATCACCGTGATGTCGGGCTCGTTCTCCACCACCGCGTTGGCGATCTTCTTGAGCAACGTGGTCTTACCGGCCTTGGGCGGAGCGACGATGAGGCCGCGCTGCCCGCGCCCGATCGGCGCGAGGAGGTCGATGACGCGAGCGGAGAGCTCGTTCTGGGACGTCTCGAGCTTGATGAACTGCTCGGGGAACGTAGGCACCAGTTCTTCGAAGCGCGGGCGCTTCGATGCCTGGAACGGATCGACGTTGTTGACCGCCTCGACCCGGATCAGGGTGCCGTACCGTTCGTTGTCGCGTGGCCGGCGCGCCTTGCCGAGGATGTAGTCTCCGGTGCGCAAGCGGAACTGCTTGATCAACCCGGCGGACACGATGACGCTGCGCGTGTTGTTCTGCAGCAACGACTCCTGCAAGAAGCCGTACCCATCCGACGAGATCTCGAGGTACCCGCGCACCAGGCGCAGCCCCTCGCTCTCCGCCGAACGTTCGAGGATCGCCACGGCCAGGTCGTCCTTGCTCATCTGGCGATAGTCCTCGAGGCCGACTTCCTTGGCCAACAGGTGGAGTTCAGGCAGGATCTTCGACTGCAGGTCGCGGTAGTTCAGGCCCGGCTTGCGACCGGAGCGGTTCCTGCGGTTGCGGCCGTTCCGGCCGCGGCCCGCGCGGCCCTCACCCTGGTCGTCCTGGTCTTCCGTGTCGTCGTCTTCGGTGCGGGCTTCGTCCTGCCGGTCGCGCTCGCTCGGTCCGCGGCCGGCTTGCGAGGACCCGCCGCGCTGCCTGTTGCGCTGACCGTCTTGCTGCGCGTCACGCCGACCGTCGCCCTTGTCGCCGCCCTTGTCGTCGCCCTCACGCTCGCTCCGGCCGCCGTCGCGGCCATCGCGCTGGCCCGCTTCGACACGGTCCCCGCGGCCGTTGCGGCGCTCGTCGCCCTCGCTCGCCTGGGCATCCGCACCCTTGCCCTTGGCGGCTTCGCTCACGGTCTCCGTCTGCCCGGAGCCGCCGCGGTCGGCGGACTCGACTGCAGCGTCCTCGGGCTTCTTCTTGGGCGGGCGGCCGCGCCGCTTCGGCGTCTTCGGCGCGTCGTCTTGCGCAGCGGCGCCAGACGCGCTGGTGGACGCGGCGCCTGCCTCGGTCGCGTTCTTCTTGGCTCGTGGGCTCATCCGTTCTCCGTTCCCACCGACTTGGCCGAACGAACTTCGGCCGTGGGTCTCGTACTCGCACCGCACACGGGCGCGTTACAACTCGTTCCTTGGGCGTTCCACGGATGCATACGTGATTCGAAATTGGTTCGGCATGGTACTGGCGCTTCGCGTGCGACATGCTGCCAGGACGTTCCGCCGAGAACACGCGATCCGGTTGTGCCAGGAGACGCAGCGGCGTATTGACGTGGTTTCGGCCTGCTGCTAGCCTCGAGTATATGCGCTGCCGCTTGGCATTGTAAAGCAGCGACGGTGCATACGGTGATCGACACGACCGCGCTCGGGTCCACCGGACGTGGCCTGCGTCGACCGCCAAGGCGTTGACGGGAACAGGCAGGGCGCGAATGGGCCCACAGCGAGCCGGGGACGGTGCGAGCCCGGCGGCGACCCCGCGAACCTGCATCCTCCCCGAGCCGCTCCCCGAAAGCGTCCGCCCGGATCGCCGGCACCGTGGACGTGAGTAGACGGGGCCGCGGGACGCGCGTCATAGCGTCAGGCTCTCCCGCCGCCATCTCGGTGGGGCAGCCACGGAGGGTGTCGTCACGAGACGACGCCGAAGTTGGGTGGTACCGCGCTGGAGGAACCCTCGGCGCCCCAACGATTCATCGTGCGGGGCGCCGTCGTCGCTTGAGTCGCGCCCCGCGAGGAGCGAGGTACGACATGTTCCGCGAGGTGCCGAGCAGCATCGCCTTCCCCGAGCTCGAGCGCAGCATCATCGACTTCTGGAAACGCGAGGACGTGTTCCGTGCGTCGGTGAACAGGCCCGCTCCGAAGGGGAACTGGGTCTTCTACGAAGGACCGCCCACGGCCAACGGCAAACCGGGGGTCCACCACGTCATCAGCCGCGCGTTCAAAGACCTCTTCCCCCGCTTCAAGACCATGCAGGGCTACCGCGTAGGCCGCAAGGGCGGCTGGGACACGCATGGCCTGCCGGTCGAGATCGCCATCGAGAAGCGCCTCGGCTTCACGAACAAGCAACAGATCGAGGAGTACGGCATCGAGCGCTTCAACCGGCTGTGCCGTGAGGACGTGTTCAGCAACATCCAAGACTGGAACGCGATGACCGAGCGCATCGGCTTCTGGCTCGACCTGGACGATCCGTACATCACCTACACGAACGAGTACATCGAGTCGTGTTGGTGGATCATGAAGGAGCTTTACGACCGCGGGCTGCTGGTCGAAGACTACAAGACGACCTGGCACAGTCCTTCGAGCAACACCACGCTGGCATCTCACGAGGTGTCGCTCGGCTACCGCGAGGACGTCGAGGATCCGTCGATCTACCCGAAGTTCCCTGCCGATCCGGAAGCGCTCTCGGCGCGTGGTCTGCTGCCCGAAGGTGAGCGCAGGCCGGTGTTCTTCCTGGCTTGGACGACCACGCCGTGGACGCTGGCGGCGAACTCGGGCCTGGCGGTGCTGGCCGATGCCGAGTACGTCCTGGTCGAGGCGCCGCCTCGCCACGGCGTGCAATCCTCGGCAGATGAGCGACACCTCTACTGGCTTGCCGCCGCGCTGGCGCCGCAGGTCTTCGAGGAAGGGGAAGCGCGCGAGCTGACGCGCGTGCCCGGGGCGCGGCTCGAGGGACTCACCTACCGGCCGCTGCTGAACGGCCGAGTCGAGGAAGGCGTCGACGTGAAGACGGCGTACCGGGTGGTGGTCGACGACTTCGTCACGCTCGAGGACGGCACCGGCATCGTGCACGTCGCGCCCGCCTACGGCGACCTCGACGTGGGGCGCGCGCACGGCCTGCCTGCGCTGTTCTCCGTCGACCTGACCGGCAACGTCATGCCGGAAGTCCGGTTGGCGGCCGGCACGGACGAGGACGGCGCCACCGCCGCCGAACCGGGTCCGTACGCCGGCGTGTGGTTCAAGGACGCCGACGCGCGCATCGTCGAGGACCTGACGGCCGCGGGCCTCATGTACCGCAGCGGCACCATCTTGCACACCTACCCCTTCAACTGGCGCGACGAGACGCCGCTGATGAACGTCGCCAAGCGCAGCTGGTACATCCGCACCACGGCGGTGAAGGACCTGCTGCTGGCCAACAACGACCGCATCGGTTGGCATCCCGATCACATACGTACCGGACGCTTCGGGAAGTGGCTCGAGAACAACGTCGACTGGGCCCTCAGCCGCGAGCGCTACTGGGGCGCGCCGATGCCGATCTGGCAGACCGAGGACGGTTCGAGCAAGGTGTGCGTCGGTTCGGTGGCCGAACTCGAGCGTCTGACCGGGCGAGACTTGAGCGACCTCGACTTACACCGGCCGTACGTCGACGAGATCACCTTCGAGAAGGGCGGCGAGACGTACCGCCGCGTGCCGTACACGGTGGACGTCTGGTTCGAGTCGGGGGCCATGCCCTACGCCCAGTGGCACTTCCTCGGGGAGCGTTCGGACGACGGGGCCAAGCGGGCGCTGACGGAGAACTTCCCGGCGGACTACATCTGCGAGGCGATCGACCAGACGCGCGGGTGGTTCTACAGCCTGCACGCGCTCGGCACGCTGCTCACCGACCCGGGCGACGAGGCCGCCGGCCGGCCGCCAGGGCCGCTCGCGCACCTCTTCCCCGCCACGTCGGCGTTCCGCAACGTGAACGTGCTCGGCCACATCGTCGATGAGAACGGCGAGAAGATGTCGAAGTCCAAGGGCAACGTGGTCGACCCCTGGACGGTGCTGGACGCGCAGGGCGCCGACGCGCTGCGCTGGTACATGTACGCGTCGTCCCCGCCGGGAGCAACCAAGCGCTTCAGCGCGGCCCTGGTCGACGAGACGCTGCGGGACTTCTTCCTGACGCTCTGGAACGTCTACGGCTTCTTCGTGCTGTACGCCAACCTCGAACGGCCGGCGTTGGCGGACGCCCCCGACGTGTCGGACCGGCCATCGGTCGACCGCTGGCTGGTGTCGCGCCTTCATGCCGTCACGCGGCAGGTGACCGAGGCGCTCGAGGACTTCGACCCCACCACGGCCAGCCGGAGCATCCGCGACTTCGTCGTCGACGACCTCTCGAACTGGTACGTGCGCCGCAACCGACGCCGCTTCTGGCGCACCGGCCCGGACGCGACCGACGCCGACGTGCTGGCAGCGTTCGCCACGCTCCACGAGGCGCTCACGACCGTCGCGAAGCTGATGGCTCCGATGGCGCCGTTCGTCTCCGAGGAGCTCTACCAGAACCTCGTACGCTCCGTCGACCAGGCCGCACCGGAGAGCGTCCACCTCGCGTCCTGGCCGACATGGAGCGAAGCGCTGATCGACGAAGACCTGATGCGTGACATGCGCGCGCTCATCAAGCTGGTCGAGCTCGGGCGCGCCGCGCGCGCCGCTTCCGCCGTCAAGCTGCGCCAGCCTCTGCCCGAGGTGCTGGTGCGGGTGCGCAGCGTCGACGAACTTGCCGGCGTGCGTGGCCTGCAGGACCAGCTGATGGAGGAGCTCAACGTCAAGTCTGTGCGGTTCCTCGAGGTCGACGACGCCTTCGTGGACTACCAGGTCAAGCCCAACCTGCCGCGTCTCGGAAGACGCATGGGTCGGTTGATCCCCGAACTGCGGCGCGCGCTCGATGCGATCGACGGAAGGGCCGTCGCCGCGAACGCGCGCGAGGGCAAGCCGACGGTCGTGGTGCTGGCGGGCGAGGAGCACGCGCTGGAACCGGAGGACTTGCTGCTCGACGCCCGCAGCCCCGAAGGGTACGCGGCGGTGGAAGACCGCGGCTACCTGGCGGCGCTCGACACGCGCGTGACGCCCGAGCTGCGTCGCGAAGGGTTGGCGCGCGACGTCGTTCGGTTGGTGCAGAACGCGCGCAAGAGCGCCGGGCTCGACGTCGCCGACCGCATCGTGCTCGGTCTCGAAGCGAGCGGGGAGTTGCGAGAAGCCATCCAGGAGCACCAGGACGTCGTCGCCCGCGAGGTGCTCGCCACCCGGCTGACCCTCGAGGCGACACCTGACGCTGCACACCGAGAGGCGCACGAGATCGACGAGATGGCGCTCACCATCACGTTGCGCAAGGAGCGTTGAGCGGCGCGCCGAACTCGCGAGGCGACGGCCGCGACACAAGTACACCCGTCCCTGGGGGGCGCGCGGCGCTGCGGTAGAATCGTCGCGGGAACCGCGCGCGCCCCACGCGGGCGCCGCGCGTCATGTCTTGCACCACGTACCTCGCCCGACTCGTCCTTAGGAGGCGTCTTCCATGAAGTTCGGCATCAACGGGTTCGGCCGCATCGGCCGCCAGATCTTCCGCA
>CAZOTV010000044.1:14752-18764 GCA_964582795.1 uncultured bacterium
TCCATGAAGTTCGGCATCAACGGGTTCGGCCGCATCGGCCGCCAGATCTTCCGCATCGCGCATCAGCGGGGCCACGAGGTCGTGCTGGTCAACGACCTCACCGACAACGAGACGCTGGCGCACCTGCTCAAGTACGACTCGAACTACGGCCCGTTCGACGGCGTCGTCACCTACGACGACGAAGCCATCTACGTCGACGGCAAGAAGATCCTCGCCACCGCCGAGCGCGACCCGTCCAAGCTGCCGTGGGGTGAGCACGGCGTCGACATCGTGGTCGAGTCCACGGGCTTCTTCACGAAGCGCGCGCAGGCCGCCGCCCACCTCGAGGCCGGCGCCAAGGCCGTGCTGATCAGCGCGCCGTCGCCCGACAGCGACTTCGACATCATGATGGGCGTCAACCAGGAGCAGTACGACCCGACCCGGCACGTCATCATCTCGAACGCTTCGTGCACCACCAACTCGTTGGCGGCGGTCATGAAGGTCATCGACGAGACGTTCGGCGTCGAGCAGGCGATGATGACGACGGTGCACAGCTACACCAACGACCAGCGCATCCTCGACGCGCCCCACAAGGACCTGCGCCGCGCCCGCAACGCCGCGACCAACATCATCCCGACCACCACCGGCGCCGCCAAGGCGGTCGCCAAGGTGCTGCCGCAGTTCAAGGGCATCTTCGACGGGATGGCGCTGCGCGTGCCGACCCAGACCGGCTCGATCTCCGACGTCACCGCCATGCTGAAGCGCGAGGCCAGCGCCGAGGAGGTCAACGGCGCCATCGAAGCGGCGGCGAACGGTCCTCTCAAGGGCGTGGTGCGCTACACCACGGACGAACTCGTGACACGCGACATCGTCGGTGACCCACACTCCGCCATTTTCGACAGCAAACTCACGCGGACGATGGGCCGTATGGCGAAGATGTTCATCTGGTACGACAACGAGTGGGGCTACTCCAACCGCATGGTGGACGTGCTGGAGTTGATGGGCAAGCACCGGTAAGGCGGCCGAGCATGTTCCGGACGTTGGACGACTTGGAGGTTCGCGGCAAACGTGTGCTGATGCGCGTCGACTTCAACGTGCCCGTCAAGAACGGCGAGGTCGTCGACGACACCCGCATCCGCGCCGCGCTCCCGACGATCGAGGCGCTGCTCGAACGCGGCGCCACGCTCGTCCTCATGAGCCACCTCGGGAGACCGAAGGGGGCCCCGGACGAAGACAGCCGCATGCGCCCCGTCGCCGGCCGGCTGGCGCGCCTCATCGACCGCGAGGTCCGCTACGCGCCGACCGACGGCCCAGCAACCGACGCGCAGCAGCGGTTCGTCGCCGAAGCGCCCCACGGCAGCGTCACCTTGCTCGAGAACACCCGCTTCGACGCCCGCGAGACCAAGAACGACCCCGCGCTGGCGCGGATCTTGGCGTCGTACGCCGATGTCTACGTGAACGACGCGTTCGGCGCCGCGCATCGGGCGCACGCCAGCACCGAGGCGGTAGCGCACCTACTGCCCAACGCCGCCGGCTTCCTGATGGAGCGCGAGCTTCGCGCCCTCTCGCGGTTGGTGGAGGACCCCGCCCGTCCGTTCACGGTCGTGCTGGGCGGCGCCAAGGTGTCGGACAAACTCGGTGTGATCACGAAGCTCCTTGAGCTGGCCGACCGCGTGTTGGTGGGCGGGGCGATGGCGTACACCTTCGTGAAAGCACGAGGCGGCAAGGTCGGCGCGTCGCTGGTCGAGGACGACATGCTGGACACGGCCCGCGACGTGCTACGCAAGGCGGAGGCGCGCGGGGTGGCGTTCGTGTTGCCGAGCGACTCCGTCTGCGCCGGAGCCATCGCGCCGAACGCCGCCACCGCGGTGCATCCTTCTGACGCCATCCCCGACGGCCTGATGGGCCTCGACATCGGCCCCGACGCGGCGGCGGCGTTCGCCGACGCGCTCGAGGGCGCTCGCACCGTCTTCTGGAACGGCCCGCTCGGCGTGTTCGAGACGGCGCCGTTCGACGTCGGCACCAAGGCGGTGGCGGCGGCGGTGGCAGCGCTCGATGCCTACACCGTCGTCGGCGGCGGTGACTCCATCGCCGCTCTGGTCGCTACCGGACTGGCCGACCAGATCGATCACCTCTCGACCGGCGGAGGGGCTTCGCTGGAGTTCCTGGAGGGCCGTACGCTTCCTGGCGTGGCAGCGCTTTCGCGCTCGTCATCGTGAACCCACGCGCCGCGAGCGCGCCGCCGCTGTTCCGCCTGGATCCGAAGCGCTACCCGGCGCCGGACGACGGCGCCGTGGTCGCGAACCTCGCCGGCGACTACTCCTACTTGTCCAGCGGCTACTACGTATCGCTCGACGCCGAGCTCGCCGGGTTGACGGTGATGCCCACCACGTCGCAGGCGCTCGACGCCTACGTCGTGGCCATCGCCATGGAGCGCGCGCGGGCGGCGGGCATCGCGGTGCCGGAGAACGACATCGTCACCGACCGCTTCCCGCCACCACCGCTGCTCGCCTACCCGCTCAACCCCTTCACGCTGCACGGCGAGCTCGTGTTGGACGCCGCTACGCTCGAGGCGAGGCGCAAGGGCCTGACGTACACCGGCAAGTACGCCGTGTTGGCGCAGCGTCTGCCGGTCGATCACCGCATCGACGTCGTGCGGGTGGTGTTCGGCCGATCGGTGGTGACGGAGTACGCGCAGTTCGCGGCGCGCGTGTTCGAAGTGTTCGGCCTCCCGCTGATGAAGGTGCGGGTCGTGGTGACGCCCAAAGCGTACCTGCTGTCGGCCATCGAGCCGTTGCCGTTCGCAGAACTCCTCGAAGAGGAGCGCGCGGCGCTGGAAGGACTGGGAACGTGGCGCGCCTAGCGATCTTCACCGAGCGTTACACCATCCGCTCGTCGGTCGAGCTCACCGCGCTCACCAACTTCCGCTTGGCGGCGTTCGAGCTGGGGCACGAGCTCGACTTCCTGTTCAAGGGCGAGCTGAAGTACCTCAAGAACTACGACGGCGTGTTCATCCGCGCGCTCACCGACCCGCTCAACACCACCTACGTCGTGGCGCGCACCGCGGAGCTTCTCGGCAAGCGCGTGCTCGACCACGCCGACGCCATCCTCATCTGCTGCGACAAGGTCAACATGTACACGCGGCTCCAGCATGCCGGCGTGCCGATCCCCGAGACGCGCTTCTTGGAAGACGCCGATCTGAACGCGGTCACCGCCGCGCGCTTGTTCGAGGAGCTCGGCACTCCACTGGTGCTGAAGGCGCCGAACTCGAGCTTCAGCGCCTACGTCGACAAGGTCGCGACGCCGGACGCGTTCGTGAAGGTCGGCCGGCGGTTCCTGCGCCGCGCCGACCGGCTGGTGGTCCAGCAGTACATGCCGAGCGACTTCGACTGGCGCGTGATCACGCTCGACGGGAAGGTGCTGGCGGTCGTGAAATACGCGTTCGCCCCCGACCAATGGCGCCTGATGGACCGCACCGAGGGCGGCGAGTGGGCTCGCGTCATCGCCATCCCGCGCGACGAGGCGGAGCCCCGACTGGTGAAGACGGCGCTGGCCGCCGCCAACGCCACCGGCCGCAGCCTGTACGGCGTCGACCTCAAGGAGATCGACGGCGAGTACTACGTCATCGAGGTGAACGACAACCCCACCATCGCCGCGGGCGAGGAAGACCAGGCCAACCCCGAGATCTACGAGGAGATCATCCGCTACCTAGCGGGCGACGAGGTCGACCACTGACGCCGGAAGAAGGCGCGCTTCGGCCGGTGCTTCAGTCCGTGCCCAACGGCCGGCGGATGACCTTGCCCCAGCGCTCGATCAGCACCATGCTGCGATGGCGCGCGCGGCCGTAGCGGCTGACGGCGTCGAAGACGTCGCGCCGCAGCGCCAAGTGCACGCTGTCGGCGCGCTCGGCGTGCTCCGGTACGTTCGGGTCGTGCAGGTAGAGGTGATCGTCGTCGAAGCCGGTGATCACCACCCAATGGGGCACCCGCTCCTCGTACAGCCGGTAACCGGAGACCAGCACCACCGGCACCGC
>CAZOTV010000044.1:18864-21888 GCA_964582795.1 uncultured bacterium
TGGCCGGAGAGCATGAACACGGTCGTCGCCTCGCGCCACAGCGCCAGCTCGAGCCAGCGCTCGAGCGGGACGGGGTAGCCGTGGTAGCGCATCGCCATCATCAGGGCCGACGGCCCGCAGGTGAACTCGAGCGTCTGAGGGTAGTACGGGACGCCGAGAACGGTGGCGCCGCCCTTGGTGAAGCGTTTGCGCATGCGCAGCGCAGTCGAGTGGTCCTCGTAGTAGTCGGCCGTGCGGCCCGCCGTCTCGTAGCCGGCGCCCCGGTACAGGGCGATGGCGGGGGCGTTGTCCTCGCGCACCTCGAGCCGCATCACGATGCAGCCGCGTTCGCGCGCGCCCTCCTCGGCCGCGGCCAGCAGAGCCCGCGCGACGCCGCGCCCCCGGCGCGAAGGGTGCACGACCATCGAGTAGAGCCGCGCCGACTCGAACCCGCGGCGGTACAGGACGATGGCGTCACCCACCACGGCTCCGGCCTGCTCCGCCACCCACACGTCGGCCGTCTCCCGGCCGAGCATGCGCGAGAGCGAAGCGCGCGACATGCGGTCGCCCGGGAAACCCTCTTCCAGCGCCACGAGCGCGTCGAGGTCCCGCCGCTCGGCGCGACGCACGGTCACGGGCGCGGCGGCGGCGACGCTCACGACGACGTGATCTCCTCGAGGGCGGCCCGGAGCGCCGGCGCCACCTGGTGTACGTCGCCCACGATGCCGTAGTCGACGACCTTGAAGATGGGCGCGTCGGCGTCCTTGTTGACCGCGACGATCACCTTCGAACGGTTCATGCCTGAGAGGTGCTGCACTGCCCCCGAGATGCCCAGGGCGATGTAGAGGTCGGGCGCCACCGTCTTGCCGGTCTGCCCCACCTGCTCGCCGTACGGTCGCCAGCCGGCATCCACCACGGCTCGGGTCGCGCCGATGCCGGCGTTCAGCGTGTCGGCCAGCGGCTCGACCAGGTCGACGAAGCCCTGTTCGCTGCCGAGGCCACGACCACCGGCTACCACGACCTTCGCCTCTTCCAGCGCGACGCGGCCACCTTTGGCCGCGGCGCGCTCACCCACGCGCACCCGTCCATCGCCGTCTTGGAACGCCACGGTGACCTCGCTCAGGCTCCCGGCGGACGCAGCGGCGTCCGCCGCTGGGAAGACGTTCGGTTTGACGCTCACGACGACCGGCGTGGTGGCCGAACGAACCGTCTCGGTGACGCGCGAGAGGTAGCTGTAGCGCTTGGCCTCGACACCGCCTTCCACGGGCGCTAGGGCGATCACGTCCTCGAGCAGGGCGCCGCCGAGGCGGACCGCCAGGCGAGGCGTGAAGCTCAGCCCGGAGCGGGTCGCCGCGGCGAGGACGGTCGTCGCGCTCGTCCGTTCCACGAGCGCCGCGACGGCCGTGGTCACGGGATCTGCTCGGAACGGTTCGAGCTCCGGCGAGGTCACGACATGTACGGCGTCGACGTACTTGGCCAGCTCCTCGGCTGCCGAGCGCGGGTCGGCGCCCAGGACGGCGCCGTGGACGGGGCCCCCCAATGCGCGCGCTGCGTTCACGAGCTCCAAGGCGTTCTTCGGCAGTCGCCCGCCTTTGGGGAAGATGACGATCAGGTTCATGCGAGGACTCCTCGTTGCGTTGGCGAGCCGAGAACGGGGTCGCGGCTCACAGGACCTTGGCTTCTTCGTGAAGCAGGCGCGCGACCTCGCGCGCGGCTTCGGCGGGATCGCCGTCGAGCACACGCCCGACGCGGTCGCGCGTCTGGATCTCCTGCGCCGTGATGGCGGTGCGCGCGGCCGGGTCGCCGAACTCGGAGAGCGCGCGCTTCGCGAGTTCCTTGCGCTTCGCCTTCATGATGTTCGGGAGCGTCGGGTAGCGCGGCTCGTTGAGCCCTTGCTGCGTCGTGACGACGGCAGGCAACGGCAACTCCATGGTCTCGTTGCCGTCGTCGGTGTCGTGGGTCACCACCAGCGCCCCGTCCTTCACCTCGATCGCGGTGGTCCAGTCGGCATGTGGCCAACCGAGCGCCTCGGCCAACGCCGGGCCGAGCGCCGCGGAGTCCCAGTCGGCCTGCTTGCCGCCGACGAACACCAGGTCCGCGCCTTCCTCGCGCACGACGGTCGCCAACACGCCCGCCTGGGTGATGGGGTCGAGGCCGGCGTCGGTCTCGACGTGCACGGCGCGGTCGGCGCCGAGAGCGAGCGCGGTGCGGATGGCTTCCTCGAACCGCGCCGGGCCCAGTGCGGCGGCGACGATCTCCACCTCGTGCCCGGCTTCCCGCATGCGGATCGCCTGCTCGACGCCGTACTCGTCCATCCCGTCGATGACGAAAGTGACGCCGCCCAAGTCGACTCCGCCGCCGCTGGCGCGGATGCGCGCCTCGGCATCCGGCACTTGCTTCAAGATGCTCAGGATCTTCACGTGCTCCTCCAGACGGCCCGGTACGGGCCGGTCGAACGTCGCTGGTGGAGTCCGCCGCCGGCGCCGCGCGGGCGCTTGGGCGCGGGGTCTCCGTTCGTCATTGTAGGACGTGCCGCGCGATCACGACGCGCTGGATCTCGTTGGTACCCTCGTAGATCTGGTTCAGTTTGACGTCGCGCATCAGCTTCTCGACCGGGTACTCGTTCATGTACCCGTACCCGCCGAACACGTGGATCGCCTCCTGCGCCGCGTCGAAGGCGATCTCGGATGCGTACGCCTTGGCGATGGCGGCCGACTCGCCATGCGGTTGGTCCGTGTCGGCCAACCACGCGGCCCTGTAGGTCTGCCACCGCGCTGTCTCGACGCCGATCTTCATGTTCGCCAGCTTGAACTGGATGGCTTGGAACTGCGAGATCGGCCGCCCGAACGCGTGGCGCTCGAGCGCGTAAGCCCGCGCTTCGTCGAGCGCCCGGCGCGCCACCCCGACCGCGCCGGCCGCCACCGGGATGCGTGTCTTGTCGAGGGTCCGCATGGCGATCTGGAAGCCGTCACCGGGCTCGCCCAGCACGTTGGCGCGCGGCACGCGCACCTGGTCGTAGACCATCTCGTAGGTGGGGCTGGCGCG
>CAZOTV010000045.1:0-7409 GCA_964582795.1 uncultured bacterium
CGGTCCTCGCGAAACACGCGACGGTGCTGGGCACCACCGCGCGGATGGTCACGGGTGACTCCGTCAGACGCGTCCACGGCAGCACCCCGCCCGTATGTCCCGTCCGGCGCACGTACAACCGGCCGTCGGAGGCGCCATCCTCTCGCCGGGAGTGGAGCTCACCGGCGAGGACCACGAACATGGTCCATGCGGGGTCCCCTCGGCGGATCAGTGCCTCTCCCTCCGCGAGCTCGACCACCCTGCTGTTATCGGCCAGCCAGGCCAACTCGTCGTCGGCCAGGTCCGCGAAGATCTCGACGACGCGCAACCGCTGCGCGAGGGCAGCGCCGTCGGCAGCGTTGCCGTCGCCGCCGGCGGCGGCCGGGTCGTCACCGGTAGGACCGCCCGTCACAGCGTCCCGAGGTAACGGTGCACCAGCGACACCGCCGTGGCGCCCTCTCCCACGCCCGAGGCCACGCGCTTCATCGACCCGTGCCGTACGTCGCCGGCGGCGAACACGCCGGGGACGCTCGCCTCCAGGTGGTACGGCTCACGCTCGAGCGGCCAGTGGGCCACTTTCCCGTCGTCCCCAGCCAGGTCGCGGCCGGTGAGCAGGTACCCCTGCCCGTCGCGGCGCACGTGCTCGCCGAGCCAGTCGGTGCGCGGCCGAGCCCCGATGAACACGAACATCCCGGCGGCCGGGATCGAGGAAGCATCGGTCGTGTCGCCGGAGCCGCGGGTGAGGACGTCGACACGCTCGAGGTGGCCGTTCCCGTCCACCGCCGCGACCTGCGTGCGCGTGCGGACCGTGATGTTCGGTGTGGAAGCGATGCGGTCGACGAGGTAATGCGACATCGACGCGCTCAAGTCACTGCCGCGCACCAGTATGGTCACGCTTCGCGCGAAACGCGCCAGGTGCATCGCGGCTTGCCCCGCCGAGTTCCCCCCACCCACCACCACCACGTCCTGACCTTGGAGGGCCGCCACCTCGGCAGCGGCCGCGCCGTAGTACACCCCTGCCCCGGTGAGCGCATCCATTCCCGGAACGTCGAGCCGTCGGTACGACACGCCCGTGGCGATCAGAAGCGCATGGCAGCTCACGACACCGCCGTCCGCGAACCGCAGTCGGCGGTAGGTACCGTCCAGCTCGAGCGCCTCCACCGCCTGTGGCACCAGCATGTGCGCGCCGAACCGCTTCGCCTGTGCCACCGCCCGCCGCACGAGCTCCGACCCCGGCAAGCCGCCCGGGAACCCGAGGTAGTTCTCGATGCGCGAGCTCTCGCCCGCTTGGCCGCCTGGGGCGTCGCGCTCCACCAGCAGCGTCCGCAGACCCTCGGACGCGCCATAGACCGCGGCTCCCAAGCCGGCCGGTCCGGCGCCTACGATGATGAAGTCGTAGAACTCCGCCTCCGCTTGCGTGCGCAGCCCTACGTGTGCCGCCACCTCGGTCGGCGTCGCCTTGCGAAGGACGGTGCCGTCCTGGAACAGCACGACCGGCAGGTCCTCGGGCCCGGCGTCGGCAGCCTCCATCGCCCGCTTGGCCTCGGGGTGCTCCTCGGCGTCCAGCCAGAGGTACGGCACCTGGTTGCGCGTCAGGAATCCCTTGAGCAGATGCGCGGCCGGCGACCAGCGTGCGTCGATCAAGCGCAGGCCCTCGAACGCAGGTTTGTACGCAGCCAACCAGTCTTCGAGTTCGTCATCGAGCGCCGGGTAGAGCTTCTCCTCCGGCGGATGCCACGGCTTGAGCAGGTAGTGATCCACGCCGGCGCTGTTGATGGCCTCGATCGCTGCGTCGGTGTCGGCGTAGGCCGTGAGCAGGACGCGCTTCGCGTCGGGGAACCGCTCGCCCGCGCGGGTGAGGAACGTCGTCCCGCTCATCTCTGGCATCCTCTGGTCCGCCACGAACATCGCCACGACGTCCTGACGCCGCTCCAACGCCGCGACGAGTTCCAGCGCCTCGGCTCCCGAAGGGGCGTCGAGCACGCGGAACCGATCGGCGTACCTCCGCCGAAGGTCGCGCGCGACGGCTCGCAGCACCGCGGGATCGTCGTCGACCGCCAGCATCACGGGCTTACCCACGGAACACCCCTTCGATCCCGCCGAATGGCGTCACGCGCCGGACCCCGTCGACGGGGCCGGCCAAGACGCAGCGAACGAGCTTGCTTGTGCGAACCATACAGCATCGCCCCCCGAGTCACCCGGCCTTCGTGCCAGACCCGCAACGAACGCTTGGGCGCCAGCCGGCGCCCCCATCGCAGTTCGCACCTTCCTTATGCGCCGGCGCGCCGTATGCTTGCCGCCAACCTGCAAGCGGAGGTGACGTGATGACCGAGACGGACGTCGTGGTCGTGGGTGCTGGAGCCGCCGGCCTCGGCGCGGCCAAGGTGCTGGCCGCCGAGGGTGTCGAGTGTCTGGTCTTGGAGGCGATGGGGCGTATCGGCGGGCGCGCGTACACCTCGACACGCGAGTTCGGGGTGCCGTTCGACATGGGCTGCGCCTGGCTGCACGCCGCCGACCGCAACCCGTTCTACCCGGACGCCCAAGCAGCGGGCTGGACGCTCCGGCACCACGACATGGGGCTCGACCACCTCTACTTCGGGTCCCGCAAGGCGACGCAGCAGGAGTTCGACGGGCTAGTCGGCGCCGAAGCGAAGCTGCAGCAAGCCATCGACGCGCACGATGGCCCGGACGATCGGCTCGCCTCACTTGCGCTCGCCTCGCGGGTCGAGGACGCGGTATCGACCTACGCCGGCCCGATGGACTTCGGCAAAGACGACGACGAGATCTCGATCGCCGACTTCCGCACCGCCGAGGACCTCGACCCGAACTACCTGACACGCGAAGGCTTCGGGGCGTTGGTGGCCCACTGGGGGCGTGACGTGCCGGTCACCTTATCGTGCCCGGTGCGGCGCATCCGCTGGGAGGGCCAGGGCGTGCAGGTGGACACTGACCGCGGCACCGTCCATGCCCGCGCCGTCATCGTCACCGCCTCGACCGGCGTGCTCGCTTACGACGGGATCCGCTTCACCCCGAGCCTGCCGGAGCGCCACGTCAAGGCGATCTACGACGTCCCGATGGGACTGCTCACCAAGGTGCCCATCCGCGTGACGGGCACACGCTTCGGGATCGAACCGTTCCAGGACCTGCTGATGGTCGGTCACGCGCGGCACGACCTCTACCTGCTCTTCTTCCCGTTCGAGCTCGACCTGGTGGTCGGCTTCGTGGGCGGCGACTTCGCCTGGGAACTCGAGGCTGCCGGTCCGGCCGCCGCCGTCGACTTCGTGGGGGGCCGGATCGAGTCGGTCTTCGGAACCGATGCGCGTCGGCACTTGGGGTACGGCACCATGACGAACTGGGCGGCCGAGCCGTTCGTGCGCGGCGCCTACGGCGTCGCGGCGCCGGGCGCGGCGGAGGCCCGACGCGTGCTGATGGAACCGGTGGGAGACCGCATCTGGTTCGCCGGCGAGGCGCTGGCGGGCGGGCTGATGCAGACGGCCGGCGGCGCGCGGCTGTCCGGAGAGGCCGTCGCGCGCGACGCAGCGAGGAGACTCGAGGCGTGAAGCGAGCGTTGGCGGATCCCCGTGGCGCCCTGGCAGCGCCGCCGTAGCGTCGAGCCGGACCTCAGCGTCGCTCGAGCCGGTAGCGGTGCGCCACGGTCGACACGTTGCCGCATCCATAGCCGAACGGCGAGTTCGTCGACCAGACGACCTCGACCTCGTACGCGTCGCGGGTACCCGGCAGGGTGTAGGTCGCGCTGCGCTCCCAGTTGGGCAGCGCGCTCAGGTACGGAAGCTGCGCCTGACCGTCGACCCTCAGCGTGAAGCTGAAGCCTGGCGGCGACGCGAACGACGCGTCTTCGACCGCGGCGTTCAGCCGGACGCGGCCCTCCTCCTCGAACGGCGCCGACCAAGCGAAGGTCACGTGCTCACCTTCGTCAGGACCGCTCGTCCACCGGAACGTGATGGAAGCCGCGGTCGAGGAAGACTCGATGTCCACCCGCCCCGGGCACCCCTCGAACATCGGTTCGTCGGCCACCAGCACGTACGTGACGAGACCCGCCGGGGCGCTCGCCGGGTCGGCGACGACGGTCGCGTTCGGTGTGAACGTCAACACCGCGTCCGTGGCCAGCCCAGCGCGTACTCGCAAGCAGCCCGACACGGCGCGCGCGTGCCCCGGTGCGAACGCCACCATGGTCCACGCTCCCTCGGGCACCCCATGCACGACACCGTCGGCGTCCGCGCGGCCGACGTACAAGTCGGGTTCCGGGAACGACACGTCCGCCACGTGCCGCAGCCGCGCTCCATCGCTCCCGGGGGCGACGCCCTGTTCGCCATCCGGCAGATCGCAGCCGCGACGCGCGAACACCCGAATGTCCTCGACCGCGTCGATCGCTTGGTAGGTCTCCAACACGATGCGAAGGGTGCCGCGGGTCAAGGCCGTCGCCACTTCCCAGCTCGTCTCGGTGACGAACGTGCGAACCGCCGTTGCCGCTGCCCCCGGCGTTCGACGCACGACGCATGCGATTCGCTCCGCCAAGCGCCGCGCCTCGGGCAGCGCGCTGGCCTCGTAGTCCTGCTCGCACTCCTCGAAGGCTGCCATGACCCCCTCCGCGGTGGCCGCCCCCACGCCGAACATCCCCAAGATGACGAGCGCGCCGCCGGCGAGCCCCACGTCATGCTCGCGCAATCCGGCACCGAAGCTGGCTCCGGGCTCCTCACCGAGCAGGGCGTGGAGCCGTTCCTCGGTCTCGATGAGGCGTCCGATCGTCGCGGCCTGCTTCCTCGCCAAGGCGGGCAACAAGCTGTCCATGGTCGTGGCCAGCACGCGTCCCACGCTGGGGTCTCCGTTGCCTTGGTAGACCTCCTGCAGCGCCAGCACGACCTCCGTCGCCGCCTCGAACGCGCCGGCGACGGACTCGAACGAGTGCGCCAAGCGGTACTGCTCCTCGAGCAGCGCAAGCGCTTCAGGCTGCCCGTCCTGGGCGTAGGCAACGCACCCGACCGCGATGCAGACGAGCGTGGCATACAGTCTCGTTCGACGACGCATCGGCCACCTCCTTCGAAGCTTGGCCCGAAGTGTAGCAGTGGGGCCCAATCGCACCACCAGACGACCCACTTCCGTCCGTACCCTTGCGTACCGGGCGCATCGTAGGCTTCGAGACGATGGACGCATCCAGGCACCCGTCGTTCCCGGGAACACGGCTCGGAGCCGAGTACTGGCACCTGGCCACGGGCGTCGCTCACCTCAACCACGGCTCCTACGGCGCCGTGCCCATCCCGGTGCTGGACGCGCAGTTCCGCATCGCGCGCGCCATCGAGCGCAGCCCGGAACGGTTCTACCGCGCCGACCTCGCGCCGGCGCTCGACGAGGTCCGTATCGTGGTCGCGCGCTTCCTCGGCACCGACCCGGAGAGCCTGGCACTCGTCCAGAATGCCACCGAAGCGGTCCAGGTGGTGCTCGACGCCGTCGCGCCGAGCGTCGGGAGCGAGATCGTGTGCATCGACCACGCCTACCCTTGGGTGCGCGCCGCCATCGACCGGGTGCGCCTAGAACGCGGTGCGCAGGTGCGCTGCGTGCCGTTGCCGCTCGCCGCCGACGGGGGCGTGAACGCAGACGCCCTGGCGACGACCATCGGCACCGCGGTCACAGACCGGACCGCGTTGGTGGTCCTCGACCAGATCACGTCCTCGTCCGCCCTGCGGCTACCGGTCGAGCAGGTCATCGCGACCCTCGGCAGCCGTGTGCCCGTGATGATCGACGGCGCCCACGCGCCCGGTCTGGTCGACCGGCCCGTGCCCGAGGGCGCCACGTTCTGGCTCGGCAACCTGCACAAGTGGGCGTTCTCGGCGCGCACCGCAGCGGCGCTGGTGGTGGCGCCCGCCTTCCGGGCACGCGTGCGGCCGCTGGTCGCGAGCGCGCGCGCAGCCGACGGCTACCCTCGCGCTTTCGACTACCTGGGAACGCAAGACGTGAGTGCCTTCCTGGCGTTGCCGGAGGCGCTGGCGTTCCCCGAGGCGCATCTGGGCGTCGGCTTCGCCGCACTGCGCGAACGCAACCACGATGTCTTGACGGCCGGCTTGGGTCGCCTTGCCGCCTACCTCCACGCCACCCCCGCTCGCGACGACGGCCTTCCCATGCGCACCCTCGCGCTCGGCGCCGATGGCGGTGCGGACGAGGCGGCGCGGTGGACCACCCTGCTACGAGACGCCGGCGTCGAAGCCGCGATCGTGTCGATCGGCGGGCGCCTGCACGTGCGCGTCTCGGTGCAGGCCTACGTGGCCATCGAGGACTTCGACCGGCTGGGTGCCGCGATGGCACGACTGTCCCCTAGCTGACGTCTCGCGGCGGTCACGCGGCGGTCACGCGGCACTCACGGTGCCTCTCCTATCTTCGCGCCGGTACGGCAGACGCCGAACCGACGGAAGGGAGACGCACATGATGAGCACGGTTGCAGGCCGCATGGGAGTTCGCATCGTATCGGCACTCGTCCTCGCCCTCGTCGCATTCACGACGGCGCAGGAGTTGGTGATGGTCGCAGACGGCGGCACTCCGATCCTGGCGACGTTCCTGGATGAGGACAAGAAGGTCCTTCTTGCCGACGTCGCCATCGACGGCGGGACGATCGGTCATCGCTATGGTGATGACATCGAAGACGTCGTGTACACGACCCTGACCGTCGGCGGCGTCTCACTCAGGTTCAACACCGCTGGAAACGGAAGCAAGAACTCGATCACCGTCAGCCTGCGCGCGGGTGTCGTGACGCTAGCAGACGTCGTGCGCCTGATGGAGCGAGCCGCGGACGAAGGTCGCGCGCTGCATGTCGAGCACGACGACAAGGGCTACGTAACGCACCTCGCGCTGGCCCGCTAGGACGGTCGTCGACCGCTGTTCGCCGAGAAGGTGGCGGAAACGAGGCGCCGGGAACCCACCCGGCGCCCGTTCCCGTGCCACGCTCGCTACACTCTGCGAATGGCGCACGAACACGGTCCAACCTCGCAGGTTCCCCGCCTCTCCGCCGCCCAGAAGCGCGCACGTTTCCGCGCGCTGCACGAGCAAGGCTTCTTCGTGATCCCGAACCCGTGGGACATCGGCAGCCTCCGGCGCCTCGAGCGCCTTGGGTTCGCCGCGGTGGCGTCCACGAGTTCCGGACTCGCGTGGTCGTTGGGGCTCGAGGACGGGCAGGTTGGGCTCGAGCAGGTGTTGGCGCACTTGGGCTCGCTCGCGGAGGCCACCGACCTTCCCCTGAACGCCGACTTCGAGCACGGCTTCGGGACCACGCCGGAAGCGGTGGCGAAGAACGTGACCCTGGCCGCCGCGACCGGCGTCGCTGGGCTATCGATCGAAGACACGAGGGACGGCGTTCTGGCCGACGAGGCGCTCGCCGTCGAGCGGCTGCGAGCGGCACGTGAGGCGCTCGACACGGTGGACGA
>CAZOTV010000045.1:7509-10840 GCA_964582795.1 uncultured bacterium
GACGCCTGCGCGATCCTGCTCGCTTCGTCGACCAGTGTTTCCGCCCCCTCGAGATCCCCTGAGGCCACCGCGACGGCCGCGGCCAACGAGAGCACGGGCGTGAACGCCCCCACCCCTCCGATGTCGCGCGCGAGGGACAAGCTCTCCCGAGCCGCTCGTGCCGCCTCCTCGACGTCGCCCGACGCCAGCTCGGCCTCGGCGATGTCCGCGATGGTTCGTGCCAAGGCGTCGAGGTTGCCCGACTCGAACCACATCGTGCGCGCTTCCGCCAGGTGGCGGCGGGCTCCGTCGACGTCGCCGACCCCCAGCCGGATGCGCCCGCGGATCTGCATCGCCCAAGCTACGATCTGTCGGTCACCGAGCTCGCGCAACACCGCGTCTCCTTCCTCCACGTGCGCTAGCGCCTCGTCGTAGCGCCCCTGATACTCTTCGATGAACGCCATCGAGACCAGCGTGTACGCCTCGCCGCGCCGGTCGCCGGCGCGGCGCCTGAGCTCCGACGCTTGCCCGACCAAGGCATGGGCCCCCGCCAGGTCGCCCCGCAACAGCGCAACCTGACCGAGGTTGTAGCGCGCCACCGACTCCGCCCGGACGTCCCCGAGGTCATGCGCCAGGCCCACCGCCTCGGTCGACAACGCCTCGGCGCGCCGCGCGTCTCCGTTCAGCAAGGAGGCCCAGGCGACGCTGTTGAGCGAGGTCGCGAGCCCGCGTCGATCGTCGAGTTCGCGCCAGATCTCGAGCGCTTCTTCCAAGTGCCGTTGAGCACGAGGGAAGTCGGCGCGCTCCGCGAAGATCGTGCCTGCGCCATGCAGGGCCGTGGCCCGCACGACGCCGCGCTGCTGCGCTCCGGACAGTGCCAGCAGTTCCTGCAGGCGGTCGCCTCCCTCACGCATCGGGCCTCGAGCGACCCAGAAACGCCAGAGGGCGGCGCCAAGCCGCAACGCCTCGGCGTGCGCGCCCTTGGCCTGCAGCCAGTCGAGCGCCACGTGGAAGTTGCCGCGCTCCCGCTCCAGACGCTGGAACCAGAGACCCTGGTCCGGTCCGGTCAGATGCGGCGCCGCCTGCTCGGCCAACGCCAGGAAGTGCGAAGCATGCGCGTCTCGGACCTTGCCCGCGTCCTCCGAGGCGCCGAGGAGCTCCCCGGCGTACTCCTGGATCGTCGCCAACATGGCGAACCGCGGTTCGTCCGCACCTTCATCGACCGCTCGCAGCAGACTGTTGTCCAGCAGCGACGCCACCGCGTCCTCGGCATCGAGCGTCATGTCGTCGGTGGCGTTGCCCACGGCCGCCGCGGCATCGAGCGTGAAGCCACCCGAGAACGCCGCAAGACGACGGAAGTACGCGCGTTCGTCGGCACCGAGCAGGTCGTGACTCCAAGCGATCGCTTGCCGCAGCGTCTGCTGCCTGGCGGGGCGGTCGATGGCGCCCCCCTTCAGCAGATCGAGGCTGCGGCCGAGCCTCGCCAACATCGCCTGCGGCGAGAAGAGCTTGACGCGCGCGGCCGCCAACTCGATGGCCAGTGGAAGGCCGTCGAGGTCTCGGCAGATGCGCGCCACGGCGGCGGCGTTCTGCTCCGTGAGCGCGAAGTCCGGCCTTACGGCGCGGGCGCGCTCGAGGAACAGCGCGACGGCCGGGAACTCCGCCACTCGTTCTGGACGCTGGTTCTCGGCGTCGTCGGGCACGGGAAGGGGCGCGACCACCGCCTCGCGCTCGAGGCTGAGGCGCATCACGATGCGGCTGGTCGCCAACACCACGAGGTTTGGGCATGCCTGCAGGAGCCGCGCGACGACGTGGGCCCCGGCAACCACCTGCTCGACGTTGTCGAGCACGAGCAGTGCGCGCTTCGGCGCCAGGTACGCTTCGAGCACTTCGACGGACGGACGGATCCCTCGATCGGTGAGCGCGAGCGACTCCGCGATGCGATCGGCGATTCCCGCCGGGTCGGACAGCGAAGCGAGCGGCACGAAGAACGCGCCGTCCGGGAACGCCTCGGCCACGCGCTTGGCCACCTCGATCGCCAGGCGGGTCTTCCCTACCCCGCCGGGGCCCGTGAGCGTCACCAAGCGCGCGCCCCCAGCGCCAACCATCCCGGCCAACGCAGCGACATCCGCGTCACGACCGATGATCGGCCCGGGCTCGGAAGGGAGGTTCCCGGGACGCGCGTCGAGCGACTTCAGAACCGGGAAGTCGTTGACGAGGCCGTCGATCTCGACCTGCCAGATGCGCTCGGGACGCTCGAGGTCCTTCAGGGCATGCACGCCCAGGTCCCGCAGCGCCAGTCCATCGGGAAGGTCCCGTTCGACCAGCCGAGCCGTCGCCTCCGACAGAAGCACTTGCCCCCCGTGCCCCGCCGCGGCGATGCGCGCTGCGCGGAAGACGTCGAGGCCGGCGTAGATCTCGTCCGCCACCGGCGATTCACCCGAGTGCATGCCCATGCGAACGCGCACCGGCGCACCGTCGGGCCAATCGTGGCGCGCGAGCGCCCGCTGGGCATCGGCGGCCGCGATGACGGCGGCGCGGGCGCTGGCGAACACCACGAACGAACCGTCGCCGGCGGTCCCTCTCTCCACGCCGCCGTGCCGCTCGGTGGCGCCCAGCAGGAGCCTTCGTTGCTCCACCAGTACTTGCGAGAATCGCTCGCCGAGGAACTGAAGGAGCCGCGTCGAGCCCTCGATGTCGGTGAACAGGTAGGTCTCCGTGCGCTCCGCGGGGCGCACCGAAGGATCGCCGCGGCCCTCAGGGTCCGCCGACCGGCCGAGGTTCATGGGGCATTGTAGGCAAGTCTCGCCGCGCAGCTAGTCCCCCTACGCGTTCACCGCACCCGGGCGTAGATGGCCACCTCCACCGCACCGGTGTTTCCGCCGGTGGACGCCACCACCCGGAACGTGAACTCCTGACCACTGCCGGTGGCGGGGAAGTCGTACCGACCGGCCGCGTCCGGCACGTCGAACGGCCCGAACACCTCGCCGCGCTCGTTGACGACCTCGAAACGGCGGATCTCGGCGCTCGTGAGCATGGTGCGGGTCCAGAAGCCGAACCCCACCACCTCGGTCGGCTCGGCCAGGCGGATGGTGAGGTAGGCGCCATCGCCGTCGCCGCGGGACGACCACTCGCTTCGCGGATCGCCGTCGATCGCGTTGCCGGCCGTAAATGCCCCGCCGAACTCGCTGCTCACCGCCGTGACCACCGCGCCGGCTTCCGCGGTGGCCACGTTCACGCCGAGAGATGCCGCGCCTTCCGCGGCGAGCGTCCGGAAGCGCAGGACCTCGCTGGCATAGAAGCGGCCGTTCGCATCGCTGCCCTGCAGTCGGTAGAAGTACTCGGTGTCGGG
>CAZOTV010000045.1:10940-16662 GCA_964582795.1 uncultured bacterium
GGCCTTCGCGCCTTCCCGCAAGCGCGAACTCGCTGTCATCACCCACCTCCTCGTGCTTCGATCGGCGCCATGAGGCTCGCTTCGAAGCTCGCTCCGGCACGTGCTCGGACGCGCGTCTAGAGGACGCGCAGTAGGAACGCGACCTGGTCGCCTGCGGCGAGCCTCGCCGACTTGCGAACCGCCGCCTTCACAGGAAGAAGATAGCAGCGCAGCTTCGTGTCGTAGAAGATCGACGTGCGCCACGTGGTATCGCCGATCGTGACCTCCACCCGCAGCGAGCCGAACCCAGGGCTCATCATCCCGAACCGCTCTCGGATGTCGGCCGAGACGGCCTCCGGGACGGTGATGAAGTACCAACCGTCGGCGCTGGGGTGGCGCCACAGCTGGGCCTGCAACTCGAAGGATCCGTCCATCGGCCCCGCCTCCACTCAGGGACGGTTTCGCACTGGTGCGAGCCGATCGCGAAATCGCCCCGAGTCGACCGTGCCACTTGGGGCGACGGTAGCACGACCGTTCCCGTCTAGCACGCTAGAATCCCAGCGACGGCAGATCGTCGAGCGGACCCCAAGGAGGTCAGGCGCCGTACATCCCCGAGGCAGGCTGAGCTCGTCGAAATGCAGCCGGGCCGTGCCCGGGCCACGCCATGGCAACTCTTGGCCGCGGCCGAGCCATACTTGCCTCCGGGCGCTTTGTCACGACCCGCAGCGTCCTTCCGGGCAACCACGAACTCCGCGAACCAGGTAGCGTTGGGGGTGATGCCCTCCCCTCAGGCCGCGCCCGCCCCGAAGCTATCGGACGCGGAAGTGTTGGCCCGCTGCCCGTTGTTCTCGGGCCTCGCCGACGCGCACCTGCATGCTCTCGCGGCCGTCGCGAGACGACGTCGGCTGGCCGCCGGCGAGACGCTGTTCGTCGCGGGCGAGACCGCCAAGGGCTTGGGCGTGGTGGTGCGCGGCCGGGTGAAGGTGATCGTGCTCTCGCCTGCGTCGGGTCGTGAGGTCGTACTCACCATGGAGCACCCGTACGCAGCGGTGGCGGAGCTCGTCGCGCTGGACGGCGGCACGTACCCTGCCGGCGCCGAAGCGGCCGAGGAGAGCGAACTCCTGTGGCTCGAGCAGCAAGGCTTCCAGCAAGTGCTCCGGGCTCGACCCGAGATCGCGCTTCACCTGATGCGCATGCTCGGCAGGCGGTTGCGCCGCCTCGTGGGGTTGGTCGAGCAGATCTCGTTCCAGGAGGTCGTGCATCGTCTGGCGCGCTACCTGCTGGAAGCGGCCGCCGTCGGTCTGCCGCTGGAACTCGAGACCAACGCCGCCATCGCCGCGCAACTGGGCACGGTACCCGAACTGATCAGCCGCAACCTTTCTCGCTTGCACGCCAACGCCGCCATCGCGCTGCAGGGACGCACCATCACGGCCATCGATCACGCGCAGCTGTCGGACCTGGCCGAGAGCGCCGGTCGCTGAGGTAGCGAAGGCGGACGTCGAGGGCGACGAGCTCGGCAGCGTCCGGTTCGCCGATCAGGTCGCCTCAACCGAACCCCAACGCACGCTTGGCGCGCGGGTGCATGGCGTCGGGCGTCCATGGGGGGTCCCACACCAGCGTCACGTCGACGCTGGCCACACCGGGCAGCGTCGCCAGCCTATCTCGCACCTCGCGCTCGATGCTTCCGTGCAGCGGGCACCCCGGCGTCGTCAACGTCATCTCTACGGCCACGTCGCCGTCCACGACGGTCACGGCGTACACCATGCCGAGGTCGACGACGTCCAGGCCGAGTTCCGGATCGATCACCGACCGCAGCGCCTCCAGCACCGTTACCGCCGGGACCGCGGCCCGAAGCTCCGTGAATGTCGTCTCGGTCGGCGAAACGGACGCGATCGGACCTTGCGTCATGCCATCATCTCCTCTCGCGGCTCACTTGGGTGAGCGTCTGGCTGTCTCGGGTGAGCGTCTGGCTCTCTTGGGTGAGTGTCGCGTCGTGGGGCCGGCCGCGCGAACCGAAGCGCCACCCAGACGACATGCACGACCTGCCCGGCCTGGGCGGCCGCGCCGAAAGACAGCGCGAGGGCAGCCATCCTCGCGACCGGCAGCGCGCCCGTGACGGCGGCGACGATCGCCGCCAGGGCACCCGCTGCCAAGCCGATGCCGATCACCGGCTCGAGCTCCGGGCGCACGAGGTCGCGTAGGAGCGGCGGCCGCACGGTCGGCGTCCTGACCGTCGCCGGCGTGACCGTCGCCGGCGAACGGGCCGCGGTCGGCTCCGACGTCCCCGCCGGCCTCTGCGCGAACCCCGCGGTCCACGACAAGAACGACACGATCTTCACCAACATCCCGCTGACCGCGAGCCCCACGAAGCCGAGGGCGAACGCCAGCCCGGCGGCGCGTGCCTCGCCGAGAACGAGCAACACCCCGGCCAGCGGCAAGAACGCATGCGCCACCACGTACCGCAGCACCGGCGCTTCGAGGCGCCTGCGCAACCTTCTCTTCAGGATGGCGCCGACCTCCCACAGTTGCAGCGCCGCGGCCGCAGCCAGGAACGCCCAACGAAACCCCCCGAGCGGCCAGCCCGCGAAGCGCGTGAGCGCCTCCGCGACGATCGCGGCGTGAACCGACCACGTCAGCCATCGTAGGCGCCAGGCGGCGCCGCCCTTGGCAAGCGCGAACATCGACAGCAACTTCTGACCGGACGCCGCGATGCCGAGGAGGAACGCCCCGAACAGCCCGGCGGTCAGGTGCGTGCTCACCGGGTAGCCGATGGTGCCCGGGATCGCCGGCACCGTTCGGCCGCCGGTCAGCGCGAACCCAAGCACGACCGTGGCGGCGAAGTACGCCACCGCGATCACCAACCCGCGGGCCGCCAGGTCCTTGCGTCTCCGGCGGCTCGCCGTGACCAGGAGCTGCACCAGCAGCGCCAGCCACGCCAGGCTGACCAAGCCGCCACCGAGCGCCAGCGGCAGCGCAGCGAAACCGAGGGCGAAGCCTGCCACGACCAGCGCCGTGCCCAGCCCGAGCAGCGGCAGCGCACCGACGCCCAGGCGTGGCCACGCCAGGTCCGTCACCAGCAACACGGCAGGCAACTGCTGCAAGGTGCCCGCGTAGACGAGCCCGACGAACCCGAGCGTGAACGTGTGGGTCAGCGCCAGCATGCCGGGCGCGCCGGGATAGCCGACCAGCAATCCGGGCCGGATCGCCAACGCCACAGCGCCGGCCACCAGCGCCACCGACCCGGCCGTCAGCGCCGCGATCGGTACCGCCGACGGTGCGCCCGCCGCCACCGGGCGGGGCATGGCCATGACTCACGCTCCCTTGACGATGCGCACGCGCGCGCTTCCATCCGGCAGTTCTTCGACCTCGTAGCCCGCGCCCTCGTCCGCCAGTTGGGGAAGTAGGTAGACCGGCACGCGGTCGTTGTGGATCACCAGCACGTCGCCCGGGTCCAGCCCCGCCAGCGCCTCGAGCGTGCGGATCATCGGCATCGGCGGTTCGAGCCCACGGTTGTCGAGTGACGTCTCGGCCATGCCGTCCACGCTAGGACGGTCGTGCGCTTCGGCGCGTTGACCTGGGTTCAAGGCTACGCGGACCTCCGGCCCCAGCGTGAACCGCATGACTTACGTCATGGTGGACACGGCGCACCGAGCGCGACGATGACGCCGTGAATGGCATGCGCGCGAAGCCCGTCGATAGCGCTGCACCGACCACGGCCCCGGCGATGGACGCCGCCCCGGACGCCCCCGGCGCACCCGAAGGAGCGACCGCCTCGGACGCAGGTACGACCCGCGAACGGCTCCTGGCCGCGCGCGTATCCGAGGTGATCGCCGCCCACCCACGCGCGCTCGACCTTCTGATCGAGCACGGCTTCTCCCTTCTCGCCCAGCCGCCGCTTCGCCGGGCCCTCGCACCCACCGTCACACTCGCCCAGGCGATCCGGATCCGCGGGCTCGCACCGGCCACGCGCGAGGCCTTGCTCGCGGCGCTCGAACGGGTCGGCGCGACGGACGCGAAGAGAGGCTCGCCATGCCCCTGACCCGCACCACCGAGCACGCCCGCTTCTCGGACGGCGGACCGGTGCCACGCCCGTTGAGCATGGGCGAGCGCATGGTCGCCATGCTCCTCTGCCTGAAGGACGGCCAGAAGTTGGTCGCTCCGGAGGGTGACGGCGCGGAGACCATCTTCACCGTGCTCGAGGGCGAGGGCCACGTCCGCGAGGGCGACGCTCGCCATGCAGTGAGCGCAGGCGACGTGGTGCACGTGTTACCCGGCACCCCCAAGGCGCTCGAGGCGGGCAGCGGCACGATGGTCGTGCTGGGAGTCCGCGCGATGGTAGGAGGCGCCCATGCTCCGTAGACCGGACGCGATGTGGGTCGACATGGACACGTGCATCTGCTGCGGCGTGTGCGAAGAGATCGCACCGGGCATCCTCGAGGACACCGGCCGCGTACCCGTCACGGAAACCACGCTGGAAGCCATGGCTGCCTGCCCAGTGGGCGCCATCCGCTGGTTGGAAGGAGAATCACCGATGCAACAACTCGACGTCCGCACGATCGCTCCCCGCGACCGGCACCCGCTCATCTTCCAGATGTTCGACGACCTCGCGCCCGGCCAGGCGTTCGAGCTGGTGAACGACCACGACCCCAAGCCGCTCTACTATCAGCTCCAAGCCGAGCGTCCCGGCAAACTCGACTGGCAGTACCTCGAACAGGGCCCGGAGTGCTGGCGCGTTCGTGTCGGGCGCGCAAGTTGAGTCGCGGATCGAGCGTTCGACCGAGGGTTCGAGTGAGCGTTCGACCGAGCGCCCGAACGAGCTCCTGACCACCCTCCACGGCGGCCGCCCGAACGACCGCGGACCCGAGCGCCTGCGCGCGCGCCCGTCGCGCGCAAGACGGGATTCACGCGGCGCTCGATCACCCAGACGCCCGGTCCGCCTACGAACCGTGGCGCTTCCGAACGAGCACGGCGCCTGGGCGTTCGTGCTGGAACCCGCCCTGCTCGGCCTCCTCACGTGGCCGAGCGGGGCAGGCGTCTGGACGGCGTTGGCGGGGCTTCTCGCCCTGCTGGTCCAACACCCGCTGAGCCTCCTGCTCGCCGACTTGCGACGCCGGAAACGGTACCCTCGCACGCGTCTCGCGGCATCGTTCGTCATCGCATACGGCGCGCTCCTCGCCGCAACGCTCGCCCTCGCGGTCGTCACGGCGGCGCGCAAGGACGCGTTCCTGGTCCTCGTCTTGGCGGCGCCGCTGGCACTGGGGCAACTGGCGTTCGACGCGCGCAACCAGGGCAGGCGGCTCGCACCCGAGTTAGCCGGCAGCGTCGCGATAGCGTCGCTGGCGGCCATGGTGATGCGCGTCGCGGGCGCGCCGTGGGGCATCGCCCTGGTGGCGTGGTCGATCCTGGCTGCCCGCGACCTCGCCTCCATCCTGTACGTGAGGGCCCGCCTCGAGCGGCAGCGAGGCGTGCCGCCGGGGCAGCCGCCCATCCGTGTGGCCTTGGTGAACCTCGCCCACGCGGCTGCCCTCGTCTGGGCGACGACCGTAGCACTTCTCGCGCACACGACCTGGTGGGCCGTCCCGGCGTTCGCGCTGCTTCTGCTTCGCGCCGCACTCGGCTTGCGCGAGCGGGCACCGGCCGTGCCCGCGAAGCGCGTCGGCATCATGGAGATGGCGTTCGGGATCGTCTTGGTCGCGGCTCTGGCGCTGGGCGGCTGACGCGGCGGCACGCGACGCGACCCGAG
>CAZOTV010000045.1:16762-21742 GCA_964582795.1 uncultured bacterium
TCCGCTGCAGCCTTCGCCACCTCCGGTTCGTTGGCCAAGGGGTTGCTCGCCGCCGGCTGGTCGCCCGGCGCAGCCGTCACGTGGCGCGTCGCGATCGGAGCCGCGGCCCTGGCCGTGCCCGGCATCCTGGCCATGCGAGGACGCTGGCGTCGCCTGCGGCGCGGCTGGCCCAGCGTGGTGCTGTTCGGCCTCTTGGCCGTCGCCGGCGCGCAGTTGGCGTTCTTCCTCGCCATCGGACGCCTCTCCGTCGGGGTGGCGCTTCTCCTCGAGTACTGCGGCGTCGTGCTGGTCGTCCTGTGGCTCTGGCTGCGTCGCGGTCAGCGGCCCAAGCCACTGACGTTGATCGGCGCCACGGTGGCGATCGCGGGGTTGGTCCTGGTGTTGAACGTGTTCGGAGCCGCCACCATCGATCTCGTCGGCGCCATGTGGGGCCTCGTGGCCGCCACCGGCTTGGCCGCGTACTTCGTCATCTCGGCCGACGAGCGGCACGACCTCCCGGCGATGTTCGTCGCGGCGGGCGGCCTGGCGGTGGGAGCCGTGACGCTCGCCCTCGCAGGCGCGCTCGGCATCCTTGACATGCGCTGGGCACCCACCGACGTGACGCTGGCGGGCGCCACATTACCGTGGTGGCTCGACGTGGCGGCCATGGGACTCGTCGCCGCCGCGCTCGCCTACGGTTCGGGCATCATGGCGAACCGCGTCCTCGGCTCGAAGCTGGCGTCGTTCGTCGGCCTCCTCGAGGTGCTCTTCGCCATCTTGTGGGCACGCTTGTTGGTAGCCGAGATGCCCGCAGGGCCGCAGCTCCTTGGCGGTGCCCTGATCATGCTGGGCGTCGTGATCGTACGGCTCGACGAGCGGCCACGTGCGCGGGTCGCCGTGGCGCCCGCTCAGCCTGGCGCAAGCTCGTCCTCGGAGACCGGCGGCGCGGACACGGTGCCGGCGAAGTAGCCTGCGTGCGCCGTCGCCTCGACGGCGACGACGATCAGCGGCTCTTGCTGGTGTCCAGCACGTGCACGCGGTTCCCCCACGGGTCGTCGAACGACGCGTACCTTCCTGGCGGGATGTCCTTCGGAGCGGCGTTGAACGCGAGCCTGCCTTCGTACTCGGCATGGAACGCGTCCACGCTGTCCACTTCGAAGAACGGGCCCGGCTTGTCGCCTGCAGGCGTGTCCTGATCGAGCATGAGCTGCACGTCGGTACCGGGTATGCGCAGGCCGCAGGTGGCGTCGCCTTCGCGCCACGCCTCGTCGAAGCCGAGCGTGTCGCGATAGAGCGCCAGGGCTGCCTTGAGATCCGCCACGGGTAGGTACACGAGCGAGAGTCGCATGGTCGCCTCCTTTGGTAGGACGCGAGCATAATCCGTTTACGGTATGTTGTCAACGCGTTATGCTGACGGCATGCGAGAGTGGATCCCCGTTCCCGGCAGCGCCAGGGCGCGCCTGCTCGACGCCGCCGCTCTGGCCTTCGAGCGCGACGGGTTCGAGGCCGCCAGCGTCACCGACATCGCGTCGATGGCCGGCGTTACCACGGGCTCGCTGTACCACCACTTCGAAGGGAAGCCGGGCTTGTTCCAGGTCGTCCGCCAGGAGATGGAACGCCGCGTTCGCGATCGCATGGAGGGCGCCGCGGCAGCCGCGGGTGGAGGCTGGTCGGGACTCGTGGCGGCGCTCCTCGTGGGTTTCGACGCGGCCGTTCGCTTCGCCGCGGCTCGGATCCTGAGCGAGCGCCAGGCCGCCGTCACCGACGACGCCCTTCTCGCTCCCTTGACGTCGCTCTGCGAGGGCGCGCCGAAGGCCGCGCCCGCCATCCTGCTCGGGGCCTGGCGCGCCGCGCTGGCGGCCATCGCGGACGGGACGGCCGTGGAGGACGCCCGCGCCGGCCTGGCATGGTCGGTAGGGAGCCACCCGCGAAGCCCCCATGGTGCCGTTGCCGTCGAACGGGCCCCGACCGACCCGTAGGATGACGCCATGACTCCCGCCCGCGCCTTGGCAGCGTCCGTGCTTCTCGCCCTTCTGCTTGCCGCCTGCGTGCCGCAGGCAACGACCGGCGCGCCTCTCACGCCGGCCACGGAGAACGCCGGCGCCTGTTCCGACCCCACGGCCGTCGTCTCGATTCCCGACGAAGCGCTCGCTGCTGCCATCCGGAACGAGCTCGCGCTCGGATCGCAACCGATCGACTGCGCTGCGCTGGCGGACCTTCGAACGCTGCGCGCGAACGAAGCCGGCATCCGCGACCTCACCGGCCTCGAACACGCGGTCGGGCTCACGCGACTCGACCTGCGCGCGAACCAGATCGAGGACCTCACGCCGATCGCGGCGCTTCCCCGCCTCACCCGCATCGACCTCCGCGACAACCCGGTCGGCGATCTGACGCCGATCACGACCCTACCTGTGCTCGGCCGGCTCGAGGTGCGGCGCACCCAGGTCACCGATCTCGCGCCGCTGGCGGCCATCGCCACGCTTCAGTACCTGGACCTCCGGGACAACGGGATCACGGATATCACACCGCTTCAGGGGCTCGTGAACCTTCGCAACCTCTACCTGGCGAACAACCAGATCGCCGACGCGCGGCCCCTGGCGGCGCTCGTCGAACTGCTCGACCTCGACCTGTCGTCCAACGCGCTCTCGTCCGGCGCAGGCCTCGGCCGACTCGAGAACCTCACAACCCTGAACCTTCGCGGCAACCAGCTCGAGTCGACGGGCTTCGTGCTCTCCCTCCTGTCCCTGGAGGTCCTCGACCTCCGCAGCAACCGGTTGACGGACGTCGACGCGCTGAGCGGGTTGAGCACCCTTCGCACCCTCCGACTCGGGCGCAACCTCTTGGCCGACGCAGGCGCGCTGGCGCGCCTGAGCAGCCTGCAGGTGCTGGACCTCGAGCGCAACGCCCTCACGTCGATCGCGCCGCTCGCGGGCCTCGAGCGTCTGGTCTACCTCGACCTGAGCCACAACGAGGTCCGCGACCTGTCCGCCCTCCAGGGCATGACCGCTCTCGAAGAACTGGACGTCGCGCGCAACGCCGTCACCGACATCACTGCGCTGCAGGGCGCCACCGCCCTGACGTCGCTCGACCTGAGCTACAACGAGATCGCCAGCGTGGCCGTCCTGGCCGGGATGCGCGACCTTACGCGCCTCAACCTCGAGTCGAACCAACTCGCCGACGTGAGCGCACTGTCCCAGCTGACCAAGCTCACCAGCCTCGACCTGGCCCGCAACGCCGTCACGGACGTCACCCCGCTCGCGGAGCTCGTCGAGCTCACGTTCCTCGATCTATCGCGCAACCAGATCACGGACGTCTCACCACTCACGTCCCTCACGAAGCTCCAGGAGCTGAGCCTGGCCTACGACCAGGTCGCGGACGCGCAACCCCTGGCTACGCTCACGGACCTGCGCGCGCTCGCGCTCGACTACAACCAGCTCGCGAGCGGCGCCGGCCTCGAGAACCTGACGGCGCTGGAGACGCTCACGCTACGCGCCAACCAGCTCACCGACGTCGGGTTCACCGAACGCCTGACGCGCCTGTCCGACCTCGACGTACGAAGCAATCAACTCACCGACGTCACGGCGCTCCGCGGCCTGACGACCATGCGCACCCTACGGCTGGCCGACAACGCCATCGCCGACATCGAGGCGCTCGCGGGCATGCGGGAGCTGCACACGCTCGACGCCCAGAGCAACGAGATCGCCTCGATCGCGCCCTTGACCGGCCTCGA
Organism: uncultured bacterium; assembly: GCA_964582795.1. Lineage (GTDB taxonomy): Bacteria > Deinococcota > Deinococci > Deinococcales > Trueperaceae > CAZACZ01. The sequence continues at coordinate 20,472 of CAZOTV010000045.1, forward strand.
TCGGCTCGTGACACTCGATCTCGGCAGGAACGTGCTCACCGACGTCGAGGCGCTCCGAGGCATGAGCGCGCTCGAAGCGTTGCACCTCGACCGCAACCTGATCACCGACATCGAACCGCTGCGTGGCCTGACCGGGTTGAGCACGCTCGACATCGCGTACGACACGCCGAACGACTTCTCACCGCTGACAGGGCTTCACGGACTGCGGGATCTCAACCTCGAGGGCACCGGCCTCACGGACGTGCATGGGTTGGCGGGTCTCTCGTCGCTCACGGACCTCGACTTGTCGCGCAACGGCATCCAGGACGTCTCGGGATTGCGCGCCTTGACCAACCTGGCCGTCCTGGACCTCTCACGCAACGAGGTCGAAGACGTAGTGCCGCTCGCGTCGCTTCTGCAGCTCCGCGTTCTGTCGCTCGCTCGCAACCGCGTGCGCGACATCGTCCCACTGCTAGATCTCACCGACCTCGTGTCGTTGTCGGTGGAACGCAACTGCTTGCCCGCGACTCCACTCACCGCCACGCTGCTCGCCCGGCTCGGCGCGAACGGAGTCGAGGTCACCAGCGAGCCGCAGAACACCTGCGAGTGACGCGCGTGCGCGCGATGCCGCGCCGCACCCCAACGCGCGTTCCAGAAGCAGCATCGGCTCTTTCAGCGACGCACGCCGGCGACCGCCAGGACCTCCGCCACAACGCGTCCCAGCGGCAAGGTGGCGTCGATCTCGGACCCGGCGACGCGCCGGAGGCGCGGCTCGACGGTCTCGAGGTACATCAGCGTATCGGCGAGCTCCTCTGGCCGCTTCCCGTAGTCGTTCGTCGTTCGCGTGCGCAGGCGCTCGACGAGCACGTCCGCCGGCGCGCTGAGCAGGATGATGCGATCGAACCGGGGGTAGAACACGACCTGGTTCGACGGACAGCCGCTGACGAACAGGAGCTTCCCCTCGTGCTCGTCCAGCAACGCACGAACGCGGTCCTCGCGCCAGATCCAGTCGCCGTCCTCCGCCGTCACGGACCACGCCGGTTCGTCCAGGTCGTAGGCGGCGTAGCCGAGTCCGGCGAGCCGCTCCATGACCGTCGACTTCCCGGTTCCGGACATGCCCGTGATGAACACGCACGTCACGGAAGCGCGTTCCCCGCCGCGCGGTACAGCTCGTACCACTCCTCGCGCGAGAGCTGCACACCCTCGGCCGAGCAGGCGTCCCGCAGCCGCTCGACGTTGGTCGTGCCGATGACGGGTTGCATGCTCGCCGGATGCCGCAACAGCCATGCCAG
>CAZOTV010000046.1:0-19439 GCA_964582795.1 uncultured bacterium
CGCACCCCGACCGAACTGACGCTCGATCTGCGACAACGCCGAATCCAAAGCCTTCTTGCGTTGGTCGTCCATCGCCCAGCCCTCCATCCTCGTCGCGGCGTCCCGGCAAGGGACGGCGTCCGGAGCGCGCCGGAGCGACCTCGGGACCCGAGAGGGCCGCGTGTCGCTGCTCAGCGCAAGGCGGACCGGAGGAGATGCAGGCTGGTGAAGGCGGCTCTCTCGCGTAGCCAGGGCCTGCCCAGCGGGGGCAGGTCGAGGGTTTCGACGGTCGTTCCGGCGTCAACAGCGATGGCGATCATCACGCGCACGGGTGCACGCTGGTCCTCTTCCGGTCCTGCGTCGCCTACGGTCGACCCTGGGTGCGCGGCGGTCATGGTGCCATGACCGCGATGCGCCACCGGATGACCGACGGCGATACCGATATCAGCAGCGAAGAACGCCCGAACGGCCGCGGCCAACGAGACCACGAAGTCGGCCGCCCCTGCGGGCAGCCTCTGTAGCAGGTCGACCGGGATTCCGAGCGCTCGCATACGTTCCGGTTCCCATGCTATCACGCTGCCGGCCAGCGCCCCGCCTCCGTTGCCATCGCCGTTTCCGCCCGGCAAGGCATCGACCGCTTCGGTCAAGAGCGTGCTGAGGAAGCCACCGGTGGCGCCGTCCGCCACGGCGACGCGTTTGCCCTGGGCGAGCAGCTCCCGCAGCGCCAGCACCGCCAAGTCGTCGCCGTTGGTACCCCAGACGAACGGGTCGAGGAGGTCTCGTACCTGGTCCAGCGTGGAGCGCGCGAGCTGGGTGGCCGCCGCGCGGTTCTCCGCTTTCGCGGCGACGCGGACGTGGACCCCGTCGCGCTTGGCGTAGGTAGCGACGGTCGGATTGGACGACAGCGTCAGCGCGCCGAGTCTCTCCGCGACGTGCGACTCCCCGATGCCGATGGTCTTGAAGGTATGCACGAACAGGTGATCGGGAGGGAAGACCAGGCGCGGGACGGCCTCGTGATGCCACATGCGATCGAACTCGCGCGGTGGGCCGGGCAGCGTCACGATCACGCGTTCGGCGCCCGCGCGCTGGAGCCGCACGAGCCAACCGGGCGCCGTGCCGATGGGGTTCGGGAGGACGGTAGCGGCGTCGATGACGCGCGCTTGCTGGAGGTTGCGCTCGGGCATGCGTCGGCCGTAGGAGGCGAAGCGTTCGCGCAGCCACCGCTCGAGTTCGGGATCGACGCGCTGCGTCTGGCCCGCCACCGCGGCGATGGCATCGCGCGTCAAGTCGTCGTCGGTCGGGCCGAGCCCGCCTCCGACCACGACCAGGTCGCTTCGGTCGAGGGCGCCGTCGATCGCCTGGCGGATCCGTTCGAGGTTGTCTCCCACTCGTTGCGAGCGGTACACGTCCACGCCGCGGGCCGCTAAGTCGGCGGCGAGTCGCGCGCCGTTCGTGTCGATGACTTCACCGAGCAGGAGCTCGGTTCCCACGCTGACGATCTCGGCGCTGCGGATCTCGGGCATGGCCGACGATATCAGGCGCAAGAACCGGCCGAACACGCACCGTTTCCCGTTCGGCCGGGTACGTGCAGGCCAGACGGCTCGCCGCGTCGCGAATGTTCGTTGCGGGTCCTGGTGGGTCGCTCGACGGGCGTGCCGCGCCGAGTCTGGAGCGGGCGCAAGCCGGTCGCGCGTCGCGGCGCGGAGGCCGCCGCCGTCGCACGATGCGAGATGACAACGCGATGCGCGTGCCGTAGCATGTCGATGGTCCCGCCCCCCCGGGACCCCCCTGAGGGACTACGTCCCTCAACCATCTCCTCTCTGTGACCCTGCGCCCCCCACGCAGGGTCACCCCTTCGTTGGTCCCTTGGCCCTCGTCGGGTCGTGCTGCCGAGTTCCCCTAGGCAAGAACCTGCGCCGGCTCACGGTACGTGCATGCCCCTTTGCTAGCATGTGCCATGGAAGCGTTCGACGCCAAGCCAGGTACGCCGTCCAGCACGTCATCGAGGAAGCCGGACCTGCCCACGACCCTGGGCGACCTGGCCGGAACGCGCTGGCAGGCGCTCGCCGGTCGGAGCGTCAAGGACGAACTCCGCACGAACCTGATGGAACGCTTGCGGCTCGGCGGGCCGGTGTTCCCGGGCGTGCTGGGGTACGACGACTCGGTGGTTCCTGCCATCGTCAACGCCGTGCTGAGCCGCCACAACTTCATCCTGCTGGGGTTGCGCGGCCAGGCCAAGACGCGTCTGTTGCGGGCTCTGGCCGACCTGCTCGACGACGAGATCCCGTACATCGAGGGCACCGAGCTCCACGACGACCCGTTCCAGCCGGTCAGTGTCGAGGGCAGGGCCATCGTCGATGCATGCGGCGACGCGACCCCGATCGCGTGGTTGCCGAGATCGGCGCGCTACCTCGAGAAGCTGGCCACGCCGGATACCACCGTTGCGGACATCATCGGCGACATCGACCCGATCAAGGCGGCGAAGCTCGGTACGCGCCTGGGTGACGAGCGCTCGGTGCACTACGGTCTGCTCCCGCGTGCTCATCGCGGGATCTTCGCCATGAACGAACTTCCCGACCTCGCCGGGAAGGTCCAGGTCGCGCTGTTCAACGTGATGCAGGAAGGGGACGTCCAGATCAAGGGCTACCCGGTGCGCCTGCCGCTCGATGTGATGCTGGTGTTCAGCGCGAACCCGGAAGACTACACCGCCCGCGGCAAGATCATCACCCCCCTCAAGGACCGTATCGGCAGCGAGATCCGCACCCACTATCCGCGCACGGTCGAGGAGGGCATGGCCATCACGCGCCAGGAGGCGTGGACGGCCCGCGACGCAGCGGTGGTGGTGCCGGAGTACGTCGCCGAAGCCGTCGAAGAGGTCGCGTTCCAGGCGCGTGACGACGCGCGCGTCGATAAGCACTCCGGAGTCTCGCAGCGGTTGCCGATCAGCCTCCTGGAGAACGTCGTCAGCAACGCGGAGCGTCGTGCCCTGACGGTGGCAGAGCTGCGGCCCATCGCGAGGATCACCGACCTTCACGCCGCGCTCGCGGCGGTGACGGGCAAGCTCGAGCTCGAGTACGAGGGCGAGTTGAAGGGCGCGGAGGCGGTCGCGCAGGAGATCGTCCGGCGCGCCGTGGGCCAGGTCTTCGGCCGACGCGCGGGCAACGTGGACACCGACGAGGTCGTGGCCTACTTCGAGAGCGACCATCACCTGCGGCTGCCCGAGGACGTACCGACCGCGCGGCTGTTGCCGGTCCTGGCCGACGTACCCGGACTCCTGCGGGCGGCGCGCGCGCTCGCGGGCGATGACGGCGACGATCGCTTGGCCGCCGCCGCGGAGTTCGTCCTGGAAGGGTTGTGCGCGCGGAAGCTGGTGGGGCGCAGCGAAGAACGAGGTTACGTCGCCAACGACATCGAGCCCACGGCCGGTGGGCCGCGGAGACGATGGAACTGACCGTGCGAGATGCGAGGGGGTGACGATGGCGATCATCCGGTACTCCAAGTACGAGGGGACGCTCGACGACCTCGACATGGCCGACCTGATGAAGATGCTTCAGGACCGCCTGCTCGCTTCCGGCTTCGAGCGGAACCCGTGGGATCCGGATCCCGAGTACCGTCCCACCATGGACGACCTGTACGACGCCATCGCGGAAGCGCTGATCACCAACGAGCTGGTCCCCGAAGACCTGATCGAGCGCGCCATGGAAGCCGAGCGGTGGTTGGACAGCGAGCTCGGGTCCACCGTCAAGGAACTCGCCCGCCGCCTCGAGCGTGAAGGGTACCTGCGGCCCGATGGCGGGGTCGACGAGCGAGGCCAAGACGGTCGGGGGGGTGACGTCGGCAGCGGCGAGGCGGACGGCCGTGCGACCTTCGTTCTGACCGACAAGGCGATCGACTTCCTCGGATACCGCACGTTGCAGGACCTGCTCGGCGCCAGCGGCCGTGCGAGCGTGGGCGCACACGACACGCGGTTCACGGCCACCGGGATCGAGGCCTCGGGCGAGTCCAAGCCGTACGCGTTCGGCGACGCCCTCAACCTCGACGTGTCACAGACGCTCGGCAACGCCGCCCGGCGCGGCTTCGAAGACGGACGACTCGACCTTCAAGAAGACGACCTTCACGTGGTGCAGGCCGAGTACACCTCCTCGGCCGCCACCGTGGTCATGCTCGACTGCAGCCACTCGATGATCCTCTACGGCGAGGATCGGTTCACGCCGGCCAAACGCGTCGCATTGGCGCTGGCGCACCTGATCCGCACGCGGTACCGGGGCGACGTCGTTCGCTACGTGCTGTTCCACAACGGCGCCGAAGAGATCCCCCTCGAGCGCTTGCCCAGCGCGCAGGTCGGGCCGTATCACACCAACACCGCGGAGGGACTGAGGTTGGCGCAGAAGATCCTGAAGCGGCAGAACAAGGACATGAAGCAGATCGTGATGATCACCGACGGCAAACCGTCGGCCATCACACTGCCCGATGGTCGCGTCTACCGCAACGCGTACGGGCTCGATCCGCTCGTGCTGGGGGAGACGCTACGCGAGGTCGGCAATTGCCGCCGCCACGGCATCCAGGTCAACACCTTCATGCTCGCGCGTGATCCTGAACTGATCGCGTTCGTACAGCGCGTCAGCGCCATGACCCGGGGCAAGGCGTACTTCACCACCCCGCACACCATCGGTCGGTACGTGTTGCAGGACTACCAGGCGCGTCGCACCAAGCTCGTCAACTGACTCCACGTCGCGGGTTCGCCGCGCGCGTCATGAACCCAAGGTGAACGTCGGGACCACGCGTCTCACGCTCCGGCTTGCGACCATGCGGGCAGGTCGCGAACGACCTAGGAGGCCAACGACCATGACCGAACCACGAAGAGAGGCCCGAGTCGCGGTACGCGCCACTGACCACGACGGTGGGCGGACGCCGCACCGGATCGTGCTGCTGGCGCTGTTGGGCGCCCTGTTGGTCCTGCTCGCTCCCGGCGTCGCGCGGGCCCAAGCCGAGCCCGGCATCCACGTCACGGGAAGCGGCGTCGCCTATGGCGCGCCGGACCAGGCGCTGATCGACATCGGCGTCAACGTCGACGACCCATCGGTCGCCGAAGCGCTGCGCCGTGCCGACGCGACGATGCAAGAGGTTCGCGCGGCGGCGCTGGGGCTGGGGGTCGAAGGCGACGACGTTCGCACCGTCAGTTTCAACGTCTGGCGCGAGGAGATGCACGACAGAGACGGCAACGTCACCGGCGAGCGCTACCGCGTGCAGCACACCTACCAGGTGGTGGCGCGCGACGCGTCGTCCGTGGGGGCGCTACTGACGGCGATGGTGGAAGCAGGCGCCAACCAAGTCGGAGGGATCCAGTACACGCTGTCCGACCAGGCGGATCTTCAGCGGCAGGCGCGCGCGTCGGCCATGCGCGACGCCCAGCGCAAGGCCGAAGGTCTCGCGGAACTCGCGGGGCTTACCCTGGGCGCGCCGTACGCCATCTCGGAATCGATGGCTCCCTCCGGTGCGAGCCCGCAGTTCGCGCTTCGTGAGGGTCTCGGTGGCGGCGCCGTGAGCGGCGGTCAACTCGCCGTGCGCGTCGACGTCGAGGTGCGATACGAGATCCGCTGAGCCTGGGTGCCGTTCGACATCCGCTCAGCTTGGGTGCGGACCGAGAACCGACGTGCCGACGTCGGATCAGTCGAAGCTGCGCGACAGGCGGTCGAGCGCCGTGACGGCGGGGGCGTAGTTCGGGTCGGCGCTGCGGGCGGCGCGGTAGTTCACCTCCGCGCGCCCGAGGTCGCCGAGTTGCTCGTACACCTCACCGAGTCGGTAGTACGCCTCGACGTACGCGGGTGAGCCGGGTCGCGCGTCGCCGCGGTCGGTGGCCTCGAACACGTCGATGGCCCGCTCGAACGCGGCGATGGCGTCTGGCAGGCGGTCCAGCAGCAGCAACACGCGTCCACGGTCGAGGTGCGGCCACAACTCGCGCGCTCCGCGCTGGGTGTCAGCGGCCGCCGTGAACGCATCGAGCGCTTCTTCGTAACGAGCGAACTGCCACGCCACACGCCCCCAGTCCATGGCGTAGGCGTAGTCGCGCGTTCGCAAGAACGCGTTCTGCAGGGCGCGCAACGCGCCTTCGACATCACCTTGCACGGCACGCAACAACCCCTGCAGGTGCACGTACGCGGGATCGGGTTCCGTCGCGAGCGCCAACGCGCGTTCCAACGAAGCCTGTGCGCCGCTGGTGTCGCCCGTCAGGTACAGCGCGCTGGCGTAGAGGAAGTGCGCCTCGGCTTCTTCCGGGAAGCGCGCCACCAGTTCCGGGCCGTTGAGGCGGGCGGCGGAGTTGTAGTACCCCTGCGCCAACAGGTCCCGCATCTGCGCGAACGCATCCTGTTGCGAGGAAGCGACCGAGGAGCAGATCAGAACGATGCCAAGCAGTGCCGCGCGAGCGGCCCGGGCGGAGAACGGCGTCGCACCCACGGCGTCAGCCTACCGCAGCGCCATGAGAGCTTGGCTCCTCGGGCCCATCCGGCTTGGTGTCGCCCAACGTTCGACCACCCTGGCCCCGCTCGCCACGCAGGACGCCGTCCAGCCAGGCGATGCCCTCTTCGGCCAGTCCTATAAGGTGATGCACGGCGTGCACCTCACATGGCGGCGCGAGCAAGGCGAGCTCGCGCAGGCTCCGCACGTCGACCGGAGCCTCGAAGGCCGGCGCGCGCGCCTGTTCGAGGAAGCCCCGCACCTTCGGGTCGTACGACAACCCGGCGAACCCGATCCCGAGTCGGGCGGCAAGGATGCAGCCATGCAGCCGCACGGAAACGACGTATCGCGCGTCGGTAAGGGCGTCCAGCGCTTCGGACACGGTCGCGGCGCGGCGGACCGCGAGCTGCGGCACCTCGGAGCGCAAGCGCTCCACGGCCGCGTCATCGTGAGCAGGATGCAGCGCGACGGCGGCCACCGGGACGTTCGCCTCGGCCAGCGCTCTGGCGAGCCGCGCCAGAGCACCGTTCAGCTCGTCCTGAGCGCCGCGCGGTATCAGCACGACCGGGCCAGCGTCCGCTGCCCCGGGTGGAGGCCCTGGAGGAAGCGGGGCGCGCCTTGGAGGCGGGGGCGATGGCGCCAGCAGGGCCGGGTCCGCGACCATCACGGGGTTCGCGCCGAGGGAGCGGGCAAGTGCCAACGACGCCTCGTCACGCACCGCCACGCTCGCGCCTGCCATCGCGCGCGCGACCTTCGCGCGACCGGTCGTGGAGAGAGGACCGAGTGACTGCGCGTACACCACCACGCGCTTCCCGAGGAACCGGGCGAGACGTACGATGGCGAGGTAGTAGCGCAGGCTGCGATCGCTGGTCGCGTCCTGGAACAGCCCGCCCCCGCCGGAAACGACCGCGCCGGCGCGGGCGATGGCGAACGGCGCGCCCCAGACGCGGTGCGTCGCCGCGACGCCGTGCATCGCACGCGTCGCCGCCGGGTCACCGGACAGCACCACGACCTGATGGCCGTGACGCGTCAGACCTTCGGCGAGACCTGCTAGGAGCGCTTCGTCGCCTAGGTTCCCGAAGCCGTAGTACCCGCTGAGGACGACGCGCACGAGGGGATCAGCGTCCGTGTTGGGGGCGTTCGCCCGCGGCGTCGGCGTCCAACCAAGCGCGCAGCAGGCGCCAGACCGCGGCCGCCGCGGGCCACAGGACGAGGCCGACCAGGCCGCCGAGGACCAGTGCGACGAGGCTGCGCTCGAGAGAGACGAGGAGCGGCGTGTGGTAGTGAGAGAACGAGTTCAAGATGCTCGCTTGAGCCACCACGCCGACCGTCAACAGCGCTCCTCTCACCCACGCCGGGAGCGCGGGTAAGGCCAACGCGAGGAACGCCAGGGGGTGGCCGATCAACTCCTTGAAGCGCGGGCGGGCGAAGTACTCGCCGAGCACCTGGCGCAAGGTGAGCTCGAAACCGGTCACGCCGATCACCGGATCGTTGCCGCGGCGAAGCACGACCAGGGCCAGGGCAGCGACGCCGGCCAGGGCGATCACCACGTGCCCGACACGGACCTGGGCGCCCCACGATGAGCGCACCCACGCCGCGGGACTGCGGTAGCGAAGGGCGTAGGCGAACAGGAACAGCGCCGGTGGCACCACCAACGTGGCGCCGACGCCGGAGAACGGCCGAACGGCCAAGAGCGTTTCGTGTTCGCTGCCGACGGCGGCAAGCAGCAGCGCGCCGGCCAGGCTCACCAGGGTAGCCAACACCAAGGCGACGGGCCGCGGCCGGAACGTGAGGTACCCGAGCACGGGGAAGGTCAGCGCCGCCGTCAAAGCGACCGCGTCCCAGCCGAGCCCGGCAGCGGCGAGTGCCAGCAGGGCGATGCCGGCGACGACGACCGCGCCCCAAGGCGCCCGGGTCCGTAGGCCGAGAAGCAGCAACCCCGCAAGCACGCCGAGCGCCGCGGCGCCCCGAAGGAGGCCGTTGGTGACGTAGTCGCGCTCGAAGGCGGTCAGCCGCCCCACCTCGTACCCCTGGCGCGCCAACGCAGACGACAGGTCGCGCACCAACGTCTCGGTGTTCTCCAGGGGATCGCCGAGTTCGTTCGTCGTGTACGGGCGAAGGTAGAGCAGCCGCACGTTGCGCTCTTCGACGGCCAGCAAGTACTTGTCCACGAGATCGCTCGGGCGCAGGCGGCGGTCGATGTAGTCCTGGTTGAAGCTGAGCAGCCGCACCGTCGGGACCTCGTCCGAGATCCGCTGCATGGAGCTCTGCGGCGTGCCCTCGATGATCGCCGTCAGGTACGGCTGCGAGCCCTCGACGACCGACGTGAGGTCCCCGGGGTGTCCCGCCACCTGGGTGCCGGCATGGACGAGGTAGGACGCTCCAGGGGGGAAGTCGGCGCCGGCGTTCTCCAACGCGTAGGGGGCGTTGCGGGGCCTGTAGGCCACGTCGAACCCGGCGCGCAGCCATCGGTCGATCTCCGAGAGGTCCGGTCCGGCGGGGAGCGTGGTGCGCACGTCCCCGGGCCACACGAACCAGGTCCTCCCGGCGATCTCGATCGGCCGCGCGGGCGGCACGTTCTTCGCGATCAAGGAGTCGAGCGCCCCCGGCGCGAGCGCCGTCACCAGGGTGGCGTCGGACGGTACCGCGGGCGGCGGCTCGCCGCGGACGAGCGCCTGTGCACGCAGCTCGCTGCCGAGCAGCGCCGCCGCGGCGCCTTTGGCGACCAGCGTCTCGATGGTGTCCTCGTACAGGGCAACGCCGCGCAGCCCGAGCGCTTGGAGCCGCAGTCCGAGCTCGAGGCTCGTGAGCCCCACCAACGCCCCGAGGTCGGCCAGGGCATGCTCGTCCATCACCATGGCCACCCGTTCGCGCGAGCCTTCGGTCGCGACTCGCCGCGCCGCCAACACGGCGGCGGGAACCAGCGCCAGGACCACCACGAGCCACAGAACCCGCTCGAGCCCGCTACGCCTCACGCCGGCACCTCGACGTCGCCCGTGACGAACGCCTTCACGTAGCTCGTGAGGACCTCGAGCGCGACGCGGTTCCGGCCGCCCTCGGGGACGATCAGGTCGGCGTGTTGCTTGGTCGGTTCCACGAACAGGTCGTGCATCGGCTTCACCGTTCGACGATACTGCTCGATGACGCTCTGCGCGCTGCGTCCGCGCTCCCGCACGTCGCGCTCGAGGCGCCTGATGAAGCGCTCGTCCGGTGGCGCGTCGACGAACACCTTGAGCCGCATGCGCTCCCGGAGGGAAGGATCGAACAGCACCAGGATGCCCTCCACCACGACCACCGGTGCGGGCGGCAAGTCCACGGTGGCGGTCGCCCGGTCGTCGATGGTGAAGTCGTACACGGGACGCCGCACCGCTTGCCAAGCCAGCAGGCGGTCGACGTGAGCGACGAGCAACTCGGTGTCGAACGCGCTCGGCTCGTCGTAGTTCGTGAGTCCCCGGAGCTCCACCGGGAGGTCGTGCTGTTCTCGGTAGTAGGCGTCCTGCGGAAGCAAGACCACGTTGTGCTCACCCGCAGCGCGCACGATCGCTTCGGCGACGGTGGTCTTGCCCGACCCCGTGCCTCCGGCGAGGCCGATGACCAACGGCGCGCGCGCGGTCACGGCGTGGCTACGGCGGTACGCGCCGCTTCGGCCGGCCGACGGGTTCGAGCGCTTCGAACGTCGATCCCCCCGCGGATCAGAGTGCGGCCTCCTCGTCGAGGAGAGCGGTGGCGCCCTCGCCGACGCGATGCTCCTGGCGGGCGACGGCGGCAGCGATGAACCCGCGGAAGGGCGGACTGGGACGCATCAGGCGCGACCGGAACTCCGGGTGCGACTGAAGCCCGAGGAAGAACGGATGCCCGTCGAGTTCGATGGCTTCGACCAGCCCCTCTCCCCGACCCTCCATGCCGGGCGTGACGCCGGAGATGCGTAGGCCAGCCGACTTCAAGCGCTCGACGTACGCGGGGTTGACTTCGTAGCGATGCCTGTGCCGCTCGTGGACGATCATCTGCTGGGCCGGTTGCGGCTCGTAGAGGCGCTCCAGAAGCGTGCCGGGGAAGACCCGCATGGGCCAGCTACCGAGACGCATGGTGCCGCCCATGCCGTCGACCTCGAGCTGTTCCGGCATCAGGTCGATCACGGGGTGCGGGGTGTACGGGTCGAACTCGGTGGAGTTGGCGCCGACGAGGCGCGCGCGGTTCCTCGCGAACTCGATCACTGCGACCTGCATCCCTAGGCAGATGCCGAGGTACGGGATGCCGCGCTCCCGCGCGATGGTCGCGGCGTGCACCTTGCCCTCGATGCCGCGCACGCCGAAGCCCCCGGGAACGAGGATGCCGTCGAACTCGGACAGGTGCTCGAGATCGCCTTCCACCAGTTCCTCGGCGTTGACCCAATGCACGTCGACCGCCGCGTGATTGGCGATACCGGCGTGCTTGAGCGCCTCGAGCAGGCTCAGGTAGGCGTCGGGCATTGCCACGTACTTGCCGACCACCGCGATCCGGACGGTACGGTCCGGGTGGCGCAGGGTGCGCACCGCCTCCTGCCACACGCGCAGTTCGGGGGTCACGCGCTCGAGTTGCAGCATCCGCTCGACGTACCGCCCCATGCCTTGTTGCTCGAGCATCTCGGGTACGGCGTAGACGAAGTCGGCGTCGAAGGCGTTGAACACCGCGTCCGCTTCGACGTTCGAGAACAGCGCGATCTTCTTCCGGCCGTCCTCCGGTACCGGCGCCTTCGAACGCAGGACCAACGCGTCGGGCTGGATGCCGACCCCTCGGAGCGTGGCGACCGAGTGCTGGGTCGGCTTGGTCTTGTACTCCTCGCTGGCCCCGAGGTAGGGCACCAGCGTGACGTGAAGGTAGAGCGTGTTCTCTCGGCCCGCTTCGAAGCGGACCTGGCGGATCGCCTCCAAGAACGGCAACGACTCGATGTCGCCGACGGTGCCTCCGACCTCCACCAGCACGATCTCGGCGTCCGCCGCCTCGCCGGCGTCGGCGATGCGTTGCTTGATCTCGTCGGTGACGTGGGGGATGACCTGCACCGTCTGGGAGAGGTAGGCGCCCTGACGCTCCTTCTCGATCACGCTGAGGTAGACCTGGCCCGTGGTGACGTTGTTGTCGCGGCTCAAGTCGACGTCGAGGAAACGCTCGTACGTGCCGATGTCGAGGTCGGTCTCGGCGCCGTCGTCCGTGACGAAGACCTCCCCGTGCTCGTACGGCCGCATCGTGCCCGCGTCCACGTTGACGTACGGATCGATCTTGACGGCCGTGACGCGATAACCGCGCGCCCGGAGCAACGCCCCGATGCTCGAGGTCGAGATGCCCTTGCCGAGGCTCGAAACGACCCCGCCCGTGACGAAGATGTACTTTCGCTCCATGCGTTCACCTTCCCCGGGACCGCATGCTAGCACCCTGCGGACCCCGCCCGACGCCGCGCGTCGGGAACGAAGGCGCGTGGTACAGTCTCGCCCAGCACGCGCAGGCTCGGGCGGCGATGCACCGCGTCGGGAGTGTGACGACCGCGACCTAGGGAAGTGGGCGAAGGCTGGCATGACGGCGAGCAGGCACGGGCAAGGGATCCTCTTCGTGATGACGGGCGCGTCAGGCGTCGGCAAGGACACCATCCGTCGCGCCGCGATGCCCCGGATGACCAACCTGGTGTACTCGATCTCGGCCACCACGCGGCCGCGCCGCGAGGGCGAGGAAGACGGCGTCCAGTACTGGTTCCTCGAGCGCCCCGCGTTCGAGCGGATGATCCGCGACGACGCGCTGCTCGAGCACGCGGATTACGTCGGCGACTACTACGGCACCCCGGCCGGACCGGTGCGGGAGGCGCTGGCGCGCGGCCACGACGTGCTACTGGAACTCGAGTTGGTGGGCGCCAGACAGGTCAAGGAGCGCATGCCCGAAGCGGTCATGCTGTTCATCGCGCCGCCGTCGTTGCGGGAACTCGAGCGCAGACTGCGAGGACGCGGCACGGACAGCGAAGAGAAGATCCAGAAGCGTCTGGCGCGGGCGCGCGACGAGATCCGGGCCGTGCGCGAGTTCGACTACGTCATCGTGAACGATCACTTGGAACAGGCCGTGACCCTCTTCGAGTGCGTCATCCGCGCCGAGCGCGCCCGGGCACGCTTCATGAGCGACGCGCAGATCGCCACGTTCCTCGACGAGAGTGACGAGGCGTGAACGTGAGCGGGGCCGCCTGAACGCACGAACCTGTCGTGGTCGTGTACAATCGAGCGCTCGGGACCGCCTGGCGGCTTCTCGGGTCGGTCGCGGCGCCGTCGCGCGCCACGCAGGTGGCGCGAGGTGCACAGCCGGTACGTTGGAAGGCCGGCGAAGCGCGCGTCCGGTCAGGTAGGACGGGCCGTGCATGGCGCATGGCGACCAGGAGATCTTGGAGGGAACGCACGTGGCGCAAGAAGGATACGACGAGTTGATGGCGTTGACGGATTCACGGTACCGACTCTCGATGATCGTGGCCAGGCGGGCCGCGCAGTTGAAGGCCGGCATCCCGCCCGTCCTCGACGTCGACGAGCTGCCGCGGACACAGAACACCGTCAGCATCGCGATGAAGGAACTCGAGACGACGAACGAGATCCTCTGGGGCGACGATCTCCCCAGCGCAGACGAGCTGAAGCGCGCGGTGGAGCCGCGGCGAACGGAGACGCCCACGTCGTACGCACCGGCTGCGTTCGACGACGACGAGGTCTGACCTCCTGCCCCTGGCGCGCGGCGTGACGCGCGCCGGCAAGGGGCGAACATCGCTCGGGACGGCGCATCGAGCGGCACCTTGGCCACCGACGCGTATACTGCGTACCGATGCCGAGCAAGGAATCGCGTCAGCGCCTCATCGCCGAGCTCGTCGAGGACGAGTTCATCTCGACCCAAGCCGAGATCGCCGAGCACCTTGCGCGCCGTGGCATCAAGGTCACCCAAGCCACCATCAGCAGGGACGTCACCGAGCTGCGCCTGGTTCGGCTGCCGGCCGGTAGTGGGAGACACCGCTACCGCGCCACGCCGCTCACCCAACAGGAAGACGTCATCGGCGAGTTGCGGCAACGATTCCGGCTCTTCGTCCGCGACCTCGACCGCGGGGAGAACGTCATCGTCGTCTCGACCGACGAGGGGCACGCCTCGGGCATCGCCTACGTCCTCGACAAGCTCGATCGTGACGAGATCGTCGGCACGCTGGCCGGCCAGAACACCATCCTGGTCGTGGCGCGTTCGTCTGCGCAGGCGCAGACGCTGCTGGACGAGTTCGAAGAACTCCTCGCTTGACGCCGTAGCGGTGTCCTCGCGCTTCAGCGGTCGTTCGCGGCTTCGTCGGGTCGCGAACGGGGCCGGTCAGGGCGCGTGCTAGCCTGGGGCACCTTGGAGGACCGCATGCGCTCTCGATCCTTGATCGCGTTCTTGCGGCCGCTGTTGCTGGCGGCCGCGATGACGTTCCCGACGACCGTCTTCGCTCAGACGCTGGCCATCCATCCGTTCGATAGCCAGGAGACCTTCCTCGGCGTCGCCGTCGCCGACGAGATCGCGGCGGCCTTCGCCGATCACGCCTTCGTCCTCGGTCCCGACGTCACCGCGGGCGCGATGCCGCCGGTCGTGGTGGAGGGTGGCTTCGTCAGCGTGGGCCGTCTGGTCGGCCAGGCCGCGATGACGAGCGCCGCTGGCGCGGCCCTACTGAGAAGCGGGCTCGACGTCGACGTCGCCGCGACCGGGCAGGTCCGGAGCTTCGACGATGGGCTTGAGCTCGCCTTGTTCATCGCCTCGGCCGGTGGTGTCCAGCAGCGCACGCTGCGAGCCGACGTCGGTCGTCCCGACCGCCTCGCCGTGCTGGCGACGCGTGCGCTCGAGGAGGCCCTGGGCATGCCGTCCGGATCGGCCGCAACACCCTCCTCGGGCTGGGACTCCAGCGGCCCCTACGGTGCGTACGTGCGCGGGATCGCCATGTTCGGCGCCGGTCTCGTGCCGGAGGGTACGGCGGCGATCGCGGAGGCGCTGGCGGCAGGCGGGGTTCCCGAGCGCGCGTCCGAGGTGCTGGCCGACGCGCAGGCACTCGCAAGCGGCGACGTCGAGCTGGCCCCCGCGGACGCAGGAAGCGAGACGACGGCGGCCCGTCGGGCCGCCCGCAGGGCGCTGCTCGCCGTGACGTCCGCTACGCTCGATCCGACGCTCGCGGCCGCCGCGTTCGAACGGATGCAGGCCGTGTGGCCGGGGTCCCTCGCCGACGTCTGGCTCGGCGTGCTGGCGGCCAACGTCAACGACCGCGTGGGAGCCATGACGGCGCTCGACGCTGCTTCGCAGACATCGGACTACGGCCGGGTGGTGCGGGCCTCGTTCCTGGCGTCGCGTGGTGACATGACTGCTGCGCTCCAGGACCTCGACGTCGTCCTGGCGCGCGGCCCCGCCGCCGGCAGCGCAGCGATGCTCGGAGCGTCGGTGGTGGCGAACGTCCTGACCGACTCAGGGCGCGAACGCGCGGCGTTGGAGGCGCTGAGCGTTGCCTCGCCGTTCCTCACCTACTCGTTCGAGCGGCTCTCGTACCTCGCCTTCGACCGGAACGACGCGCGCGCCGCGGCGGAGGCGTTGGCGATCGCGGTGGAGCTCGAACCGGCCTCCGACCTCTACTGGACGAACCTCGGTTGGGCGTACTACTTGCTCGGGTTCCTGCCCGATAGCGAGGAGGCCTCCCTTAGGGCGCTCGAGCTCGATGGCAGCCAGTACATCGCCGCGTTCAACCTCGGGCTCGCCCGTGTCGTCACGGGACGGCTGGCAGAAGCGATGCGCGCATACGACCAGGCGCTTCGGTTCGATCCCGCCGTCGACGACGAAGCCGTGCTCGATCTCGAGAACGCACGGCTGCTGTACCCGCAGACTCCGGAAGTGGAGTACGCCTTGGCGTACCTCTACGAGGCCGAAGGCCGACGTTCGGAGGCGGCCGCTGCGTACCAGCGGTTCCTCCGTCGTACGTCAGCGGACGCCGAGGATCCGTTCGTGCGCGCAGCCGGCGAGCGCTACGAGGCGTTGAGCGCGCCGCCGCCGCCGCTCGAGATCATCGGCGGGGTCCGGGTGACGCTGGGCGTGCGTGGCGCGGAGGCGTCGCCCTACCACCCGGGCGATCCGGTGTACCCGTCGTTCGAACTCAGCACGCCAGGCGACGAGCTTCCGACCCGGATGACCGTGCGCGTGTCGCTTCTTGCGGCCGGCGAGGCAGGCGAGGCGCTTCTTACGGCCGAGAGCGAGCTCACGCTGCCGACCGGCGCCGTGGGGTTCGTCGTCGACGACGTCGAGTTGTCGATCCCCGACGACCTCCCAGCCGGCACGTACGTCGTCCGCGTCGTCGCTGACGGCGGCGAGGGGCAACGCGTCGAGGCCGAGACGACCATCGACGTGGCCGGCGCGCCGCAGCCGCTGCGCAAACTCATCGGCCGCGGCGTGATCTTGACCGAACTGCAGTCGGCTGCGCCGCTCTACGGGCGGGCCGACCTGGCCGACCCCGAGGCCGCGGTGGCGCGCTTGGTGCGGGAACTGCGCGTCACGGCCGACGCCGCAGAAGGCGCCTTGCCGACGGTGGAGGCCGGGCGGTTCGAAGGCTTGAGCGGCGGCGCGGCTTTCGAGGCGAGCACGGCTGCCGACGTGAACGACTTCCTTGCCTACCTGGCCGCGAGCGAGATGCGGGGCGGGCGGTTCACGTTCGTCGACGCCTACGCTCAGTGGGTGCTGGACGGAACGCCGCCGGCGCCCTGAGCACCGACGGACCCGCTCGGCGTTCGTCAGCCGAGCAGTCGGCCGAAGATCCGGAAGCCGGCGATGTAGGTCGCGGCTGCGGAGCCGATCGTCGCCAAGAGGAAGACGAGGAGCACGCGCGCGGCGCGGTTGCGCCACCAGCCGCGGAGCGTGACCACGTCACGCCGCAACGCCTCGAAATCGCCCACGGTCGGCTTGCGGAGCCAGAGCTCGACGCCCGCAGCGACGAATCCCGCGCCGATGAGGGGGTTCAACGACGTGATCGGCGCGGCCACGGCCGTAGCCAGCACGGTCAGCGGGTGGGCCAACGCGATGATCGCCCCGAGCCCGGCGAGACCGGCGTTGATGAACGTCCAGTCGGTCAGGAGTCGAAGACCGAAGTCCGGGCTTCGCGCGAACCCGATGGCGAACCCTGTGAGGATGGCCGCCACGATCAGCCACGGTAGTAGGCGCACGAGCTTGCCAGGTGGCGGCGTGCGCTCGAGGTCGGCGCTCGATTCCCGCACGCGGTCGTGGTACGCCGCGTCGGCGGCCGCCCCTTCGAGCACCTCACGGATCCCCTTGAGATGACCCGCGCCGATGACGACCAGCACCTCGCGGTGCCGTGGCGCGCCACCCACTGCGGCCGTCCGCTGCAGCAGCTTGGCGGCCATGTAGCGGTCGCGCTCCTCGATCAACGGCACGTAGATCCGTTCGGAGCGCTCGGCGAACTCGTCGAACGTGGCTTCCAGGATGTCCCCTTCCTTGAGCTTCTCGATCTCGTCCTCGTCGATCTTCTCGCGGCTGAACGAGGACGCGAGTAGGCCGCCGATCAGGCTGAACCGCTGCCACCACGGCACGTTGGCGTAGACACGCCGCAGCGTGACGCCGATGTCGCGGTCGACGAGCAGGAGCGGAAGACCGCGACTCTTGGCGACCGTGATGGCGCGGCGCATCTCCGCGCCCGGCTCGATCCCGAACTGGTCTGCGAGGCGCTGCTGGAACGCGGACAACGCGAGGTTCACGGCCAGCAGTCCGGCCTTCCCCTCGCGGAGCACCCGGAACAGGTCCATCTTCGACCAACGATCGGCGTCGTCGATCGCTGCGTAGCGTCCGGCGTCGAGTTCGATGGCTACGGCGTCGAACCGGTCGCTGGCGATGAGTCTCTCGACGACGTCCGCGCTCGTCTTGGAGACGTGGGCGGTGCCCAGCAGCGTGAAGCGCACGTCGCCGACGTGCACGGTGGCGATCGGTTGATCGCCCGCGAGTTCGGTGAGGTCCGGCAGCGCAGGCGACGCGGTCGCCCGTTCGGTGGCATCGTTCATGGCGAGAGTGTACCCCCGGCGAAGGCGCGGCCCTTCGCCCGCATACAATCGGGACATGTCGTTCACGTACGTTCGCGCGCGGCCGACGCGCCGCCGCGAAGCCGCTCCATGATCCGAAGCGCCGCCGCCAACAGGCCGACCCGTCACGGCAGTCTCTACGAGAAGGTCCGGATCGCCCGCCTGTGGCTGCCCATCAGCATCGTGGGCGTCGTGCTCCTCTACCAGGTGGTGGTGGTGCCGCTCGGCAACGAGAGCTTCCGGTTCTGGGCGCAGCTGCTCTTCTACAGCATCCTTGGTCCGTTGGCGACGTTCCTCACCCTGAACTGGATCGCCAAGGAGGTGCGCTTGCGTGAGCAGGCGCAGGACGACCTGGCGCGTCTGTTCGAGGAGCTCAGGGCCAGCCACGAGCTCTTGGGCGCCATCCAGGACGTCACGGCGCGCTTCGCCGCCGCCCCGGATCTCGAGGCGACGGTGGACGCGGCCGCTCGTGGCGTGGCGAACGTCACGGGTGCGCGATCCGTGAGCCTGGTGATCGGTCCGCCCGAGATCGGTGTGACGCACGGCGTCGGGATGCGGCCGGCGTTGGAGGCGGACGTGGTCGCGCGCGATCAGCGGCTCAGAGGCGAGGCCAGGGCAGGACGACTCGGCTCGGTAGAGGAGACGTTCCAGGCCGAAGGTGGGGCGAAGCGGTTCGTACTGAGCCGCCCGTTGGCTTGGGGCGGCCATCCGGAGGGATCGCTGCACGCCTACTACGACGAGCCGCCTGACGCGCGCCGGCGCGAAGCGTTCAGCATCCTCGCCTCGCAGTTCTCGGCGGCGGCCGAAGCGACCCGGTTGCGCATGCGGGACCTGATCACGCTGGTGGAGGTAGACCGGTCGATCCGTGCGGAAGGGAACCTCGAGAAGCTGCTCGACACGGTCCTGAACCAGATGATGGTCCGTGTCTCTGCGCCCACGGGCGGCGTGTTCGTGGCCGACGAGGAGCAGGTGCTTCGGTTGCGTTCGTTCGCCGGGCTCGAGCGCGGCGCGACACCCAGCTCGTGGCGGATCGGGGAAGGGATCGTGGGCCGGGTGGCGCAAGGGCGGGAACCGAAGATCCTGCCGAGGCTCAGCGACGAGGAGCGGGCTGCGGCGGGGCCGCTGTTGCGCAACGCCGGCAGCGCCGTCGCGCTGCCCATGACGGCCGATGAGCGGCTTCTCGGCGTGATCGTGCTGGCCCACCCGGCGCCAGGCCACTTCGACCCGGCGACGATCCCGTTCTTAGGATTGCTGTCGAGCCAGGTGAGCCTGGCGGTGCGCAACGCGACCGCCTACCTGCAGTCCGAAGAACTCGCGATCGCCGAAGAGCGCGCGCGCATCGCGCGGGAGATCCACGATGGCGTGGCGCAGATGTTGGCGTTCTCGGCGCTGAAGCTCGACTTGGTCGCGCGGCTGCTGGAGCGTGACCAGGCGAAGGCGGCGATGGAACTCGATCAGGCGCGTGACACGGTGCGCGAGACGATCCGCGAGGTACGCCGCTCCATCTTCGCGTTGCGCCCGGTCGACCTCGAGCGACACGGGTTCGTCGAGACCGTCAGGCGCTACGCGGCCGACTTCGGCCAGCAGAACGACGTGCGCGTGCGGGTGGAGATCGATGCCCTGCCCGAGCTGTCGGTGAAGTCCGAGGCGGTGCTGTTCCGTATCTTCCAGGAGGCGATGCACAACGTCGCCAAGCATGCGCGGGCGCGCCTGGTGGAGATCCACCTAGGGACCGACGACGACGGCATGGCGTTCGTGCAGGTGCGCGACGACGGCGCGGGCTTCGAACTCGCCTCGGTGCGCGACCGCGTGACCAGCGCCGGCGGCCTGGGGCTGCGGCAGATGCGCGAGCGGGTAGAAGCCCGCGGCGGCACGTTCGAGATCGACGCCCGACCGGGTGACGGCACGTGCGTGCGCGCCTCCGTTCCGGTCTGA
>CAZOTV010000046.1:19539-21710 GCA_964582795.1 uncultured bacterium
CGGACACGAAAGCGCGCTGCCGGCCGGAACCGACAGCGCGCCGTGTCGCCGTTTGGGCTTACTTCTTCGCGGTCTTGCGGTAGCTGTCGCCGAAGCGCTTCTGGAACTTCTCCACGCGGCCCTCGGTATCGATGAAGCGCTGCTCGCCGGTGAAGAAGGGGTGGTTCCCTGACCAGACGTCGACATGCAGTTCCGGCTTCGTGCTGTAGGTCTCCATCACCACCTGGCCATCACAGATGACCTTGCACGGCACCATCTTCGGGTGGATGTTCTTCTTCATGGTCTTCCTCCACGGGTCCAAGGACCCGGAACGTCGTCAAACTCGCAGATGGTAGCACATCGCCGCGCGCTGCGCAAAGCTCGCGCGGCTCCGTCACGCCGCGTCCTTCAGCTGCCGCTTCACGCGCGCCACGATGGCCCCCATGCCGCGAAGTCGCAGCGGGGAGATCAGCTCGGTAAGGCCCATGTCGGTGTAGAAGTCGTCGGGAACGGCCAGAACCTCCTCGACCGTCCGACCGTGGAGGCCGGCATGTACGACGGACGCGAAGCCCCGCGTCGTGGGCGCTTCCTCGGGCGCGTCGAACACCAGCGCAACGCGGCCGTCGGCGTCGGTCGTCGCTCGCAGGAACAACGGCGTCTGGCACTCGTGGACGCGTTCGAGCGAACCCTCCACGCCGGGCGGCAAGGGAGGGAGTTTCTCGGCGTACTCGAGCAACAACGGCAACCGAAGCGCCTTCGGCGCACTGCGGAAGGTCTCGACGATCTGCTGCAGGGAGGCGGGCATGGTCACGTGTCGAGGGTACCGCGGCCAGAGGGCGCCCGGGGTCGCGGTGTATTCTTTGTGCTCGATGGTTCGCCTTCCCCCCACCGTGCAGATCGGCCCTCAAGGACCCGTGCGCGGCACCCTCAAGGTGCCGGGCTCGAAGAGCATCACGAACCGCGCTCTCGTCGCGGCCGCCCTCGCGGACGGCGAGAGCGTGATCGATGGCGCGCTCATCGCCGAAGACTCCGAAGTGATGATCCGCGCGCTCGCACAACTCGGTGTCGGGATCGAATCGCGCGGTGCGTCCGTCGTGGTGCAGGGCGCCGGCGGCCCTCTGCCGGCCGACCGGGCCGATCTCGACCTGCGCCTCTCGGGTACCAGCATCCGTTTCGTCACCGCGCTCGTGGCGTTGGGCCATGGCCGGTTCCGTCTGGACGGCAACGCCCGCATGCGCGAGCGGCCGATCCAGGACCTGCTCGACGCCCTCGGAGAACTCGGCGCGCACGCCGTCACGGACGGCGGCAACGGCTGCCCGCCGGTGACCGTTCACGCCAGCGGGCTCTCCGGCGGCACGGCGCGGATCCACGGTGGCCGCAGCTCGCAGTACCTGTCCGCGCTCCTTCTCGCCGCGCCCTACGCGACCGGCGAAGTGAGGCTCGAGGTGGCAGGTCGACTGCAGAGCAAGCCGTTCGTCGACATGACCATCGACCTGATGGCGGACTTCGGCGTGCCCGTCGAGCGCGACGGCTACGATGCGTTCGTCGTCCGTCCCAGGCGGTACCGCGCTCGCCGCTACCAGGTCGAAGGCGACGCCATGGCCGCGGGGTACTTCTGGGCCGCGGCCGCCATCACGGGCGGTCGCGTGCGCGTCACGAACCTGGGTAGGAGGACCCGCCAGGGGGACGCCCGGCTGGCGAGCGTGCTGGAGACGATGGGCTGCCAGGTGCGCTGGAGCGAAGACTCGGTCGAAGTCCAGGGCCCCCGTGGCGGACGCCTACGCGGGGACCTCGACCTCGACCTGAACGACATGCCGGACCAAGCCCAGACATTGGCCGTCACGGCGTTGCTCGCCGACGGACCGGTACGCATCGCCAACGTCGGGAACCTGCGGATCAAGGAGACGGACCGGATCTCCGCCATGGCCCACGAGCTCGGCCGCCTCGGGGCCCGGGTGCAAGAGGAGGACGACGCGTTCACCGTGCACCCGTTGGACGATCCGCCGTTCGCGCCGGTGGTGCTCGACACCTACGGCGACCACCGCATGGCCATGGCTCTGGCGGTGGCGGGGGCGCGGATCCCGAACGTCGTCATCAAGGACCCGGGGTGCGTCTCGAAGACCTACCCGCGCTTCTTCGACGACTTCCTGACGCTGTTGGCGGGCACGCTATCATGACCTCGATGGTCGACG
>CAZOTV010000047.1:0-4380 GCA_964582795.1 uncultured bacterium
CGACGACTTCCTGACGCTGTTGGCGGGCACGCTATCATGACCTCGATGGTCGACGACCAACGGCTCATCATCACGCTCGACGGGCCCGCGGCCTCGGGGAAGTCCAGTGTCGCCAAGGCGCTGGCGCGCCGCCTCGGGATCGCCTACGTGTCCAGCGGCCTGCTCTACCGGGCGGCCACTTACGTGGCCTTGACCGCCGACGTCGACACGAGCGACGCTGCCGCCGTGATGACGCTGCTCGCGCAGCGCGCCGTGCGACTTCATCCGGACCGCCACGGTAACCGCGTCACCGTCGAAGGCGAGGACGTGAGTGACGACCTGCACACCGACGAGGTGGACGAGGCGGTGTCCGACGTCGCGCGCCACCCCGCGGTGCGCTCCTGGGTGACCGACCGGTTGCGCGAGATGCGCGGGTCGTTCGCCATCGACGGTCGCGACATGGGCACCGTGGTCTTCCCTGAGGCGCGCTGGAAGTTCTACCTGACGGCCGATGCCGAGGTACGCGCCGCCCGTCGCGTCGGCGAGCGGAGCGCCGACCTTGGGACGGTGGCCGCAGGCCTGCGATCGCGTGACGAGCGCGACGCGCAGCAATCAGTGCCCGCGCCGGACGCCATCGTGATCGACACGAGCCCGCTCAGCCTCGAAGAGGTGGTGGACCTGGTGCTCGCCCACGTGCGCACTGCCTCGGCGAAGAACGTGGTCGGCGCTTGACGCGCGCGCCCAAGGCGTCCTCGGTCGGCTCCGGCAGCGAGCGGTTCACGTTGCCGGCGAACGCGTTGCGGCGCGTCGTCATCACCAGCACGCGGCACAAACCCGAAGCGCATCCGTTGGCGCGGGAGGTGGGGGCGCTGTTCCGCGCGGCCGGCGCCGAGGTGGTCTTCGACCTCTCCGGTGACGCCGCGCTCGCGGTGGACGCAGGCGCCACCGACCTGATCGTGTCCGTCGGCGGAGACGGGACGCTGTTGGCTGCTGCACGGCGCGCGGTCGGAACCAGCGTGCCGGTGCTGGGCGTGAACCTCGGCAAGCTCGGCTTCCTTGCCGAGTTCGATGCCGAGGACGCGGTTGCCTACGCCTCCGGCGCACTCCGTCCCGACTGGCCCGTGCACGAGAAGATGATGATCCAGGTGCGGCGCGACGGCGAGACCGCCGTGCGGCATGCCCTCAACGACGTGATGCTCTCGCAAGGCGTTATGACGCGCCTGGTCGGTGTGCGGATGCGTGTCGATGGCGCGTACGCCACCGAGTACCGCGCCGACGGGTTGGTGGTGTCGACCCCGGTGGGTTCGACCGCCTACTCGTTGTCGCTCGGTGGGCCGATCTTGAGCCACGGACTGCGCGCGTTGGTCGTCACGCCGATCGCCCCGCACAGCCTCACCAACCGTCCGATCGTGCTTCCTGGCGAGGCCGAGATCGGGCTCGAGATCGTCAGCCGTTCGGACGAGATCGCCATGGTCATCGACGGACAGGAACGCGTCGACCTCGGTGTCGGGGACCGCATCACGCTGACGGCGGCCGATCAAGGCCTGCACCTGGTGTCGACCGGCCGGAGGAGCGCCTTCGACGTCCTGCGCCTGAAACTCGCGTGGGGCGAAGGGCCGATGCCGCCCGTGTTGCCGCCGGCGCCCCCGCCGCTCGATACGGAGACGTGACCCGGCTCCTGATCGTCTCGAACGGTCACGGTGAGGACACGATCGGGACGCGCCTGGCGGTCCGGCTGCGCGAGCGCCTTCCCGAACTCGACCTGACGGCGTTCCCGCTGGTCGGCACGGGAGGGCGCTACCAGGCGGCGGGTGTTGCCGTCGACGGCCCTCGGCGGCACCTTCCCGCCGAGGGGCTCACGATGCATCACCCGACGCTGCTCTGGCGCGACCTGCGTGCCGGCGTCGCGGGGTTGACCCTCCGTCAGGTCATGTGGCTGCGGCGCGCGCGGCCCGATGCGGTGCTCGTCGTGGGCGACGCCTACGCCCAGGCTCTCGCCAGCCTCGTGCCGGCACCGCGGCGCGTGCTGCAACCGTTGGTGTCGGTGCACCACGGCCTCGGTGCGCCACGCCCGCCACTCGCCCGAACGTTCATGGAACGCATCCGTGCGCCGGAACGCATGCTCATGCGCCGCGCCGACCGCGTGTACACGCGAGACGCGCCCACGGCCGAGCATCTGCACGCGCTCGGGGTGACGCAGGCGACGTTCCTCGGCAACCCGATGATGGACGAGCTCGATGCGGCGCCGCTCGACGTGCCGGGTGAGGGACCCGTGGTGGCGTTGCTGCCCGGCAGCCGTGACTACGCGCACGACAGCGTGACCATCATGCTGGCAGCTCTCGCCCGCCTGGGCCGCGTTCGCGGCGTCGTGGCCTGGGCGCTGGGAGACACGCCGGAGGCGCCCGAGGCGTGGCGCGAGGAGGAGCTGCCAGGCCCTCCCGACGCAGTGACGTGGCGAACGGGTGAGACGACCGTGACCTGGATCCGCGGCCGATTCGCCGAGGTACTGGCCTCTGCCGACGCGGCCATCGGAACGGCGGGAACGGCCAACGAGCAAGCTGCCGGACTCGGCATACCGGTGGTGGCCTTCGCGGTACCTCCCTCGTACGGCGAGGCGTTCGTGGCCAATCAGGCGCGCCTGCTGGGTGGCAGCTTGCGCGTGGTCGGCGCCGAACCGGACGTCATCGCCCGAACCGTTCGTGCAGCGCTGGAGGGCGGAGCCCATCGCGACGCCGCAAGGTCCGTCGGGCCGGAGCGGATGGGAGGACCGGGCGGCAGCGACGCGATCGCAGCGGACGTCGCTGCCTGGCTGACGAGTCTGGGGCGACGCGAACGGACGGACTAGGCCAGCCGGAGGGCGTCGCGTGTCGCTGCCGCGTCGGTCGCCTTGGCCGCGTCCGCATCGCTTGCGTCGGTGTCCGTCTCACGCGGCGCGTCTTCGAGGAGCTCGGTCAGGCGCGAGAGACAACGGTGGTGCTTCTTGGCGTACGCGCCGTCACGGTAGGCGACGTCGAAGAGGTCGATGAGCGCGCCCGAGCCAGACGCCCTTAGCGCCACCGCCTGGTCGTACAGCGTGTCGACGAAGTGCACGAACCGAAGGGCGTCGTGCTGGGAGGGGATGGGCTGCACACCGGTGAGGTACAGCGTCGTCATCTGGGCCGCGAGCCCCGGGTAGCGCGAGGGATGCACTCGGGCCAGCGCCCCCTGGAGGTCCCGCCAGGTCGCGCGCACGCGCGTCCCGCGCCCGCGCTCGTGCTGCTCGAGCCAAGCGACGCGCGCCTCGGGCAACCAGGCGCCGACGTGGTCGCGATGACGGTAGTCGGGGCCGTCGATCGACACCACCTCGAAGCCGTCGGCGAGCGACTGGATCTCGCGCCGGAAGTCCTCGGCGTTGAAGCGCCCGCGTCCCTGTGCCTCCGGAGGCGTGTTCGACGTCGTCACCACGGCGCCGCCGCGCGCGAACACCGACGCCAGGAACGTCTTGACGATGAGCGTGTTGCCCGGGTCGTCGAGCTCGAACTCGTCGATGCACAAGAGCTCGGCGTTGCCGAGTTCCTCCTGCGCGCGCGGCATGCCCATGACGCCGATGAGGTAGACCAGCTCCTGGAAGCTGGCGTAGCGCTTGTTCGGCGTGTCGGCAAGGGCGTAGGCCGACGCCAGCAGGTGCGTCTTCCCGACCCCGAAACCGCCATCGAGGTAGAGCCCCGCGCCCGTCGTTCCGCCGGACTTGCGCCAAGGCAACCATGCGCGGAGACCTACTGCGAATGCGGCGGCGCGCTGCGTGCCCCGCCAGGCGCGCCCTTGCACGAACTCGCGCAGCCGCTCGCGCGCGGCGGCCTGGGTCGGATGCTGTGGCTGGTAGCTCGCGAAGCTGACCTGCGTGAAGCGCGGCGGGGGCCGCAACGACCGCGGCTCGGGCGGGCCGGGCGGCGCGAGGTCGGTGAGCGAGATGGGCGCCGTCACGCGCGCGAGCGTACCACCGCCGCCGCGGAACGCACGTGCGCTCGTGGAGACCGTGCGCGATCGCTTCCGCTGTAGGCGGGCTTCATTGACACCCTCCAGCCCCGGGCGTACAGTACCTACGTCCGTCCCTCGGGGAAGTCCGGTGCGAGTCCGGCACTGTCCCGCAACGGTAACGAACCACTGGGTTCGAAGTCCGAGTACCGAGGACCGGCACGAACTGCACCCCTTGCGAGGACGAGGAAGGGCAGCCGGCACGGCGCGAAGCGTCGTCACGGCCATCTCCCCACCAGGGATCCCCAACCCCCGAAACTCGCAGGCGCGTAGGAGGAGACATCGTGAACCGACGTCTGGCTATCCTGGCCCTGCTGCTCGCCGGCGCTTGTGCGCTGCCCCTCGGCACGTGGGCGGCCGCGCAACCACAAGCGCAACCCGCCGCGC
>CAZOTV010000047.1:4480-21268 GCA_964582795.1 uncultured bacterium
CCGCCGCGCTCCCGGGCGCCTACCCGCGAACCGTCGTCGACGACCTTGGACGCATCGTCACGCTGAACGCGCCGCCGGAGCGCATCGTGGCGATGGTGCCGAGCCACACCGAGAGCGTCTGCGGCATCGGCGCGTGCGACCGCTTGGTGGGTGTCGACCGGCACTCCGATTGGCCGGTCGACGTGCGCGCTCTTCCGACGCTGGGTGACGCGTTCGCGCCCGACCTCGAACGCATCGCGCTGCTCGAGCCCGACCTGGTGTTGGTCGACGAGTACAGCGGTATGCATGAGGCGCTGGAGAACCTCGGCATCGTCACCTACGCCGGCACCCCGCAGACCTACGAGGAGACCCTGACGTTCCTTGCCGCGTTGGGCGACATGATCGGGATGCGCACCGAGGCGTCGCTGCTGATAGGACGCATCGTCGGCAGCATCGAGGGCGTGGCAGCCGTCACCGCAGGGCTCACGCCTCCGACGGTGTTCATCGAGCTCGATCCGACGCCGTACAGCGCCGGCCCTGACGCGTACCTTGGCACCCTGCTCACGCTTGCCGGCGGGGCAAACATCGTCACGTCCGCCATGGGCCCGTTCCCGCTCGTCGACCCGGAATACGTGGTCGCGGCAGACCCCGACGTCGTGCTGCTGACCGACGCGCCGTTCGGCGTGACGGTGCAGGACGTCGCTGCCAGGCCCGGCTGGGCCAACTTACAGGCGCTCGAGAACGGTCGTGTGATCGAGCTGGACCAAGACGCGGTCAACCAACTGAGCCGTGCCGGCCCGCGCATGGGAGAGGCCGTGCTCCTGCTCGCGCGCATCCTGCACCCGGACGCGTTCTGAGATAGCGCGCGCCATGACCGCCCTCACGACCAGCGGCCCGACGCAGCCCGGCGCAGAAGATGGCGCCCGTCGGCGAGCGTTCGCGTTGCCCGTATCGGTGGCGGTGCTCGCGCTCGTGGTGCTGCTGGCCATATCGATCGGCTCGGTGAACGTGCCGCCTGGCGAGCTGTGGGCGGCGCTGGGGCGCGGGGTGCGTGGACGCACGGAGGGCGCCATCGACGCGATCGTGTGGAACATCCGCCTGCCCCGAGTGCTCCTCGGCGCCGTGGTGGGCGGCGGCCTGACGTTGGCGGGAGCGGTGTTCCAAGGGGTCTTCCGCAACCCGCTGGCCGACCCGTACCTGATCGGCACGGCCAGCGGCGCCGGCTTCGGCGCGAC
The DNA here is from genome assembly GCA_964582795.1 of uncultured bacterium. Classification (GTDB taxonomy): domain Bacteria; phylum Deinococcota; class Deinococci; order Deinococcales; family Trueperaceae; genus CAZACZ01. The sequence goes on from CAZOTV010000047.1 coordinate 5,695, forward strand.
CGTGGTGTTGGCACTCGGCGCGGGCGTTCCCCTCCTCGCGCGGATCGGTGCGCCCCTCGCGGCGTTCGCGACGGCCCTGGCGACCGTCGTCGCCGTCACGGCCCTCGCGCGGGAGGGCCGGTCGCTGCCCACCGTACGCTTGATCCTGGCAGGTGTGGTGGTCGGGTCCATCCTGACCGCTGCTACCTCGTTCGTCCTGCTCGGGGCGCGGGAGCAGGCTGCGGGCGTGCTCGCGCGGTTGCTTGGCAGCTTCGCGTTCGCATCCTGGCAGGACGTCGCGGTGGTGGCGGCGTTCACCGCTCCCGCTGCGGTGTTGGCCGGCGTGTTGGCCCGCGCCCTGGACGTGCTGCAGTTGGGCGAGGACGGCGCCGCCCAACTCGGGTTGCCGGTCGAGCACGTGAAGCTCGTGCTGTTGGCAGTGGCGACGCTCATCACCGCCGCCGCAGTCGCCGTGGCGGGCATCATCGGGTTCGTCGGCCTGATCACGCCGCATGCCGTTCGCATGGCGTTCGGGCCGGCGCATCGCCGGTTGCTGCCCCTCGCCATCGTCTGGGGTGCGGCGTTCACGGTACTGGCGGACGTGCTCGCGCGTACGGCGCTGACACCGGCCGAGGTGCCGGTGGGCGTGGTGACGGCCCTCGCGGGCGGACCGTTCTTCCTCGCGCTGCTCAGGCGCAGACCGCAGAGCGCGTGAACGTCGTCCTGGCAGGCGTGCGCGCCGGGTATGGCCGCGCTTCGCGCGCGGGTCCGGGCAACCGTCAGGCGCGCGGCGGTTCGCCGGCGGACGCGCGCACGGCAGGGGTCGTCTTGCGGGGGCTCGACCTCGAGCTGCGACGCGGTCAGGTCCTCGGCGTGGTCGGTCCCAACGGGGCAGGCAAGACGACGGTCCTACGCGTGCTGACGCGGCGGCTGCCGATCTTGAGCGGAAGCGCGACCGTCGATGGCCGGCCCCTCGCGCGCTACGGGCGCTTCGAGTTGGCGCGGAAGCTCGCGCTGGTGCCGCAGACGCCGGACTTGCCCGAGGGCTTCGAGGTTCGAGAGGTGGTCGCCATGGGGCGAACGCCGCACCTGGGGCTCCTCGGCACCTTCCGCGCGTCCGACGAGCGTACGGTCGAGGCGGCCCTGCAAGCCACGGGTCTGGTGGAGCTCGCCTCCCGCAACGTCGACACGCTGTCCGGCGGCGAACGACAACGTGTCGCCTTCGCGCGCGCGCTCGCGCAAGAACCGACGTACCTCCTGCTCGACGAGCCCACCAACCATCTCGACCTGCACTACCAGCTCGAGGTGCTGCGCTACGCGCGGCAGCAAGCGGCGCGCGGGCTGGGCGCGCTGGTGGTCCTGCATGACCTCAACCTGGCCGCGCGCGCGTGTGACACGCTGGTGGTGATGGACCACGGCATGGTGGTGGCTCGAGGCGCACCCGGCGACGTGCTCACCGCCGAGCTGCTCGAAACCGTCTACCGCGCCGACGTCCGCATCCTCGACGACCACGGCGTGCCCGTCGTCGTGCCGCGCGTGTGACGATGACTGCTCCTCGGCTCAGATGCGGCTCGGCTCAGATGCGGTTCGGTCAAGAGACGCCTCGGCCCAGAGGCGGCTCGGGTCAGAAGCGGCTCGGCGGGTCGAACCGGCGATGGACGCGCACGGCAGTGTGGTAGTGCTCCACCAACGCCTCGGTCGCGGCGCGCCAACCGAACCGTTCCATGTCGGCGCGCGCCTGCCGCCCGAGTCGGTGCCGCAGCTCCTCGTCGAACAGCAAGCGGTGCAGCTTCTCCGTCAGGTCGCCCAGGTCGCCGGGAGTGAACATCAGGCCGTTCTCGCCGTCCCGGATGACGTCCGGGATGCCCCCGGCGCGGGCGCCGACGGCGGGAACGCCGCACGCCATCGCCTCCATGGCCACGAAGCCCAGCGTCTCGGTGTCCGAAGGGAACGCGAACACGTCGGCGCTGGCGTACGCCGCCGCGAGGTCGGGTCCGGACATGTACCCGGTGAACACGGTGTTCGTGCCAGCGAAGCGTTGGCGCAGCGCCGCTTCGGCCGGCCCGGAGCCGATCAACGCCAGCCGAACGTCCGGGAGCTGGGTGATGGGGGCGTAGAGCCAGTCGATGCGCTTCTCGAAACTCAGGCGTCCGACGTACACCATCAACGGGGCGTCGGGATGACCGTCGGTCAGCCGTTCGCGCATCGCGCCGGTGCGCCGGTCGGGGTGGAACAGGTCCGTGTCCACGGCTTTCGGCCACAGGCGCACCCGTTGGATCCCGAGCCCGCGCGCCGAGTTCACCATCGGCACGCTGGTGCACAGGTTCACGTGTGCCTGGTTGTGGACGTCGCGTAGGAACCGCCGCGACGGTTCCTGCAGCATCGGCAGCTTCAGGTGGCGGGCGTACTGGGTGATGTCGGTGTGATAGCTCGCCAGCAACGGAAGGTTACGCTGCTTCGCCAGGGCGGTACCCCACAGGCCCAACACCACAGGGTTGACGACATGCACGATGTCCGGATGGAAGCGATCGAGCTCGCGCCCCAGCCGGGGCCGGGGGAGGCCGAGGAACAACTCCGGGTACCACGGCCGGAACGGTAACGCCGGCACGCGGATCACGCGATGGCCTGCGTAGCTCTCGGGCGGATCGTGCGGCGCGAAGAGCAGCGCCTCGTGCCCGAGGGCGGCGAGCTGCTCCAGCGTCCGCACCAAGCGCGTCACCACGCCGTCGATCTTCGGAAGGAACGTCTCCGTGAAGAAGGCGATCCTCATGAAGCTTGCCTCATCGGGCGCGACGCGCTCGGGACGAACGCGGTGGCCTCAGGCGCTCTCGACGGTCTCGCGCTTGGCGAGGGCGGGGTCGCCGGGTTTCTGGTCGGCGGTCCAGGTGCTGGTGCAGGGGATCTTGCTGGTGTCGGCGCGGTGGGCGTACTTGCGGGCGATGTCGGTGACTTCTTCGAGCAGGCCGGCTTGGAGGGTGGTGGGTTCGAGGCCGAGGTCGAGGAAGGTCTCGTTCTTGACGTGGAGTTCGTTCTCGGCGTCTTCCTTGCGGGGGTTGGGGACTCGGGCGACGTCGGCGCCGGTGAGGTCGGCGACGAGGTGGGCGAGGTCGCGCACGCGGTGCGTCTCGGTCATCTGGTTGAGGATGTGGACCTTGTCGCCGCGGGCGGGGGGGTTCTCGAGGGCGAGTTGGACGCAGCGGACGGTGTCGCGGATGTGGATGAAGGCGCGCGTCTGGCCGCCGGTGCCGTGGACGGTGAGGGGGTAGCCGACGGCGGCTTGCATCAGGAAGCGGTTGAGGACGGTGCCGTAGTCGCCGTCGTAATCGAAGCGGTTGACGAGGCGCTCGTCTTGGTTGGTCTCGGGGGTGGTGGTGCCCCAGACGATGCCTTGGTGGAGGTCGGTGATGCGGAGGCGGTCGTTCTTGGCGTAGTAGGCGAACAGGAGTTGGTCGAGCGTCTTGGTCATGTGATAGACGCTGCCGGGGTTGGTGGGGTAGAGGATCTGCTGGTCGACGGTATCGCCGTCGTCGGTGCGGACCTGGATGTCGAGGTAGCCCTCGGGGATCTTCATGCCGGCGGTGCCGTAACCGTAGACGCCCATGGTGCCCAAGTGGGCGAGGTGGATGTCTTGGCCGGACTCGACGATGGCGGCGAGGACGTTGTGGGTGGCGTTGACGTTGTTGTCGACGGTGTAGCGCTTGTGGGCGCTGGATTTCATGCTGTACGGCGCGGCGCGTTGCTCGGCGAAGTGCACGATGGCGTCGGGACGCTCGCGTTGGATGAGGGCGAGCAGGCCGGCGTAGTCCTGGGCGACGTCGACGCGGTGGAAGCGCATCTGGTTGCCGCTGACCTCGCGCCACGCGTGGAGGCGTTCGCTCATGGGGCGGATCGGCGTGAGGCTCTCGGCTTCGAGCTCGTTGTCGATGTTGCGCCTGGAGAGGTTGTCCAGGATGTGGATCTCGTGGCCGAGGTTGCTCAGGTGCAGACTGGTGGGCCAGCCGCAGAAGCCGTCGCCACCGAGGATGAAGACCTTCATGTTCGCCTCCGGCGCGGGCTGTGGGCCCGCGAAACATCGTAGTCTACCACGCTCTTCCTGGCGCCCGGTTCGCCCTTCGGGACGGCGGTTCCTGCCGCGCGAGCCGTTGCCGATGGTCCCTCTGTCGTCACCTCGGCGAACGAATCACGCCGGGTCGGACGCCCATCAGGAGGACGCCAGCGTGTCGCGCAAACGCCTGCGCCATGCCCGCATCCGGCGCCGGATGACCTGCCGCCGATACGAGGCCGCGCCAGCGTGCCAGGCGCTGGGTTTGAGGAACGAACCGATGACCGACGCTGCGATGAAGAACGGGTGCAGCGCCGACCACACCAGCGTGGTCACGCCCCACAGGTCGCGACGGTCCAGTTGCGCCGTGCCGATGCCCATGCCAACGAACTCGATGGCGGCCTTCGCGCCCCACAGGGCGATCACCCAGGGCGCCAGACTCGGGACGAACGGGGCGAGGATCGCCGAAGCGGAGAGCGCCACGCTCTGCGCCCCGAGCACGGCGATGCCGGCAAGGAACGCCGGGTGGTAGTGCATGACGTGGTGGTAACGGCTCACCCAGCGCCGCCGCTGCCGCAACAGCACCCGCGTGCTGGGGGCCGCAGCGGTGACGACCCGAGCAGCGGGCGCGTCGGCGAACACCACGCGCATGTCCGGCAGGCGCCGCATCGCCTGCGTGAGAAGGTCCTCGTCGCCGCTCGGGGCCCTGCCTGCCACGCCGAAGCCACCGACGGCGTCGAACGCGCTGCGGCGATACGCCAGGTTGTTCGCACTGCTCGCGAACTTCCAGCCGAAGCGCGACAAGCTGCGCGATGTCAGCATGAGCGTGAACCAGTCCGCGCTCTCGAAACGGCGCAGCCACGAGCGGGCTTCACCCCTGCGGCTGCTCTCGACGTACCCCACCACCATCGCGACGTCGGGCGCGAAGTACGAGACCATCGCGTCCACCCAGTCCGGACGGTAGCGGCAGTCCGCGTCACTCGCGAGGATGACGTCCCCGCGGGAAGCGAGGATGCCTCGTTCGACGGCGTTGACCTTGGGGGACAGACGCCGGCTCGGCTCGTGCACGACCTCCAGGCGGAAACGGGCGTCGCTCGCGGCGTAGCGCTCGATGATGGCGCGCGTTCCGTCCGTGGAGCGGTCGTCGACGATGACGAACTCGAGCTCGCCGTCGTAGCGCTGGTCGGCCAGCGCCGCAAGGTTCGCCTCGAGGTTGCGTTCCTCGTCACGTGCCGGGACGATCACGCTGACGCTCGGCAGGTCCTGCCGGTCGCGCGCGGGGGGCCGGCGGAACATCCCGATCACCACCAGCAGCATGAGTCCTAGGTACGGCACGCCGACCGAGTAGAGCACCACGATCCACGCCTGCGTCATAGGCGAAAGGAGGCCGCGTTCAAGCGCTTCGCGGAGCGGGGAAGAAGGTTGCGTTGCCGACGGGCATGCTGGCCAGTCTACCACCGCACCGGGGCCGCCCAGGACGCCCTGGACGGCGTTCGGTGCACACCAGGGCCGCGGCGCGACACGCGCGCCGCCGCCCGCCCGCGCGCGTCGCGGGCCGGCGACGCCCCGACCGGTCCGAGCGTCGAGACCGGGTGGCGGCGACGGGGCACCCGCTCGTCGCGCGGTAGGCTGCCCCAAAGTGCCCCGCGACCCGAACGAGAGCTTCCACGCGTTCCTCACTCAGCTCGAGGAGTACCAGGGACAGGTCGCTTCGTACACCTTCTTCCCACCGCGTCGAGGGACCTACGCGCCCGACGAAGGCGGACCGTTCGCAGACGCGTTGCGTCGTCTGGGCGTCGTGCCGTACCGGCATCAGGCGCGCGCGCTCGAAGCCGTCGCGAGCAAGCGCAACGTGGTGGTCGCGACGCCGACCGCGTCCGGGAAGTCCTTGGCGTTCCAACTTCCTGCGGTGTCGGCCGCCATCGACGGACGGACGACGCTGATGCTCTACCCCACCAAGGCGCTGGCGCACGATCAACTGCTGCGGCTCGGCGCCGTGGCCGACGCGCTCGGCCTTCCCGCGACGACCGCGGAGCGTGTGCCGACGCTCGCGGCGTACGACGGCGACACGCCCGCCGAGCGGCGCGCCGGCGTGCGCGCCGGCACGCGGATCGTCCTGACCAACCCGGACATGCTGCACTACGGGATCCTGCCGCACCATCGAGACTGGGGAGCCTTCTTGGCGGAGCTTCGGTACCTGGTCTTGGACGAACTGCACGCCTACCGCGGGGTGCTCGGCACGCACGTTGCGAACGTGGTGCGGCGGCTCCTGCGGATCGCAGCGCGCTACGGCGCGGAACCGGTCGTCATCGCGGCCTCGGCCACCATCGGGAACCCGGGCGAGCACGCCGAACGGCTCGCGGGCCGGCCGTTCGACGTCATCGACGATGGAGACGCGCCCACCGGAGCCCGGGAGTTCCTGATCTGGCGGCCCCCCGCCGCGGGCCGACGGCCGGGCGCTCCTTCGGGCTCCTCGGACGCTTCCACGCGGGACGAAGGGGCCGGCGGCGAGCGCCGCCGCAGCAGCAACGGCGAGGCCGCCCAGCTGGCCGCCGCGTTCGCGCGTCACGGCATCAAGAGCCTGTTCTTCTGCAACTCGCGCAAGGCGGCCGAGCTCATCAGGCGCTACGCGGTAGGGATGGTCGAGCCCGAACTGGCGCCGACCATCCAAAGCTATCGCGCGGGCTACACGGCGGAAGACCGGCGCTTGCTGGAGGCGGGCTTCCGCAACGGCGACATACGCGTTCTGACCGCCACCAGCGCCTTGGAACTCGGCGTCGACGTCGGCGGAGTCGACGCGGTCGTGATGGTCGGGTACCCCGGGTCGAAGATGGCGCTGTGGCAGCGTTCGGGCCGCGCAGGTCGCGAAGGCGGCAGGGCGTTGACGTTGTTGGTGCCCGGCGCGGACCCGCTGGACGAGTACTTCCTGCAACACCCCGAGGCGCTCGTCGACGGTCCGGTCGAGAACGCCGTGGCCGATCCGTACAACGACGAGCTGCACCCGATGCATGTGGCTTGCGCCGCTGCAGAGGCGCCGGTGGCCGCGGGCGAGCCGTGGCTGGCGCCGTGGCTCGACCTGGCGACGGTTCCCGGTCTCGCGCGCACAGGTGACGTGTACCGCCACGCGGGCCGGTATCCTCACCGGCGCGTGCACCTGCGTGGTGGCGGGGGACGCGTCATCCGCCTCAAGGACGGCCTTGGTCGTTCGTTGGGGAGCACCGACTTCGCCACGGCCCTGAGGGAGCTCCATCCCGGGGCGGTCTACCTTCACCAGGGGGAGCAGTTCCTGGTGGCCGACCTCGACCTGGAAAGGGGCCTGGCGCGCCTGTTGCCCCACATCGAGGATTACTACACCCAACCGCGCTCCGAGACCGACATCGAGGTGCTCGGCCCGCTCGCTTCGCGCCCGCAGGCGGCCGGCGTACTGGCCGACCCTCCGGCCGGCGTCTTCGTCGGACGCGTGCGCGTTCGCCACGTCGTGACCGGGTTCGTGAAGAAGCGCTACGTCAGCGAGGCGGTCCTCGACGAGCGTCCGCTCGACCTGCCCGAGGTCACCTACGACACGCAGGCCGCTTGGTTCGAGGTCGACCGGCTGGAGAACGTTCCCGCGGCAGAAACGCTTCCAGCCGCGCTGCACGCCCTCGAGCACACGCTCATCCAGTTGCTGCCGGCGTTCGTGTTGTGCGAGCGCGCCGACGTCGGCGGTGTCTCCTACCCCTACTACCCGCCCACCGGAAGGCCGACCGTGTTCGTCTACGACGGTCATCCCGGCGGTGTCGGGTACGCCCGCGCAGGTGCGGCAGCGTTCCTGACGTGGTTGACCGCCGCCCGCGACCTGCTGCACGCCTGCCCGTGCGCGAACGGTTGTCCTCGCTGCGTGCTCTCGCCGAAGTGCGGCAACGGCAACCAGATGCTCGACAAGCACGGCGCCGCCCACTTGGCGGACGCGCTGCTCGACTCCTTCGAACGGCTCGCGCCCAACGTCGTGTCGGCGTGACGGCCGAAGGGAGCGGCGCGAAGTGCGCGAAGTGCTAGACTCGCAGGCCGTGCGGATCGGCTTCCTGACCCAACTGCTGTGGCCCCGGTACGGCCCCTTCTGGCGCGCGTTGGTCGAGGCCGCCGGCGCCGAAGCATGCTTCCCGTCCCCGGACCAGGTGCGTGCGCGATGGGACACGCCCGCGGTGTCGGCCGTGCCCGCGCTGGCGTTCCGCCTCGCGGCGGCGCAGGCGTCCGCGCTCGGCGACTGCGACGCCATCGTCGTACCGGAACTCGTTCGCGACGACGCGGTCCAGCGCGGCGGCGCGCAGGACCCGTGGATCGCGGATCTCCGAGGCGCTCTGGCCGACTCCGTGCCGAACCTGCCGGAACTGATCGCCGTGCCCGCGCGCCTCGACGTTCCCGTCGAAGGGCGGGCCGTGGCCCTGTTGCAGTTCCTTCTGCATGACGCAGCGCAGGTCGGTCCTGTGTGGTCGCGTGTGCGGGCGCGAGCCAAGCCGCCGAGGCTGCCGTCCGTGAGCTTCACCAGGCGTCCCGACCAGACGCGGACCGTCGGCCTGGTCGGTCAGCCGTGGTTGCTGAACGACGCCCTGGCTGCGCGAGTCTCCGGTGAGGACGAGTTGTTGGTGTCGCAGCATCGGCTCGAACCGCGGCCGCTCGAGGAAGAAGGTCGGCGGGCCGAGGAGCGGTTGGTGGACAGCGACGCCGAGGTGCTGGGCGCGGCCCGCATGTTCGGCCGGCGGGGAGGCGTGACGCAGGTCCGGCTGTTGATCGATGCCGGCTCGGGCGCCGATGCCTGGCTCGCCGCGCGGGTCCGACGACTCTCCCACCGACCCGTCGACGTGGTTGCCGTCCAGGACGTGGTCAACGAGGAAGACCTGGTCGACACGCTGTCGAACGGACCGGTAGACTGAACTCCGTGCACCTCGTGGTGATGCTCGTCGCCTTCGGCGGCGTCGCGGTGAACGCCTTCGGCGCGTGGGCGGTGAGCCGGCGCAGGCCGATGGTCGCGCGTCTGTTCCTGCTGGCCGCGATGGTCCTCACCGTGGCGGGCGTCGCGTACGCCTACAGGTCTCCCGGCGCCTGGTGGATCCTCTTCGGCGGAGCACTCCTTGCATTCGTGGCGTCGTTCTTGCACGCGCGCCTGGTGCTCGGTCACGTAGCGTGGGCGAACCACGCGGCGCGTGGCCTGGCGTTCGCGGCCGCCCTGCTCCTCGCGTGGCGCCTGGTGCCATAGAGGCGAGCGCGGAGCTCGGGCCCACCGCGCGTCGCATCGAACGTCCCTATACGATTGCGGTCGCGTTGCTGTAGGCTGCCCGGCGGAAGTCCGATTCCGGAGGAGTACTGAACATGAAGTCGATCATGAACCCGTTGCGTGTCACCGTCGTCATCGCGTTCCTCGTCGCGAGCTGGTCGTCCGCCTTCACCTGGGACCCCAGCGCGTTCCCGGCAGGGAACCAGCGCTACACCTTCGAGATCACGGTCGAAGGCTCGGACGGCCCGTCCGTGAGCACGCTCGACTACGAGGTGATCCAGGCGGGGGACACCTACGACACGGTGAGCACACTGACCGTGCGCAGCAGCGGCGTGACGCAGGACGAGCTGTCCGACGCGATGTTCGGGGGAGATGCGCTGGGAACCCTGGCGTTCGGCCCGATGCTGGCGTTCTACGGACCGGCCATCTTCATGCTGCCGATGATGCTCGGCGCCGAGGACATCCACGTGCGTAGCGAGCCGGTCCGGGTCGCAGGCATGGGCAGCCTGGTCATGGACCACAGCGAGAACTACGCCGGACTCGAGTGCGTCGTCATCGAGTTCGTGCCGGACGATGGCAGCAGCTCGATGGTGTTCGCACTCGCCGAGGGCCTGCCGTTCCCCTGTTACAGCAGCTATGGCGACGAGGGTTCGCGCACCATCGTGCGCTTGATCCACGCCGAGTAACGACGAGCCGAGAAGGGGCGCTCTGCGCCCCGCAGCTGGCGCCCGGGGCGGCAAGTTCGCTGCCCCGGGCGCCAGCTTCAGAACGCGTTGAGTCCCGTGATCTGCCGTCCCAGTACGAGGGTGTGCACGCTGTCCGTGCCCTCGTAGGTGGCGACCGTCTCGAGGTTCAGCATGTGACGGATGGCGGCGTACTCGGTGGTGATGCCGTTGCCGCCCAGCATGTCGCGCGCCGAGCGGGCGACGTTCAGCGCCGAGCGACAGTTGTCGCGCTTCGCGAGCGACACGCGACTGGGGTGGTCCTTGCCCTCTTCCTTCAATCGGCCGAGGCGGTACGCGAGGAGCGTGCCCTTGGTGATCTCACTCAGCATGTCCGACAAGCGCGATTGCACCAGCTGCTTGGCGGCCAGCGGTTCGTCGAACGCGGGTCGGTCGGCGACGTAGGCTACCGCCTCGTCGAAGCACGCCTGGGCCGCGCCGAGCACCCCGAACGCGATGCCGAACCGGGCCTGGTTCAGGCATGACAGGGGACCCTTGAGACCCTCGACGTCCAACCTGTTGGCAGCCGGCACGACCACCTCGTCGAGGTAGAGTTCCGACGTCACCGACGCGCGCATGGACGCCTTGGTCTTGATGTCGACGGCTTGGAAGCCTTCGCGGTCGGTCTCCACCACGAACCCGAGGATCTTGCCGCTCTCTTCCTCCTTGGCCCATACGATCGCGACCTGGGCTCGCGAACCGCTCGTGATCCAGCGTTTCACGCCCGTGATCACGTAGTCGTCGCCGACCTTGCGCACCCGGGTTCGCATGGCTCCTGGGTCGGAGCCTGCATCCGGCTCGGTGAGGCCGAAGCACCCCACCGCTTCGCCGCTCGCCAGGCGCGGCAGCCAAGCGTCCTTGAGGGCGTCCGAGCCGTAGCGGTGGATGGGGTACATGACCAGGCTCGACTGGACGCTCACGAACGACCGCAACCCGGAGTCCGCGTACTCGATCTCGCGGCAGATGAGGCCGTAGGCGCTGTACGAAGCCTCGGCACCGCCGTAACGATCGGGAAGCGTCACGCCGAGCGCGCCCAACTCGCCGAACCGGCGTGCCAAGTCCTCGGGGAATACGCCCTCGAGCCACCAGTCGCCGACGTGTTCGAGCAGTTCGCCGCGCACGTACTCGCGCACGCTGTCGCGGATCATCCGCTCTTCGCGCGAGTACAGCGCGTCGACGTCGTAGAAGTCTTGCAGCGACACGGCGCTGCCCATCGTGTTGGTCGTCATCGACCGCCTCCAGACCGGGTCGGCGCGGTCTCAGCCGTCCCCGAAGAGCTTCTTGAGGGCGTCCTCCTTCGAGGTGCGCTTCGCGGGGTGGTAGCGCTGCCCGTCGAACGTGATCCGCTCGTCAGCGAGCAGGGCGGCGACGGATGCCTCGATGGTGTCGATGGCGAGTTCCTCGAAGTGCCGTTCATCGATGAAGCGCTGAACCTCGCGAACGGTGGCCCCTTTGCTCCCCGACGATTCCACCGCCTCACACACCCAGTCGTCAACCGTCATACGTCAGTGTACGCCGCGCAGCATGGGCGTCAGCGGGGTTGCGAGCCAGGAGCGCGACGGTCCGGGTCCGCTTCGTACGCCACCTCTCGGCCGCCCGACACCTCGCCCCAGGGCGCAGCGTCGACCATCGTGATGACGCGAACCGGGCACGCGTCGACGCACGCGTCGCACCCCACGCAGCGTTCCGGCTCGAGGTAGAGGACGGCGGGGTCGGCGTGGAGGTCGCGCGAGAACGCGTCCGTGGGGCAGGCGCGCGTGCAGCTCGGGCACAGGATGCAGCCGTCCGCCACGTGCGGCAGCCGCCATGGGACGTTCACGTCGGCCGCGAGGCCGGCCAGCTCCAGTACGTAGTAGCGCTTCGTCAACTCCGCCGGCAGGTCGACCCGCTCGCCGCCCGTCTTCGGGGCGGGGAACAGGCGCTCCAACGGTTCGAGCGCGGCGCTGGCACTGCGTTGGGCGTTACGCAGGCCGCCGGTCAGCAGCGACCTGCGGCTGACGCGATCGGGGGAACGATCGCCGTCGAACCGTGTCTTGGCCTCGACGTGGACGCTCAGGGGCCGACCGCGGGCGCTCGCCAGCGCAGCGGCGTCGCGCGCCACCTCGTTCACGACGGCCGGAACCGCGGCGGAGCCGATGGCGCACCCCTCACACTCGCCGTGCACCAGGGTCACCTCGTCGTGGCGGCCGCCGAGACGCAGGACGTCGGTAGGGGAGAGTCGCGCCAGGCAGAGCACGCTCTGCGCCTCGCCGGGCACCTTGGAGCAGCGGATCGACGTGCCCGGCTCGTAGCGTGGGGACGCCTCGAGCGCCTGGGATGGGCACGCCTGGACACAGAGCCCGCAGCCGGTGCAGTCGACGGCATCGATCTCGACGCGCCGGCCGATACGGACGGCGTCGTGCGGGCAAGCGTCGAGACAGGCGCGGCAGGCCGAGCGTCCCCGCTTGACGACCAGGCAGCGGTCGTCTTCGTAGGCGGGCGCCACGTCGACCGCGCGGAAGACGAAGCCGAGCAGGTCGTCGAGGCCGGGCACGTCAGGGCCTCAGAAGCCGTACAGCTCGACGCGCTTCTCGCTGAGTTTGGCGTGATAGCCGGTGTCGTCGAGGTAGCGGTCGAAGGCGGCGAAGTCGATCTGCTGCTTCTGATCGGAGAGAGCGACGGCGGGGTTGGGATGCACCTCCACCATGATGCCATCGGCGCCCACCGCCAGACCCGCCTTCGTGAGCGCAACCAGCAGGTCGCGCCGGCCGCCCGAGTGGGTCACGTCGACCAGCACCGGCAAGTGCGTCTCGAGCTTCGCCAGGGCAACGGCCGACACGTCGAGCGTGTTGCGCGTGTAGCGTTCGAAGGTACGGATGCCGCGCTCGCACAGGACGACCTGCGTGTTCCCTTCGTGGAGCAGGTACTCGGCGGCCATGACCCACTCCTCGACCGTGGCGGACAAGCCGCGCTTGAGGAGCACGGGCTTGGAGCTTCGCCCCACGACCCGCAGCAGGTTGAAGTTCTGCATGTTGCGCGCACCGATCTGGATCATGTCGACGTACTCCTCGAAGAGCGGGAGGTCTACCGTGCTCATGATCTCGCTGACGAAGTGAAGGCCGTGACGGTCGCAGGTCTCGCGGCCGAGCCGCAGGCCCTCCTCGCCGAGCCCTTGGAAGCTGTACGGGTCGGTGCGGGGCTTGTACGCGCCACCTCGGAACAGCTTCACGCCGCGCGACGCGACATGGCGCGCCACCGCTTCCACCTGCTCCGCCGACTCGATGGCGCATGGTCCTGCGACCAACACGGGCGCGTGCTTGCTGCCGATCGGCACGTCACCCACGAAGACGACCGTGTCCTCCTCGCGGGTCGCGCGCGACGTGAGGTAGTTGCGCTTCTCCTGCGCCTCGCCGAGCTGCATGCTGGCTTGGAAGACCTGCTTGAACAGGCTCTTGACCGTCGCGTCATCGAACGGTCCGCGGTTGGCGGCGACCAGCGCGTCGAGCATGGTTTGCTCACGCACCGGGTCGTACTGGGAGTGTCCCGCTTCGCTCTGGATCGCGCCGATCTCGCTAGCGATCCGCGCCCGCTCCGACAGCAGGTCGAGCAACCGCAGGTTCAGGTCGTCAATACGTGCCCGTAGGCTCTGGATCCTCTCTTGCATGGTCCATCCTACGCTGCGAGACGCGCACGACCAGGATCGTCAGTTCGAACAGCACGATGAGCGGGATGGCGACCAGGGCGAGGTTGAAGGGGTCGCCGGTGGGCGTCAGCACGGCGGCGGCGCCGAGGCCGATCACGATCGCCCAGCGCCGGTTGCGCACCAACGGCTCGGCGCGGATCAGGCCGATACGGGCGAAGAGGAAGCCGAGCACCGGCATCTCGAACATGAGTCCGAACACCCCCATCAGCATCAGGATGGTGGAGATGTACCGGCCGATGGAGAGCAGCCCTTGCGCCTCGCCGCCGAGGAACCCCAGGAGGATGGGGATGGTGATGGGAAGGACGACGTAGTAGGCGAACGCTACACCCGCGGCGAACGCCACCGCCGCGAAGAAGACGAAGGGTACGGCGTAGCGACGCTCCTCGCGGTAGAGGCCGGGCGCGACGAAACCCCAGATCTGGCCGATCAGTACGGGCGCGGCCAGGACCAGGCCGAAGAAGGACGAGATCTGCATGGAGACGGTGAACGGCTCCAGCACCGCGAAGAAGTTGAGCGTCATGGAAGGCGGCAAGGGCTCGCGCATCCACTCGAGGATGCGGAACCGGAACACGAAGGCAACGCCCGAAGCCACGATCCAGGCTCCGAGCGCGATGAAGAGCCGCGTGCGCAGCTCCTCGAAGTGCTCGATGAGGGTCACGGCGCTCCCGCCGCGCTCTCGCTACGAACCTCAGGCGTCGTCGGAGGTCGAAGGCGCGCTCTTCGTAGCCTTCTCGCCCTCGGCGGTGGCGGCGGTGGAGACACCGGCCGCCTGCGCCTTCTCGTCGGCGCCGTCGTCGTCGATGTCCTTACGCATGTCGCGCAGACCGCGGCGGAACTCGCGCACCGACTGACCCAGGCCCTTCGCCATCTCCGGCAGCCGTCGCGGCCCGAAGATGAGCAGCACCACCACCAGGATGATCAGTAACTCGGCGATCCCCAACGAACCGATCTTCGGCATCGACTAGCCTCCAGTCATAGGTCATGGTAGCAGGGTCCGGGACGCGGCCGCGTGCGCCGGCGTACCGGCCGGACAACGGTCCGTCGCGAAACGCGGCTACGCCGTCCAGGACGGCTGTTGACACGCTTTGCGGCGCGTGATAGCTTACCTATTCGGGTTCGTGGCTCGGCTGCCACCCTAGCTCAATCGGTAGAGCATCCGACTTGTAATCGGAAGGTTGTCGGTTCGATTCCGATGGGTGGCTCCACGCCGCGGCTCGCCGGTCGCGTCGGAACGCGGGTAGGTGCCCGAGTGGTTAAAGGGGACGGACTGTAAATCCGTTGGCTTATGCCTACGCTGGTTCGAATCCAGCCCTGCCCACCAGACGCGGCGGTCGCGGTCGACACGGACCCATCCGTGCTCGGCCCGGCCGGGGCGGTCGCAGCCGCGAAGCCCGAGGGAACCTCGGTTCCCTGCGCGCGGGAGTAGCTCAGTTGGTAGAGCGTCAGCTTCCCAAGCTGAATGTCGCGGGTTCGAATCCCGTCTCCCGCTCCAGCCGCGAAGCCGAGCCGAAGCCAGATGGTGACGGCGCGGTGTGTGCCCGAGCGGCGCACGTGGTAGTGCGGTGCGTTCCCTCGTGGTGCGCCCGCGTGTGATCGGCGGTGCGTTCCCGGATGGGGGCGTCCGCGTGGGAACCAGGGCCGGCACCGGCTCGTGTAGCTCAGGGGTAGAGCACTCCCTTGGTAAGGGAGAGGTCGACGGTTCAATCCCGTCCACGAGCTCCAAATCCGTCCCGGCATGCCGGATCGAACCGTGAACGCCGCTCGGGCGCCACGGCTCGGTCCGGCTGCCGCCGCGAGGCGAGCACAGAACGATGCGCGCAGGCGCGCGAAAGGATGTTGTCGACATGGCGAAGGGTGTTTTCGAGCGTACGAAGCCGCATGTGAATGTTGGGACGATT
>CAZOTV010000048.1:0-4640 GCA_964582795.1 uncultured bacterium
CAGGTCGTTCCAGATCGCCAAGCGCACCGGAGGGTGCGCCGGATCGACGCTGGCCAGCGCTTCGCGCACCAACTCATGGCGTACGCCGCCCGCGCTCGAGGCGTGTTCCATCTGCCCTTCCGCAACCACCTCGAACCGGCCGTCGAGGCTCGGTGCCAGCGTCACGCGCGCGTACGCGTCGATGGTGGCGCTCACCGTCTCGCCCCCGAAGCGCTTGGCGTAGGGGGCCAAGTCGGTCAGCCCGCCGGCGAATGGCACGCGCAGCGGCGTGCGTGCGACGATCACACGGCCACCTCGTCTTCACGCCAGAGCCGCTCCACCACCGCGCGCACGTTCGCTTCCGGCGACGGCAGCGTCCCACCGAGATGCACCCATTCGCGCGCCGTCACGTGCCCCACCGGAGTGCCGTCGTCCATGCAGCGCTGCAGGTTCGGGAGCATGCGGTACTCGCCCTTCTCGGCCCGGACCTCCATGAGCCGCGCCAGCACCTCGGGCGCGAGCTTCCAGGCGCCGATGTCGTACAGCGGACCTTCGCCGTCCCACACCCGTGTCACCCGGTCGCCGGCGACGCTCGCCAGGAGCCTCGGGGACTCGCTCGGATGACCCGGTCCGAGCGTCACCACCGTGGACAGCGGATGCTCGCCCAGGGCGTCGAACAGTTGGCGGGGTACGAAGAGGTCCGCTTGCCATGCCACGACCGAGGCATCGGGCTCCAGAGTGTCGGCGGCGAGCCGTAAGGCGTTGCCCGTTCCCAACAGCTCCGGTTGCCGCACGTAGGTGATCGGGAGGCCACGCCACTCCGCGCCGAAGTAGCTGCGTACCTGGTCTTCGTGATGACCGACGACCAGGGCGAGGCGCCCCGCCTGTTCCCACAGGCGGCTGGCGTGCAACTGCAGCAGCGTGTGTTCCAGGAAGGGCCGTAGCCCGACCGGGTACATGCACTTCTGCAGGTACCGGCCGAGCGCCGCCATCCGCGTGCCCTTTCCCGCTGCGAGGCAGATCAGGTCCATGCCGGAAGGTACCACCCGTCAGCACGCGCGACCACGCGAACGCCGAGCTGGACCGGCGTCAACCGCAGTAGCGCCGGATGACGCGCCCCAACACGCGAAGCATCGTTCGCACGCTGGCCACGTCCACCCACTCGTCGGGGCGGTGGATGCCTCCGCCGACGGGGCCGAACAACACGGTCGGCACGCCGGCCGCGGCCACCAACGCCGCGTCCGTCCAGTACGGCGCCCCCAGCAGGGCCGGCGGCGATCCCGTCGTCTCGGCGACGGCGTCACGGACGATGCGCACGATGCCCGCGTCGAGGTCGGCCTCGAACGGCTCGCGTGCCACGCCCGGCGTGAGCGTTGCGGCGAACGACACGTCGCCTGTGCCCGCCCGCGCCAGCACCTCGCGAATCTCGGCTTGCACGGCGGCGGCACCTTCGCCGGGGAGCGTACGGCGCTCGAGCGTCACATGGGCCCGTGCCGGGGTGGTGAACAGCTCTTCGCCTCCGCCGGCGAGCACGGGCTGCAACGAGCCGTGGCCCAGCAGCGGGTGCGGTACCCGCTGCCGCAAGCGCGCGTCGTGCGCCTCGACCTCATGCAGCACGCGACCCAGGTGGGTGAGCGCGTTGACGCCCTGATCGGGCTTCGAGGTGTGGGACGCCAGGCCCGTGAGCACCACGTCGAACAACGCGAAGCCACGGTGCGCTACATGCAGCGCGAGGTCGGTGGGCTCGGTGACGATCGCCGACACCTCCGCGCGTCCCGCGCGACGCTCGGCCAGCAGCGGCGCGAGAGCGGACAGGGCCGCTTCGGTGCCCGTGCTGCCATGCTCCTCATCGGGGACGGCCATGAGCACCACGTCACCCACCAGGCCCTGCCGGGCCGCTGCCGCCGTGGCGACCATGCACACCGCCAGGCTCGCCTTCATGTCCATGGCCCCGCGCCCGTACACGCGGCCCACCTCGGCCCTGGCCACGAACGGCGCCTCCATGCCGTGCACGCCGACGGTGTCCGTGTGCGCGTTGAGCACGAGCGTCCGGGGTCGGGAGAGCGCCCGAGCCAAGGGGCCACCGACCTTGTCCGGGGCGGTCGCGGCGACGACCGGCCCAGTCACGGGCCCAACCGCGCCTTGCGCGGGTCCGGCAGCGGCGCGACCCGCCGCGCGCAGCAGCACCGCGGGCCGGCCGGGCCGGGCCTCGACGACCGTCACCTCGAGCC
Source organism: uncultured bacterium (assembly GCA_964582795.1). GTDB lineage: Bacteria > Deinococcota > Deinococci > Deinococcales > Trueperaceae > CAZACZ01. The sequence continues at coordinate 2,211 of CAZOTV010000048.1, forward strand.
CACGCGCCCTTCCCCAAGCCGCCACGAAGGCAGCGATCTCGCCTTCGCCTGGTCGGCTCGGGTCGAGGTCCGGGTTCACCGAGTCGATCGCGATCAAGGCGTTCAGAAGCGCTACCACGTCGTCCAGCGCCGCGTCGGCCGGGGCTACCGGATCAAGCATCGTAGTTCGACGCTGCCGAGGCCAACTCGGCCTGCACCTGCTCGCGGACCGCGCGCGGCGAGATCACCTCGATCGACCCGCCCCAACCCAGCAACCATGGCAGCAGCTCCATGGCGCGCCCTTCACTGTCGAGCGTCCCGGTGACGCGCACGACACGGTCGCCGCCGGCGAGCGCCTCGCCCACCTGCACGTTGCGGTCGCCGCTCTCGGCCATCCGAGCGGCCACCTTGGGCGACGCTCGCACCAACACTTCGACCTGCCGCCCTGCCAGGATGCCGAACGACCCGTCGAGATGCGCCGCCGGGTCGAAGCCGGGCGGGATCTCGTAGACGTCGTCGAGGAGGCGCACGTTGCGCATCCGCGCGAGCTTGAACACCAGCACCCGTTCCCGACCGCTCCGGTCGAAGGCCAGTACGTACGGCTCGAGGTTGCGCCGGTTCAACTCGTAGAAGTAGATCTCCAGCCGGCGCGGCTTGGTGTCGCCCGAGTACGCGGAGTAGTAGTCGCACCCCAGGACGCGCTGCTGGAACCACGCCTGCGCTACCAGGTCGAGCACGCGGTCCTCCGGGGCGGACGACAGCTCGTCGACGCTCCTGAGCAGCACGCCGCGCGCCGGTTCGGGCACCTGCAGCGATAGCTTCTCGAGCGCGGCGCGGTAGTGCCTCTCCCCGACGCCGGTGTGAAGGAGCAGGCGGGTGGCGCTGTACACCGCGAGCGCCTCGACCTCGTTGAGCGCCGAGGGCCGCGCCGGTGAGTGCCAACGACCGCGACCGTCGGAGCGGAGGTCGACGCCCATCTCGCGTTCGAGCGTGCGCAGGTCGCGTTCGATCGTGCGGCGACTGGTGCCGTGCGCAGCCGCGAGTTCGACGACGCTGCGCGGCCGCATCCGCAACTGATCGCGCAAGTCGTTCAGGCGTTGGGCACGCGAGGCGGTGCGCGCCATCCCGCGACCGGGACCGCGGCTCGAGTTCCTACCCACGTTGCGAGCCTACTGCACGAGCCGCGCCCGGGGGCGCGACACGCGTCGTCCGGCCGGTGCTGCGGCCGGACGACACCCGTGTCTCCTCCGCCGGTGTCCGCTGCGACGGGGCCACCGGAGACTGCTGCCCGAACGTCACGGCGCGGCGGGTCCAAGCCGATCGCGGTGAACCGTACCGCCGACGTTCGCTGACCGACGACGGACCCCTGGCTCAGGCCGCTCGCCAGCCTCCGTCGGCTTCGACGAGGGCGCCGTTCACCATCTTCGCCTCGTCCGACGCCAAGAACAGCCCGACGTTGGCCACGTCTTCCGGCTCGAGTTGCGCCGGGATGAGTCCGTAGTACGCCTGGAAGCGCTGCGAGCCGTACGGGTCCATCTTCGACATGTCGACGCTCTGTTGGATGTTCGTCTTGACGGCGCCGATGATGATGGCGTTGCAACGGATGCCCTTGGGACCGTAGACGTACGCCGTGCTGCGCGTGAGGCCGATGACGGCATGCTTCGACATGGTGTACGCAGCGCCCGCCGCCGCCCCGCTCACCGCGGCGACGCTGGCCGAGTTGACGATCACGCCGTGACCGACCTCGGCCATGTGCTTCACCGCGGCGCGACTGGTGAACACGGGGCCGTCGACGTTGATGCCCATCACGCGGCGGTACGTCTCGTCGTCCAGTTCGCCCACACCTTGGTTCACGTCCATGACACCGGCGTTGTTCATCAGGATGTCGAGCGTCCCGTAGGTGTCGAGCGCGGCTTGCACCATGCCTTCGGCCGCTTCCCGATCGGCCACGTTCCCTTGCACGCCGTGCGCCGTGCCGCCCTGGCCGCGGATCGTCTCGACGACCTCGTGCAGCGTCTTCTCGTTCCACTCGGCAGCGACGACCTTGGCGCCCTCGGCGGCGAAACGCACCGCCATGGCGCGACCCATTCCCGAACCGGCGCCCGTGATGAGCGCGACCTTGCCCTGCAACCGCATGTCGTCCTCCTTCTGGCAAGCGGGGAGCGAGCCGGTCCCGTCCCTCGGCCTGCGTCTTCTCACGCTACCGGGGCCCACGAAGGCCGACCGTAGCCAAGCACGGACTCGCCGTGTCGGGAACTTCCGGACACACCACTCGCACGCGCCCGCTACACACCGGCCGGAGAGGACTTCCCAAGCAGGCGCTGCTGCCGTAGAGTGTCGCCGACCCGCTTCATCCGCGCCGGTCACGTAGGGAAGGAACCCCGACATGCACGACAAGGAACCGACTTCGCTCGCGTGCGGGCAGCCGTCCGGCCGGTCCCGGGAACGCGC
>CAZOTV010000048.1:4740-20294 GCA_964582795.1 uncultured bacterium
AGGAACCGACTTCGCTCGCGTGCGGGCAGCCGTCCGGCCGGTCCCGGGAACGCGCTGCAGGACCTCGCGCCGCAGGACCTCGCGGCACACGACCTCACAGCGCTAGACGCCGCGCCACACGACTTCGCGCCACCACCGCGCGGTGCTCGATGGCGGTCATCGCTTTCGTCGCGCTTCTCGGCGGCGCGGCCGCGGCTCAGGAACCCCCGCCGGCCGACACGCTCTTCGCCACGCTCGAGAACGCGCTCGCCGAACTCCCGCAAGACCGCATCGACCTGAGCGCTGCGCTGGCGCTGATGACAGGCGGCGACGACGGCGCCTCGCCGGACGTCGCCACCGTGTTCGCCTGGGTGCGCGACGAGACCGGGTACGTGCCGTACCGAGGGGCGCTGCGCGGCCCGGCGGGCGTGCTGATGGACCGCGTCGGCAACGCGCTCGACCGCGCCACGCTGCTCCGGGCGATGCTCGGCGCGGCCGGCTACGACACCGTCCTGGTGCACGGAACGCTGGACGAGTCCGGGCTCGAGCGCGCCGCCGGCGCGTTGCGCCTTCCCGCCGACGCACGCGCTGCCCGCGCTCAGCCGAGCATCGAGCTCCTGGCCGAGCGCGCCGCCGACACCCTCGGGATGGACGAGACGGTGGTCGCCGATCGCCTGGCCCTCGCCGAGACCGACCGCGCGGCGCTCGAGCGCGCCGTGACCCTCGCCACCGAGCAGCAGAGCCGTGCCCTCCTGAGTCTGTTGCCCGACGTCGACGTTGAGGCGCTCCAGACGGACGATCTCCTGGCCGATCACTGGTGGGTTCAGGTGAACGTCGATGGCGCCTGGCTCGACCTCGATCCGACGTTGCCCGACGCCGCGCCGGGCGACCGCCTCGCCGAGGCCGAGCTGCGCTTCGATCTCACCGACCTGCGGCAACTGGCCGCCGTGGACGGCGCCTGCCGCGACCTCTCCTGCGGAGACCGGCTGCACCGCGTGACGATCCGGGCCATCGCCGAGACGTGGGACGGTGAGGCCCTCACCGAGCACGAGCTCCTCTCCACCGAGATCCTCGCTGCCGAAGGCTTCGGCCAGCAGATCGGCTTCGCGGCCCAGCCGGTCGACTGGCCCGAAGACCTCGACCTCTTCGGGATCACGGCGCCGCTCGACACCCTACGCGACGCCCTGGCCGCCACCTCGGCGTGGGACCCGATCCTCTCGATCGGTGACGCCCGCATCGCGGGCCTGCGCATCGAAGCCGACGGCACCATCGGCGACCGACCCGCGGGCGGCGACGCCGGCGCGGTGGGCGGCCTCGGCGGCGGGATCGGTGGGATGTTCGGCGGCTTCGGGGGCGGTGGCGACGAACCGGCTGGCGCCCTCACGGCGTTGTGGCTCGAGTTCGACGTCGTGACGCCCGGCCGGGGAACGCAGACCGAGCGTCGGGAGGTCTTCGACCTCGTCGGCGCCGCCGCGCGCCGTGACCAGACGGAGGTGACGGTCGACGACTCGGCGGCCTTCGTTCGCGCCGTGGCGCTGGCGGGCGAGACGGAGGTGCTGGTGGCGCCGGCGGCTCTGGCGCCCGAGGCCGTCATCGCCACCGCCGCGACGCGCCTCTTGGCGCAGCGCGAGGCGTGGACGAGTCTCTACCAGAACCGCGCCGACGCCGATCCGACGGAGATCCGCGACCGCCTGAACGACATGGCCGACCTCTACGGGCCGCTGGCGTGGTTCGCCCAGCAGCGTGCTGCCTTGTCGCCCGGGTACCTCGACGGAGCGCTCGTGGCGGCGTACCACCACGGGTTCGACACCTCGCTTCGCGTCACGGGGTCGTACGACCTGGTTCACGTGCCCGGCGCCACGCTGGATACCCTCGACGGCGGCGGCGCGTCGCGCGGACACCTCGTCGAGCAAGGCGTGCGCGACACCGTACTCGAGGCCGAGCTGCAGCGCCGCGGTCCGATCACCGATCCCAGCGCCGCTCCCACGGGGCCGGCCGCGGTGGCCGAGGCGTTCGCGCGCGACCTGGCCGCAGGGCGCCCGTGGCGCCTCGTTCGGGACGCGTCGGAGCTTACGGCCGTGGCGCCCGGGCTCGACCCGGACCTGAGCGCGCGCGTCCTGGCCGACCTCGAGGCGGGGATGTTCGCGGTGGTGCCGGTAGGCGGCGCGGACGCCGTCGGCTGGTGGCGCTTCGATCCCGTCACGGGCGCGACTCTCGGCATGGGCGACCGCGGCTGGGGTCAGGCGATGACCGAGTACAACGAGATCACCGCCATCGTCCTGCAGCTTCGTGCGGTCATCAACCAGTACGCGGCCATGGCGCAGTGTCTCGGCCTCGCCGTCACCATGCCGTTGCGTGGGGAGACCGGCGTCGAGCCGCAACTGGCCGAGTGCATGTTCAACCTCGTGTGCGGCCAGCTCAACTCGGCGCTCAACATGGGCCTGGTGACCGACTCCGGCTGGACCACCGTGATCCTCTCGGCCACCATCGACGCGCTCTGGGGCGGTGCGCCGGAGGCCGGGTTCGGTGGCTTCTGTGGCGCGCTCTGGAAGCGCCTGAAGGGCTAGGAGTACGGTAGGGGGCGTGAGCGACCACGCCGGCGGCACCAGCGACCCCGATCGTTCGGGGGCGGCTCCTGCCGGACCACCGCCCAAGGTCGCCCGCCCCAACGCACCATCGCGCCCTTCCGCGCGACGGCTGCGACCGCCGTTCGACGACATCGTCGCCGGCTTGACCGTCGCGCTGGTGCTCATCCCGCAGTCGGTGGCGTACGCCGCGCTGGCCGGGCTGCCTCCCAGCGCAGGGTTGGTGGCCGCCATCTTCCCTCCCTTGGCGGCCGCAGCGTTCGCGTCGAGCCCGTACCTTCAGACGGGCCCGACGGCCCTGGCGTCGCTACTCACGTTGGGGATCCTGTCGTCGCTGGTGCCGCCGGGATCCACCGCGTACGTCGAGATGGCCGCGCTGCTGGCGTTGATGGTGGGCGTTCTGCGCATCGCCATCGGAGCCCTGCGCTTCGGCGCGATCGCGTACTTCATGAGCCTCCCGGTGCTGCGCGGCTTCACCAGCGGCGCCGCCGTGCTCATCGTGGCTTCACAGATCCCCAGCGTCCTGGGGGTCGATCCAGGCCGCCGGGCCGTGTGGTCGGCGGCCTGGCAAGCCGCGCGCGATCCCGCGGCTTGGAACCTCGGCGCAGTCGCGCTGGCGGTTCTCACGCTCGTGCTCGTGCGGGGCTCGCGGCGCATCTCACCGTTGATCCCCGGCACACTGCTCGCCGTCGCCGCGGGCCTCGCCCTGTCGCACTGGCTCGGCAACCTCGGGCCCTTGGTCGGCGAGATGCCGTCGTCGCTGCCGCTGCCCAACCTCGACTTCCGTTGGGCGCGCGCCGCGGACCTCGCGCTCGGCGCGGCGGTCATCGCCATCGTCGGGTTCGCCGAGCCGGCGGCCATCGCCCGCACCTTCGCCGAACGCAGCCGCCCGTGGAACGCCGACCGAGAGTTGATCTCGCAGGGGATCGCGAACGTCGTTGCGGGCCTGGTGCGTGGCTTCCCCGTCGGTGGGAGCTTCGGGCGCTCCGCGCTCGGTCGTCAGGCAGGCGGCCGCACCCGGCTCAGCGGCGCCGTGGCGGGCCTGGCGGTGCTGGCCTTCTTCCCGTTCGCGGGCGTGCTCGAATCGTTGCCCCGCTCGGTGCTCGGGGCGATCGTCATGACCGCGGCCTGGAGTCTGCTGGACCTACGGTCGTTGTTCCGGCTCTGGCGCGTCGCCCGCCTGCAGGCCACTACCGCGCTCGGCACCTTCGTGCTGACGCTGGTGCTGGCGCCGCGCGTCGACTACGCCGTGATCCTCGGGATCTCGTTGGCGCTGTTCACGCACCTCTACCGCGAAGCCCAGCTCGGCGTGCGCTTCGAGCGCTCGAACGGCACCATCCGCGTCGAACTTGACGGGGTGTTGTGGTTCGGCTCCACCCAGGCGCTGGAGAAGGTGCTGAACCGCATCGAGAGCCAGTTGGCCGGCGTGAGCTGCGTGGTGATCGACGCCACGCACTTGGGCCGCATCGACTTCTCGGCGTTGATGATGCTGCACGACCTGGAGACGCGTCTACGCCTTCGCGGCCTCGACGTGCGCCTCGAGGGCATGCACGGCCGCAGCGAGCGCATCATGGAGCGGATCCGGCGCGGCTGATCGCGCACCGAACGAACCGCCGCCCGGCGGACGTCGACCTTCGGGGCGCCGCGACACCACCGAGGCAGGCGACCGTTCGTCAGGTCGCGCGCGGCAAGCGGACCACGAACGCCGCACCGCCTTCCGGAGCGTCCCGAACCATGACGGTTCCGCCGTGCAGCTCGACGATCGCCTTGACGATGGCGAGGCCAAGGCCGCTGCCGCCACCGTCCTTGTGACGGCTCTTGTCGACGCGGTAGAACCGCGCGAACACCCGCTCGCGTTCCTCCGGAGCCACGCCCGGCCCGCTATCGGCGACGACCAGCTCGATCGCGTCGTCACGATCCACCACCGTGACCCGCACGCCCCCACCTCGCGGCGTGTGACGCAAGGCGTTGTCGATCAGGTTCGCGATCACCTGTCCGAGGCGCTCGCGGTCGACGTCGGCCACCACCCCGTCACGTGCCTCGACCCGCAGCGCGATCCCCAGGTCATCGGCGCGCCCCCGGAAGCCGTCGGCGGCGGTCCGCACCAGCTCGGCAAGGTCGACCCGCCGAGCGTGCACCGTGAGCCGCCCCGCTTCGAGCAAGGACAGCGTGCGCAGGTCCTCCACCAAGCGGCTGAGCACCATGGTCTGCGCGTGCAGGCCGTGGATCTCCGTCATCTCCAGGGGTGCGATCCCGTCCTCGACGGCTTCGAGCCGCCCGCGGAGGATCGTGAGCGGCGTGCGGAGCTCATGGGCGATGTCCGCGATCGACGCGCGACGCTCGTGTTCCAAGCGCTCGAGCCCTTCGGCCATGGCGTTGAAGTCGTGGGCGAGCCGCGCCGTCTCGTCCCTGGCGCTCGCGAGGGAAGGCGGCAGCTCCACGCGCGCGCTCAGGTCGCCCGCGGCGACGCGCGCGGCCGCGCCGGAGACGCGGCTGATGGGCAACGCGATGCGGCGGCTCAACCAAGCAGCGACCAGCACGCCGGCCGTCGCCGCGGCCAGCGCAGCCAGCAAGAGGCCGCCGGTCCTGCGCGCCATCAGCGCCTCCACCAGGTCCCGCAGCTGCACGGTCGAGAACGCGAGTTCGTTCGTTCCTCCGCTTCGCGCCGCCTCCCGCATGCGCCGTAGCTCGGCGGGGGACAGCACACCCACCACCGTCGGGGTGCCGCGCCACGGCACGACCAGGAACGACCGAGGCCGCACCTCGTCGGGCAGCGACGCCTGCTGGCGCCCGAGCATCGCGAGATCGACGGCGACGAGCACGACGGCCGTGAACAGCACCGCCGCCGCGACGGCGACCCCGATCCGAACGGCGAGCCTGCTCATGTCGCCGCGGCCAAGCGGTAGCCCATCCCGCGGACCGTCTCCACGAGCTTCTCCGCTCCCGCGTCGGCGAGCTTGCGCCGAAGGTTCCGCATGTGGGAGTCGACGGTGCGGTCGACCGCGTCCGACTCCGGCATGCAGCGCTCGATCAACTCGGGCCGCGAGAAGACGCGCCCTGGCGCCTCGGCCAGCGTTGCAAGCAACCGGAACTCCGTGGCCGTCAGCCCGAGAGGGCGCTCGTGCACGAGCGCGCGGACGTTGTCGACTTCCACCACGAGCGGTCCGACCGCCAGCCGGGCCACGTCGGACTTCGGTGCCGAACTACGACGCAGCACGGCGCGCACCCGGGCCGTCACCTCCCGGAAGCTGTACGGCTTGACGACGTAATCGTCGGCGCCGAGCTCGAGACCCACGAGACGATCCACTTCGTCCGAACGCGCGCTCACGACGATCACGGGCGTCGGACGTTCGGCCCGGATGGCACGCAGGACCTCCCAGCCGTCCACCTCGGGCAGCATCAAGTCGAGCAGGACGAGGTCGGGCGACACCGCGCGGAAGAGCTCGAGCGCGCGCCTACCGTCACCGGCACGTTCGGTGCGGTACCCCTCGCGACGCAGGTACGCCTCCAACGTCTCGGCGATGATGGGCTCGTCCTCCACGACCAGGATGGTGCCACGGGCGCGTCGACCGGCGCCGCCTCCGCCATCGGGCGTCATGCGGCCATGGTAGCGCCGGCGTCGCCATGCCCTATGGAGAGCCGATGCAGATTCGGTGCAGGCGCGTGTTGCGCGTCGCTTCCGCCGGCTGCACCCGACCTGCACGAAGCCTCCTCCGAGCGTGCGAAGGGGTCCGCCATCCTCTTCTTCGGTAGGGCTACGCGCGAATCATGCCACATCCACGCCCGCCTGCTCCGAAAGGGGAACGACGCCATGCGAACCCGTACCCACATCTCCCTTCGCCCGAACGCCTGGAGGATCACCGCTGCCCTCCTCGCTGCCGTCACGCTCGTCTTCGCGACGGCGCAGGACACGAACGCGACGTCGGACGCGGCCGCCAGCGCCGCGGAGGCCGCCGCCTTGCGGCAGCAGGCCCTTCGACTCGAGTTGCTGAACGAGCTACCCGAAGAGGCGCGCGCGGACGCCACGGTGTTGCTGGACCGCGTCGACGAACTCCGCGCCCGGGCGCAGGCCCTGCAGACCCAGGCGCTCGAGGCCCGCGTTGCGGCGCTCGAGGCCGGCGAACCGGCGAACGTGGCGCAGTTGCTCGCCCTCCAAGCGGTGCTCGACGAGCGCATCGCGCTGGCGCGCGAGAGCGAAGCGCTGCGTGACGATGTGCTCACCCTCGTCGAAACGTACCCCGACGCGACGGCGATCCTGCGCTACGGCGCGTACGCACGCGACCTCGGTCGCGTCACCGCCGCCGGCGGCTTCGCTCCCGATCTTCTCGGCGCCGGCATGCACCTCGGCCTGGGACGAGCGGGTCGGGACGTCGCCCTGCGGGACCGCTTCGGGGACTCCGAACGGACGTGGCAGATGCGGCACAGGATGGGGGGTCGTCGCTGACGAGATCGTCACGGCCCTTCCCTCGCACCCCCGTACCGCGGCCCATCCCACGCCAACGCCCCGCACCGACGAGCCGGTGCGGGGCGCTCGTTCGCTGACGACTCGTGAGGGCCGGTCCTAGTCCAACAAACCGTGCTCCAGCGCCCAACGAACCAACTCGGCGCGCGACTTCACACCGAGCTTCTCGGACGCGCGCTCGCGGTAGGTGGCGACCGTCTTCTCGCTGATGCCGAGCTCCTCGGCGATCTCGCGATACGTCGCGCCGCGGGCGATCTGGCGTACCACCTCGTGTTCGCGGTTGGTGAGCTTGGCGTTGCGGTACGGGTCCGGCCGCGCGAGTTCGCGAGCCAGCTCGGCCAGTAGTCGCGCGGGCGCGTAGTACTCGCCTCGCGCGACGGCCAGGATGGCGTCGACCAACTGCGACTCGACCGAGCTCTTGGGAACGTAACCCGAACCGCCCGCCTCTAGGAACCGCTGGACGTACTCGGGGTCTTCGTGCATCGACAAGGCGATGAAGCGCGCCTCCGGCAGGTGCTGGCGCAAAGACTCGAGCGCGTCGATGCCGCTCATGCCGGGCAATGACACGTCGAGCAACACGATGTCGGGATCCCAGGTCTCGGCGTGTTCGATCGCCTCTTCGGCGGTCTCCGCCTCCGCCACGACCTCCATGGCGTCGTGGGCGTTCAGCAGCATGCGCACTCCGGCGCGCACGATGGCGTGGTCGTCGACGAGAAGAAGGCGGATGGGGCGCCGAGACATGACGCTCTACGCTACCCGACGGGCACCCGCCCATGCACGGTGGTGCCTCGCCCGGGTGCGGACTCGACACGCAAGCTGCCACCCAAGAACTCGAGACGCTGGCGCATGCCGATCAGGCCCACTTGCTCGGCGGGGACGAGGCTGGCGGGCTCGAACCCGACGCCGTCGTCTTCGACGACCAACTGCACGAAGCCGTCGGCCATCGTTACGACCACCGACGCGGTAGTCGCCTTGGCATGCCGGACCACGTTCGTCAGGCTCTCCTGCGCGACCCGGTAGAGCACCGTCTCTTCCTGCCGCGTCAACCGGCGCGGCAGGCGCACGAGCACGCTGATGTCGACCCCGTAGCGCTCCCGCAGCTCCCGCGCGTGACGCCGGATGGCGGCTTCCAGACCGAGCTCGTCCAGCACCGATGGGCGCAGGTCGAGCGCGATGCGCCGCACGTCCCCCAAGGTCGTGACGGCGAGCTCCTTCAACTCGCGCAGCCCGACCTCGTCGAAGGGCCCGTCCAGCCTGAGCACGATCGCCGTCAGCGCCTGGCCGATCTGGTCGTGGAGGTCTCTCGAGATGCGCCCGCGCTCTTCTTCCTGAGCGGTGAGGACCGCCTGCAGCAGGCGGGAACGCTGCATCTCGCGCTCGGCGAGGCGCCTGTGGAGGCGTGCACGCTTCATACCGGCAGCGATCAGGTCTTGCGCCGCCCCCAAGAACGCCTCGGAAGCATCACCCCCGTTCGCTACCGCGATCAACGCGCGCTCGCTCAAAGGCAACACCGTCCAGCCCGCCAGCGTGCTCGTCTCCCTCGCCGCTACGGCCGCCTCTGCGACCGCCAGCAAGTCCGTGAGCGAGGGCCCTTCGCCGCTGGCGCACACTACGCGCGCGCCCGCCGACACCGGGGCGAACGCACCGGTGGCGCCGCTACGAAGCAACGCTTCGGCGCAGCGGAACCGACCGGAACCGGTCAGGACCGACAACGACCGCTCCAGGACCTCTCGCTCTTGCAGGCTGTCGGCAAGGCTGCGCGCCAAGCGACGTAGCGTCTCCAGCTCCCGCACCCGTTCGTGCGCCGGGTCGAGGTCGTTCGTCGCTTCCGTCGGAAGGAGGCGGGGGGCGTCCATGATCACGTGTGGCGACGGCTCGGCGGGCTCGGCGCGGCTGAACTGGCCTGAGCGCCGCCCGCGCCCGTCAACCTCGCTCGATGGCCGGCGCGACGTTGCCGACGCGCGCTTCGTGCTCGACGGGCACCGATTCACCCGCGACTTCGGGCACGGGCCTGACCATCATCACCGGCACATGCAGATGCCTGAGCACGGAACCCGCGACGGACCCCAAGACGACGCGCTCCACACCGCTCCGTCCGTGGGTCGCCATCACCACCAACGAGAAGCCTTGGTCTCGCGCGAACTCGATGATCTGTTCGGCCGCGTTCCCGAAGCGCACCACCGCATGAACCACGAACCCCGCCTCGGCGAGGGCTCGGGCGTCCACCAGGAGTTCCTCCTCCAGGTTGGCGACGGCCCCCTCGACGACCTGGCTCTGGAAGATGGGCGGCTCGTCGGACGGACTCTCTTCTCCGATGATCCAACCGTCCAGCACCAGAGGTCGAGACGGCATCGGGATGTGCCCTTCCGGCGCTTCGGTGACGCGCATCAGCGTCAACTCGTGAACGTCGGGGTGCAATACCTGCAGCACGTAGGGCACGACCTGGCGGCTGAACGCCGAACCGTCCAGCGGGATCAGGACCTGGACCCGCTCGCCCTCGGCGGACTCAACGTGACGCATCCACGAACCTCCTTCGCCTCACGCCCACCGCCCCCGTCGGCCGTGAAGTCCGGCCTTGCCGAACCCTCGGCGCGGCCAAGCTCACTCCTCGCTGCTCTCGGCGCGGACCAGCAAGAACGGTTTGCGCGAACGACGTAGCGCGCCTTCGGCGACCGAGCCGAACATCCAGCGGTTGAACCCACGCCGTCCGTGGGTACCCATCACGACCGCGTCGTGACCCTCCTCGGCCTCGTGGATCGCCTGCACCGGGTCGCGGTTCTCGACCAACTTGGTGGAGGACTTCACGCCGAGGCTATCGGCGCGCTCGGACGCGCGCTCGAGGATCTGGTTGGCCGCGTCCTTGAGATCCTGGTAGAGCTGCGCCGAGTACGGCAAGGTCTCCGGTGTCGCGTAGCCCGAAGTGAGCGGGTTCTCGAGCACGTGGAGGAACGTCACCTCGGCGTTCATCAACCGAGCAAGCTCGAGACCGTGCTCCATGGCCTGATCGGCGCAGGCGCTACCGTCGGTCGGCATCAAGATGCGCTTGTACATGTCCAACCTCCTCGTCTTCGTGGAGCAGGCCGGGTCGGGATTCTCGAACCGAACCCGGTGCGTTCTTGCATCATGCTACGCGCCCTGGCCCGAGTACGCCTCCCCTGCGTCGCCTACGCCCTTGTCGGAGAACCGCCTACGACGGGCTCGGGCGGCACTCCGGACCTTCGCACCTCCGCCATTCACGTGCGTCCGTCCGGCCGGCCGTCGCTTTGGCCCGGCCCCGACAGCAGCACCTGCGCGACCTCCGCGGCCCAGGCACGGATCTGCGCGAAGTCACGGAAGTCTCCCCCTGCTCCCCTCATCGAACGGTTGATGAGCCAGTCCTGCATCGACAGCTGCTCGGGGTCGATCCTGCCCGCGAAGAGCGCCATGTCGCGCACACCGACGGTTCCCGCCAGCGGTTCGAGTTCTTCAGGGAAGCGCCACCCGCCCAGTGCCGCTACCGGATCCCCCGGCTCCGTCGGACCACTCGAGAACACCCACACCGGGCGCCGCGCGAGCTCCTCCTGGAAACTCTCAAGGAACTCCACGGCGTCGTCCAGCCAACCGCCGCCGTACAACGCGCTCCCAAGGACGACGGCGTCGTAGCCCTCGAGTTTCGCCACCTCGGCCGCGGACCGCACGTCGGCGGGTACGCCCCGCTTCTCGAGTACGTCCCCGATCGCCTCGGCGATCTCGCGGGTCGACCCGTAGCGGCTGGCGTAGGCGATCAAGATGCGCACGGCGCTCCTCTCCTCCGGTGTCGGCAACGGCCCGGAACCGTGACCAACGCCGACGCCCCGATCGAACCGTTGCAACGGTCGTCCGGCGCGAGCGGAGCCGGCGCGCCACGGGAAGACGACGGCGATCGTCCCCGTCTCGACGCTACGGCCCGTGCGCGGCCGAAGCATCCGCCCCCGACCGACAGATGCTGTCGGAGAACCGCCGACGATGGCCGCCCAAGGAGGCGAAGGCGCTTGGGGCCCGCGTCCGACGCTGGCTATGATGGAGTGAGCAGCCCGGGCCCGGCCGACATGCGGCGAGGCGCGGGCCTGGAGGTAGCGCATGCGGATCTTGCACCCGACCGATTTCTCCCAGACGGCGCAGTCGGCCCTGGTCGTCGCCCGTGACCTGCGCGAGCGGCTCGACGGCGAGCTTCACCTGGTGCACGTGCAGCAGCGCTTCGAAGAAGGCCGCGGCTTCATCCGGCCGCAGCTGGACAGTCTGAACCCGGAGCTCACGCGCCGCATCGAGGAGGAACGCGCGGCCGAAGTCGAGCGTCTTCGCGGCATGCTCAGCCACCTATCCTCGCCGGACGCCACCCATGAGCTGATGTGGGGCAATCCGCTACAGGAACTGCTGACGTTACAGGACCGCTTCGACCTGGTCGTGATGGGCGCGCACGGCGCCAACCGCATCGACCAGTTCTTCCTCGGTGGTGTCGCCGGTCGCTTCGTACGCCGCAGCACCATCCCCGTCATCACCGTGCGCGAGGAGTCCACCACCACCAAGGTGCGTCGGATCCTCGTCGCCACCGACTTCGGCGAAGCCTCGAAGGGCGCCTACGCCTTCGCGAAGAAGCTGACCGGCGCTGGTATCGAGTTGGTGCTGGCTCACGTCGTCGACGACGTCAGGGTGAAGGACGATCCTTCCTACATCCACAACGTCACCGACGCGCTCGAGGCGCTCTCAGGTGGAACGGCCAAGCGGTTCGTCGTGCGCGAAGGGAACCCGGCGCGCGTGCTTCCGCCGCTGGCGCAGGAGGTCGGGGCCGACCTCATCGCCATCGGCCTGCGTCACCACCAGGCAGCGGCGGGGCTGCTACTCGGCAGCCGCGCCGACGCGCTCATCCGTTCGTGTCCCGTTCCGGTCCTGAACGTCCCCCTCGTCGTCGAAGACTGAACCACGGGCGCCGCTTCGAGACGGCCCCCTCGGGCGGTGGCGGTGTGCCCGAGGACGGCGCGCTAGCAGGCGACGTCGGACCCACGCTCGGCGTGCCCGAAGACGGCACCCCCTCCGACGCCGTCACTTCCGGCCCCCACCACGACCCCGCCCGCCAGGCCAGGTAGCCGCCGAGGGCGATCAACGCGATCGCCACCAGGATCCCGACCAGGCGTCCCGTCACGGCCGCCACGACGGCCAGGACCACCAGGCCGATGGCGGTCTGGAGCGCCCAGTTCGGGCGGCTTCCGGCCGGCTGGAGGTACATGGTGGCGAACGTGACGGCCAGGCCGGTGAACAGCAGCCAGTCGGTCGCGGCGCGAGGCCAGATCGCCTCCAGCAGGGCCATCAGGGCCAGGGTAGCCAGCACACCGCCGGGCACGATGGCCCACCCACGCCGCCGATCCGTGAGGTAGACCGCCACGAAAGCGCCGGCCGCCAGAGCGAGGAACAGCGCTCCGCCGAGGCTGCCCGCGACGGCGGCGGCCGCGAGCCCGAGGGCGGCGAAACCAGGGAACAACGCCCACCAGAGCCCGCGCTCGCGCGCGTAGAGCGCCAAGAACGCAGCGCCGACGAGTCCGAACCCGATGCCCCAGGCCCAACCGCTGCGGGCGCCGAACCAGCCGACGTTCCCGACCAGCGCGAGCGCCCCCACGCCGATCATGACGACCGCGAGCCACGTGTTGGAGCGTTGTCGCGTCACGTCCCCGCCTCCTCGAAGACCTGGTTCACCAGGGCCCGCGCCTCGTCCTGCAACGACGCGAGGTGCTCCTGGCCACGGAAACTCTCGGCGTAGATCTTGTACACGTCCTCGGTACCGGATGGCCGGGCGGCGAACCAGCCGTTCCGTGTGATCACCTTGATACCTCCGATCGGCTCGTCGTTCGCCGGGGCGCGCGTGAGGATGGCTTCCACGCTGTCGCCTGCCAACCGCTCCGCGTGCACGTCTGCAGCCGTGAGCCGTTTGAGCAGCGCCTTCTGCCGCGTGTCAGCTGGAACGTCGACCCGGCTGTACGCTGGTTCGCCGAAGCGTTCCGTGAGCGACCGGTAGCGTTCGGCCGGGTCCTGCCCCGTGATGGCCGTGATCTCGGCCGCCAGCAGGCCGAGTAGGATGCCGTCCTTGTCGGTGGTCCAAGGCCCTCCGTCCTTGCGGAGGAACGACGCTCCGGCGCTCTCCTCGCCGCCGAAGCCGTACGTCCCCGTCAGGAGCCCTCCTACGAACCACTTGAACCCGACGGGCACCTCCGCGACCTTCCGGCCGAGGCTCTCGGCCACCCGGTCGATCATCGTGCTGGAGACGAGCGTCTTGCCGACCGCGGCCGTCGCGGGCCAGTCAGGCCGATGCGTGAACAAGTACGCGACCGCGACCGCGAGGTAGTGGTTGGGGTTGAGCAACCCACCCGACGGCGTGACGATGCCGTGCCGATCGGCGTCGGGATCCGTCCCGAACGCGACGTCGAAGCGGTCCTGGAGCGCGATCAGCCCCGCCATGGCGTAGGGTGACGAGCAGTCCATGCGGATCTTGCCGTCGTGGTCGACGCGCATGAACGCGAAGGTGGGGTCGATGGCGTCGTTCACGACCGTCACGTCGATCCCCCAGCGGTCGATCACCGGCGCCCAGTACGGCAGCGATGCGCCGCCGAGCGGGTCGACGCCGATGCGCACGCCGGCCTCCTTGATCGCCTGCATGTCCACGACCGCGCCGAGGTCCTCGACGTACGGGCCGATCAGGTCGCCCTCGCGCATCGCGCCGCTCGCGCGCGCCTTGGCGAGGTCCAACCGCTTCACGCCTTGCAGCGACGCTTCGAGGTAGGCGTTCGCCTGCTTCTCGATCCAACCGGTCTCGTCGGAACCGGCGGGCCCGCCGTGGGGTGGGTTGTACTTGAAACCACCATCACCCGGTGGGTTGTGCGAAGGGGTGATGACGACGCCGTCGGCCCGGCGCGTGCCGGACGCCACCTTCCCCGCCGACCCGATGGCTTCGTCGGCCCGCATGCCTGCCGCTAAGTTGTGCCGCAAGATGGCGTGCGAGATCGCCGGCGTGGGCACGGGCACGAGGTCTTTCGCGACGACGACGTGAACGTCGTTCGCGGCGAACACCTCGATCGCGGTCGTGAGGGCGGGCTCGGACAACGCGTGCGTGTCGGCGCCGAGGAACAGCGGCCCGTCGACGCCACGCTGGGCGCGGTAGTCGCACACGGCTTGAGCGACAGCCAGGATGTGCGCTTCGTTGAACGTCGCCGACGTGCTCGACCCGCGGTGCCCCGACGTGCCGAAGGACACCCGCTGGCCCGCTTCGGCCGGATCAGGACGAAGCGTGTAGTAGGCGGAGACGAGGCGTGGGACGTTCTCGAGCAACGATCGCGGCGCGGGTTGGCCGGCCAAGGGGTGCGGGCGCATCGGTTCCTCCTAGGTCGGTACGGCTAGGTCGGTGCGGCCGACGCGCCTCGTGCCCATACGGCATCCGTTCGCGCCCCGGCCGCGGGCGGCGGCGCTCCGCATCCAGCCTACACCTGCGCATGCTGCGTCCTGAACGCCCGCCGACCGGGTACACCGCCACCCGCGAGCGCATAGCGGTGGTAGACTTGCCGGCGCGAAATCGCCACCATGCGCCGACCGCCCAGGACGGGTGCGTCGGCGCATGTGGGTAGTCTTTTGGACAACGACCCGGCTCGACGTTGGAGGACTCATGGATCTGGTCATCACCCTCGTACCCTTGGCCGCCCTGGCCGCCCTGGTGGCGGCCGTGCTGTTGGCTCGCGGCATCCTGGCCGCGCCGACGGGCGACCAGCGCATGGTCGACATCTCCGATGCCGTCCGTCAGGGCGCCGCTGCCTACATGAACCGGCAGTACCGCACCATCGCCGTGGTGGCCGCGATCATCGCCGCCGTGTTCGCCGTCGTGGCGATGACGAGCAGCGCGGGGCACGACCGCGTCACCTGGTGGTGGACGACGATCGGCTTCCTGGTCGGCGCGCTCTTCTCCGCCATCAGCGGCTACGCGGGCATGAACGTTGCCGTGCGGGCGAACGTGCGTGTCGCCCAAGCAGCGCGGGGCGGGTTGGCCGGGGCGCTGCGCATCGCGTTCAACGGCGGCGCCGTGGCGGGACTCGCGGTGGCCGGCTTGGCGCTACTGGGCGTGTCCGGCTTCTTCTGGCTGTTCGACGTCGTGCTCGGCTTCGAGAACCCGGTGGAACCGCTCGTCGGCTTCGCCTTCGGGGCGTCGCTCATCAGCCTCTTCGCGCGCGTCGGGGGCGGCATCTACACCAAGGCGGCCGACGTCGGGGCGGACCTCGTCGGCAAGGTCGAGGCGGGCATCCCCGAGGACGATCCCCGCAACCCGGCGGTCATCGCCGACAACGTCGGCGACAACGTCGGCGACTGCGCCGGCATGGGGGCAGACCTGTTCGAGACCTACGCCGTGACGGCCATCGGAGCGGTGTTCCTCGGCTACCTCCTACCGGGCACCGGCGAGGTCACCAACCTCGTGATCTACCCACTGGTCCTCGGCGCCATCGCCATCGTGGCCAGCATCCTCGGCACGCAGTTCGTGA
>CAZOTV010000049.1:0-1666 GCA_964582795.1 uncultured bacterium
CGCTCGTCGCCGCGCTCGTCTCCCCGCTCGCCGCCGCGGCGGCGAGCGCGTCGCGGTTCTCAGCCCGATCCATGGGCACAGGATACGGAGCCGAACCGGTCGGTGCTGAGAATCTTCGTATGATGCTGATTCGTGGAACGCGATCCTCTCCTCACGCTCGCCGCAGACCTGATCCGAGCCCCCAGCCCGTCCGGGGCCGAGGGACCCGCCGTCGAGGTGATGCTGTCCGCGTTCCGGGACCTCGGTTTCGACGCGGCCCACCGAGACGAGGCCGGGAACGCCGTCGGCGTCATCCGGCGAGGCGACGGACCGATCGTCATGCTGAACGGTCATCTCGACACGGTGCCGGTAGGCGACGCGTCTCTGTGGCCGTACCCGCCGCTCGACGGCGTGGTGGCGGAGGGCCGCTTGTGGGGGCGCGGCGCGTCCGACATGAAGAGCTCGCTTGCGTGCATGGCACACGCGGCCGCCGACGCGGCCGCCAACGGGTTCCGCGGAACCCTCATCGTGGCCGGCGTGGTGCAGGAGGAAGTCGGTGGTCTCGGCGCGCGGCACATGGGGCGCACGCTGCCCGTCGACGTGGTCGTGCTCGGCGAACCGAGCCGCAGCACGCTCAAGCTCGGCCATCGCGGGCGAACCGAGGTGGAAGTCGACTTCCCGGGCGCCATCGCGCACGCGGCCAAGGCCTCGCTGGGGGAGAACGCGCTCTACCACGCCGCGCGCTACCTGACGGCACTGGAGCGCCTGGAGCTTCCCACCGGAGGGCCGCTCGGCGGCTCGAGCGCGACACCCACGCAACTCGTGACGTTCCCTGAAGGCGGCGCGAACGTGGTGCCGGGAGCCGCGCGCCTCACGATCGACTACCGCACCATCCCTGGTGACGACGAAGCGGCGCTGCATGCGCGTCTCGCCGGCATCGCCCACGACCCGCGCATCGAGCTGAGCATCCCGATCGAGGACGCGGTCAGCGAGGACGGTGGCCTCAGGCAGAGCTACGCCCGCGCCACCGATCCGTACCTGGTGGACGCGGCCGGCTTCGCGGCCACCACGGCCCGAGACACGCTCAAGCGCGTGCTGCCGCGACACGGACTGACGTTCGAGGAAGGCACCTGGTGGTTCTGCACCGACGCGCCGCATCTCGCCGTCTCCGGCGCAGAGGTCGTAGGCTACGGCCCGGGCGACGAAGAGCTCGCTCACACCACGCGCGAGTGCGTCGATGTGGAGCGCCTCGGAGTGGCGCGCGACGTGTACAAGGAACTCGCGCTGGCGTACCTGGGGCGGCCATGAGCGACGAACGGAGCGAGATGAAGGGCACGACCTTGATCGTCAACGGCGACCCGTGGACTATCGTCGACGCGGCCCCCGCCGCGCCGCTCGCCGAGATGGTCGCCGCCATCCTCGAGGACGCCGGCTTCGTCGTGATGGTGCGCGGCCAGGGCGTGCTGGACGACGCCTTCTCGCACTTAGGCTCGACCAGCATCATGACGACGTTCGTCTTGGTGCCCGAGCGCGACGCCGAGGCCGCCGCCGCCCTCATCGCCGAGACCGTGACCGACTACGAGGGGGACGAACTCGAAGAGCTGCTCGAGCGCATGGCGGCAGGCGAGGAGCTGCCGGACTTCGCTGGAGGGGCCGGGGACGCGCTCGACGACGAAGACGCGCTCGA
>CAZOTV010000049.1:1766-19879 GCA_964582795.1 uncultured bacterium
GTCGGCAGCGGCCGACGAGGTCGACGAACAGGACGACGGCGAACACGGTACAAGGCAGGGGTGACCCGAGGGTGGGCGCTGCCTCGGACGTTCGTGGCGGTGGCGCCGCCGCGCGACTGAGCCTCTACGGCGCGATCGCGATCCTCGCGCTCAAGTTCGGCGCGTACCTCCTCACCGGTTCGATCGGGTTCCTATCCGATGCGGCCGAGTCGTTGGTGAACCTGGTGTCGGCCGTGGTGCTGCTCCTGGCGCTCGGGATCTCGGCGACGCCGCCGGATTACCGCCATCCGTACGGACACACCAAGGCCGAGTACCTCTCCAGCGTCCTGGAGGCAGCGCTCATCATGCTGGCTGCGCTCGGTATCGGCGTCACGGCGGTGCAGCGTTTGCTCGACCCGCAGCCCCTCACGAACGTCGCGGCCGGGGTGACGGTGTCGGCGGCTGCCGCCTTGGTGAACGGGGCTTTGGCGGCGCACCTGTTTCGCGTCGGGAAACGGCAGCGCTCCATGGCCCTCGAGGCCAACGCGCGTCACATCCTCACCGACGTGTGGACGTCGATCGGCGTGATCGTGGGCGTAGTCCTCGTATCGCTCACCGGCTGGACCCAGATGGACCCCATCATCGCCCTGTTGGTGGCTGCCAACATCGTCGTGACCGGCGTCAACGTCATGCGACGGTCGCTGTCGAACCTGCTCGACGAACGGCTGCCCGAGGCGGAGGAGGCGGTCATCCTCGACGTGCTGGAGCGCACGCCCGAGCTTCGCGGGTTCCACCGCCTGCGGACGCGTCGCTCGGGTCGGGCACGTTTCGCGGAGGTCGACGTGTTCGTCGATCCCGCCATGTCCGTCGCGGAGGCGCACGCGCTCGTCGCTCGCGTCGAGGACCGCATCCACGACCGCCTCGACGACCTCATCACGACCGTGCATGTCGAGCCCTTCGTAGAGGGCGTGCGCGACGTCAGTCGGACGCCGCGCGACGAGTTCGGCGAGAACCGGAACTGAGGCTCGGACGGCCGATCGCGCTGCGCGGGGGGCGTGAGACGGCGTCGCTGTCGGCGTCGACGAACCGCAGCGCGGCGTCGGCCCAGGGGCCCGCGTACCCCACGCCGACGCGGGGCGTGACGACGATGGAGCGAGGCGGCGGCCCGTCGTGCAGCGTGATGGGCGGCGAGGTGAGGTCGACACCGTCGAAGCGGCGATCGATCCCGAGCGCGCGCGTCAGGCGGCCAGGGCCGTCGCCGCGTCCGACAACACGCTCGAGTCTCGCGTCGGAACCGTCCGGCGCCTCGAGCTCCACCGCGCGCACGAGGACCGCGTGCGGTTCCCCTTCCCGCGCGGCCACCACGTTGAACAGCTCGTGCATGCCGTACACCAGGTAGACGTACGCGGTGCCCGGCGGACCGTACAGGGTGCGGGTGCGGTTCGTTCGCCCCTTGGAGGCATGACACGCCAGGTCCGCTTCGCCGACGTACGCCTCGACCTCGACGATACGACCGCGGCGCGACACGCCGTCCGGTGACCGCACCGCCAAGACCTTGCCCAGCAGGTCGGGCGCCAACCGGTCGGCGCTCCTGCGGTAGAACGTCACGGGCAACGGCAACTGGTCCCGTTCGTGGCGGGTGAGCGTCAAGCGCGGAAGGGTCATCGTAGGTAGCGTCCGAGTTCGATGACATCGACTTCGTCGCCGGGCCGCACCGCCGTCCCGACCGGCGTCAGGACCAACGCGTTCGCCTCCGCCATGGACCTCAGGACTCCTGACGACTGGTTGGCGAAGCCGTGCACCGTTCGGCCCGCGCGGTCTTCCGCCAGGCGCGCCCGCGCGAGCACCTCTTTCGAGGCGGTCGCGGTGAACGGCGTCAACGCGGTGGCGCGAACGCGCTGGTGGTAGGGCGCAAGGGTGTCGGCGCCGCTGGCGGCGTCGAGGAACGGACGACCGAACAAGAGGAACGTCACCATGCTCGACACCGGGTTGCCCGGCAGCCCGAGGAGGGGAACGCCGCGGTAGCGGCCGAACAGTGTCGGCCCGCCCGGGCGAACACGCACCTTCCAGAACGCCACCTCGCCCGTCTCCAGCATCACGTCGCGCACGACGTCCCGCCGGCCCATCGACACGCCGCCCGACGTGACGATCAGGTCCACGTCACCCGCCGCTGCCAGCGTCTGCGTCAACTCGATGACGTCGTCGCGCGCATGCTGTTGCGACACGACCTCCGCCCCGGCCGCCCGCACCATGGCCGCCACGGCCGGGCCGTTCGACCCGTAGACCTGTCCGCGCCCTAGCGGCCTCCCCGGCGCCACGACTTCGTCCCCGGTGGTGACGATGGCCACGCGCGGGCGCCTGGCGACCCGGACCGTCTCGTGTCCCATCGCCACGATCAAGCCGATGGAGGCTGCGTCGAGCGTTCTCCCCGAGCGAAGGTACGGTTCGCCTGCTCGTAGGTCCTGGGCTCGACGGCGAACGGCGCCGCGCTGCGCGGGGGCGTGCACGAGCACGTACTCGTTCGCGGCGAGGAACGGGTCCTCGGCTTCGGCAAGTGCCTCGGTACGGAACGAAGGTTCGCTCTCGAACGCGTCTTCCGCCGGCACGCTGTCGCCGCCCGATCCCGCGCTCGATGAGCGCGTGTCCTCGACCGGCACGATGGCGTCGGCCCCCTCCGGCACCACGCCGCCGGTTCCGATCCGAACGGCCTCGCCGGGCTCCAAGCGGCCCGCCCAGGGTCTGCCGGCCGGCGCTTCGGCGCGAAGTCGAAGGCGGACGGGCCGCTCGGCGGACGCGTCCGTCGTGTCCTCGAAGCGGCAGGCGTAGCCATCGAGGGCGGAGTCATCGGCATTGGGGTGGTCGACGCGGCTGGCCACGTCTTCCAGCAGGACACGGCCGAGGGACGCCGCGGCCGTCCGTGACTCGGACACCGGGGGTGGCGCTTCCGCGACGACCATGCGGATCGCGTCGGCGACGCTCACGTCCTGCCGGTACTCCATGGCGGCATGGTAGCAGGGCGTCAGCCGACACTCCGCGGCCATCGGCCGTCCCAACCGCCGAACGAGTAGAACCGTCCGGGCACGCGGTCTTCCAGGTACGCCACGAGTGGGTCGCGAAGCGGTGGGATCGGCACGATCGTGCGCACTTCCGAGGCGGGGAAGAAGCGTGCCTCGACGATGAACCCGTCTGGGTCGCGCGGATTGAGCAGCCCCTGGTAGCGCGCCAAGAACGCGAACGAGATGGCGCGGTCGTTGCGCCTTCGGTCCTCCACGTGCACCGCGTACGCCAGGTGCGTGATCCCGGTGATCTCCAGCCCCGTCTCTTCCTTGACCTCGCGTACGAGCGCGTCGAGCGTAGACTCGCCGCGCTCCACCACGCCGCCGGGCAGGGTGTAACGCACCCGGCCATGTCCTTGCCAGTCGTTGCCTACGAGCAGGACTCTGCCCTGAGAGTCCAACAGGATCGCCGCGGCAACGACGAACTCACGCCGAGCCACCCGTGCCCACCGGCTGAGGCGCCGCTTCGGCCGTGGTGGCGAGCTCCGCTAAGCGTCGCTGCTGCTCGGCTTCCTCCAGCGCGGCCGTCAGGTCGTGCAACTGCCCCGCCAAGATCCCCTGGAGGTCGCGCGTAGTGAAGTCGATGCGGTGATCGGTGACACGCGACTGAGGGAAGTTGTACGTGCGGATGCGCTCCGAACGCTCGCCCGTGCCGATCTGCACCAGCCGCGCTTCACGCGCCTCGCTGGCTGCGCGCTCGCGCTCGCGCTCCAACAGGCGTGCGCGCAGCACGGCGAGCGCCTTCTCCTTGTTCTTGATCTGGGACTTGCCGTCTTGGCAGGTCACCACGATCTCCTCGGCCGTGCCGGGCATGAACGTGACGCGCACGGCGGAGTCCGTGGTGTTCACCGACTGCCCGCCCGGGCCGCTGGAGCGGTAGACGTCGACGCGGTAGTCCTGCGGCGAGAGCTGCACGTCGACGTCCTCGGCCTCGGGCAGAACCGCGACGGTGACGGTGCTCGTGTGGATGCGCCCCTGCGCCTCGGTGGCCGGAACGCGCTGGACCCGGTGCACCCCCGACTCGAACTTGAACGCCCGGTAGGCGCCGCGCCCGACGATCTCGAACGACACCTTCGAGACGCCGCCGACCTCGGTGGCGGTGGTGTCGAGGACCTCCGTGCGGTACCCGAGGTCCTGCGCGTAACGCAGGTACATCTCGAGCATCTCGCGGGCGAACAACGACGCCTCGTCGCCTCCGGCCGCGGCCCGGATCTCGACGATGACGCTCTTCTCGTCGTACGGGTCGGGCGGTACGAGCAACCGCTGCAGTTCGGCATCGAGTTCTTCGATACGCCGGGTCAGCCGCTCCACCTCGAGGCGGGCTTCGGACGCGAGTTCGGGGTCCTCGAGCATCTCGCGCGCCTCGTCGAGCTCGCGTGAGGCCCGTTCGCGCATGCGGTGCGCGTCGACCACGGTCTTGAGCTCGGTGTAACGCTGCGCGACCTCACGGTACCGGCCCGGGTCGTGCATCGTCTCCGGGTCAGCGAGGCTGCGCTCGAGCGCTTCGAGCTCTCGGGCAAGGGCGGGAAGGTTGTCGGTCATTGGGGTCAGTGTACTGCCTGCTCGGCCACGTTCCGGAGAAGGACACGTCATCCGGTTCCGATGGCCGGGGCGCTAGCGGGCCGAGATCAGTCCGGCGTTCGTGACGACGGCGATGGCCAGCCCGCGCGGAACCGTCGCAGCGCTCCGCCCGTCGACCAAGTCCACGATCCCGAGCGCGCCGCAGCGCTCCGGCAGCGCCACCAGGGCGTCGCGCAGCGCCTGGCGCATCGCCGCCAACGACACGTCAGGAAGCTGCAGCGCGACGACCTGTTCGACGGCCGCCTCGATGAGTTCCAGCGCGTCGACGACGGGGGCCGCGCTGGGAAGGTCGACGATCCCACCGTGCACCACCGACAGCATCGCCGCTGCGTCGTTGGTCGCCTCTGAGCAGGTCGCGTCAGGTGGGAGGGTCGCTTGCACCAGCACCGGCGGGACGGCGAAGCGCACGCCGGCGAGATGCGCGAACGACGGGCGGGGGGCCCCGGGAGACAGCAGGGCGGTGCGCGCGTAGACCGGGCCTTCGTACCCGCGGCGACGCAGCGCGAAGGTCGCTACCTCGAGGTCGTCGGCCAGCCCCCACACGACGACGGCGGCCGGCTGGCGGGTAGCGACCCAGAGCGCCTCCGGCCTCAGCTCGTGGGCGCCGGGCGCGTATCGAACCTCGGCGGCCACGTTCAGGCCGGCCACCTCGGCCAGCGCCCGGAACGCTTCCGCCGTCTCGTCACCGAACGCGTTGTCGAGCGTCATGAGCGCGACGGACGGCGCGCCGTGGCGATGCGCGTCTGCGATCACGGCCGCCAACGCGTCGGACTCGCGCACGGCGAGACTGAAGGCCCAGTACGGCAACTGTCCTCGTGGCGGCCCGGCACCGTCGAAGGAGGTGGGGGAGAGCAGCGTGATGCCGGCCGCTTCCGCCACGGCGGCCACGTCACGCGACGCCGGAGCGGTGGTGCAGCACACGAGGACGTGGGCGCCCTCGTCGATGAGACGCCGCGCTTCTTCTTGCGCGCGGCGGGGAACGCCTCCGTCGTCGGCCAGCGACACCTGGACGGGAACGCCGAACACGCCACCTGCGGCGCGGAGGCGGCTCGCCCAGGCCGTGGCGGCGAGCGCCTGTGAACTCCCCGCGCTCGACGCCGATCCGGCGCGCGAGGTGATCACGCCCACGACGATCGGGTCGGCCGCGATGGCGCCCGGTGCGAACGCGAGCAGTGCCCACGCCAGCACGCCCAACGCGCTGGGCGAGACGCGACGCGACGCGACGGTCGTAGGGAGGTGACGCACGAAGCCCGTTCTACCGTCAGGCGGCGTGAAGTCGGTGAGAGGGGTGCTCGGCCGGTTGGTGCGCCCGGCAGGATTCGAACCTGCGACCTTGGGCTTAGGAGTCCCCTGCTCTATCCAGCTGAGCTACGGGCGCACGCTGCGGCACAGGGCCGCGTGGGCGTTGGGCATTGTACGTCCCCGCGCCAAGGGCGGCAACCGCCACCCGGTCCTGGCTGCAAGCGGACTCAGCGCACCGTGAGGCTGTAGTTCACCGCGCCGGACTCGTAGTAGTGGATCACGTCGATGTACCAGGTGCCCGGCGTGGGTAGCGCGATCTCGAAGCGGGCGCCGCTCGCTTCGGTGATGTCGCGGTACTCCCAGTCGCCGTCGTCGGTCCAGCTGGTGATGTCGCTGCCGAACTTCGCTGCCAAGTCCACGTCGGCATCGCCTTCGAGCTCGATGACGAGCGACGGGGTTCCGGCGGGGACCTGCAGGGTGTAGGTGTGGAAGTTCGCGCCGCTCGGTGACCCGCCGATGGAGGAGTCGATCGTCTGTCCGATGGCGATGGCGCCCACCGTGCAGAAGTCGCACGGTCCGACCCCGGTGGACACGGGCGGCGTCGTGGTGGCGGGGGGCGTAGACGGCGTGTTGGTGGCGGGCGTGGTCGTCGACGGTGTGGTCGGCGTCGTCGCGAGCGTCGGCGTTCCGGTCGCGCGCGCCACGTCGATGACGTTGGGGCCGATGAGCGCCCAGGCCAGACTGATCGGGCGCACGTAGGCCTGCTCTTCCATGTCGAGCTCGTCGTACTTGATGGTGCGGCCGGCAGTGGGCACGCCGATCAGGTTCCCGTTCTCGTCGAACGCGCCACCCCCGGAGTTGCCGTGCGAGATCTTCCCGTCGGTCTTGATCCACTGCTTGCCGCCCGACTCGAAGTCTTCGCCCACCCAACCGGACATGAGCCCGGACGTGAAGGTGATGGTCGAGCCCGAGATGCCGGGGTAGCCCACGATGGTGATCGGATCGCCGGGGATGAGCCGGTTCGAGTCACCGACTTGCACGTGCGGGAATACGAAGTCCGCCTCGACGGGCGTCTCGTCGTACCACTCCTCGATCTTGAGGATCGCCAGGTCGTGCGTCGGGTCGGCGGCTACGTAGCGCGCCCAGAACCAGAACTCCGGCGGTTGGTCGGTGAAGTCGGGGTCGGTCATGAAGATGGCGTGCCACTCGTAGTGCTGGCGCGTGTCCAGGTCGCCGATGACGTGGTAGTTCGTCAACAGGTAGCCGGAAGGGCTGATGATGGTGCCCGACCCCGACCAGTTCACGGTCGTGCCGGCAGCGTCGTCGTACGGGATGACCTGCACCACCGCCTCGAGGATCTTGAGTCGGACATCGCGCGGAAGACCCTGTGCGAGCGAGTACGTGGACACGACCAAGACGACGATGAGAACGAGGTTCCGGGCGGCTCTACCGACGACGCGCATGTGCGTACCTCCATGGGTCGCCGGTCTCGGCAGCGTGCGAACGGGTGACCCGGGCGTGGGGAGAAGGAAGCGGGATGCTCGGCGCTCGGCCGAGCAGGACCCAAGTTTGCCTCAGATTCTACATGTGACATGCATGAGGAACGGGGTGAGGTGTCGCACTCGCCGAGCGTTCGTGCGGCGAGCGAAGCGGTCGTCGAGCCCGCAGCGTGGCCCCCGGCAAGGACGTACCATGCAGCGGACGTCGAGCGCAGACACGCAGTTGGCGCCGGTGGACGTCGCCGGAGGAAGGTGGTGCCGGATGGGTAGGGAACCATACAAGGTAGCCGTGCCGGTCGAGACGCTCCGCGACGTGCTGCTGGGTCAGTATCGCGCCGGCCTCAAGATGCTGAGAGACGCCGTCGGACGGTTCCCGGCCGACGCGTGGTGGGGGGACGGTCGCGGGAACGCGCCGTGGCAGATCGCCTACCACGTCCTGTACTACACGCACCTGTACCTCCAGCCGAGGGCGGAGGACTTCCGGCCTTGGCCAGGACACCAGGCGGACGCGGAGTACGAGGACGGCATCGGCGGCGAACCCGTCGACGGTAGCGACGTGCCGCTGATCCCCGACCCGTACCCGCAGGATCAGGTGCTGGCGTACCTGTCTTGGTGCGAGGCTCGGCTCGAGGGTTGGCTCGACGCGCTCGACCTGACGGCCGAAGACAGCGGGTTTCCCTGGTACCCGCTCTCCAAGCTCGAGCACCAGGTCATCAACGTGCGACACCTGCACCACCACATGGCGCAACTCGCCGACCGCCTGCGCGCGGCTGGTGGCGGCGGCGTGCGCTGGGTGAGCACGGTGCGAGAAGGATGGCCCGTAGGAGAGTGACGCTTTGGGCGCTCTCCGGGCCCGACGGTGGCTCGGTCGGCGGGCCTTCCGGGATGGACGAGGCATCACCGTGACCATCGCTCCCATGACGTTGTTCCTCGCCGGGGACGTCATGACCGGTCGTGGTATCGATCAGGCGCTGCCGGTGTCGGTCGACCCCGAGTTGTTCGAGCCGTGGGTCCGCGACGCGCGCCGCTACGTCGAACTCGCCGAGCGGGCGAACGGACCGATCGACGCGCCGCTCGCGTTGCACGAACCGTGGGGTGAGGCGTTGCCGATCCTTCGGCGCACCCGTCCCGACATTCGCATCGTCAACCTGGAGACCTCGATCACGACCCACGACCGGCCGTGGCCGGGCAAAGGGATCCACTACCGCATGCATCCCGGTAACGTCGGCGTGCTCACCGCGGCCGGGATCGACGTTTGCGTCCTGGCGAACAACCACGTCCTGGACTATGGTCGGCCCGGGTTGCGCGAGACGATGACGGTGCTCGACCGCGCCGGCATCCGCTACGCCGGAGCGGGCCGGGACGCACAAGAGGCGAGCGCACCGGCGGAGGTCATCACGCGGCGCGGCCGGTTGCTGGTGTTCGCCTACGTGCTGGAGGACGCCGGGGCGCCACGCGATTGGCAAGCGGGGCCGGAGCGATGCGGCGTGGCCCACCTCCCGGACGACACGCTCGCCAGCGCCGAGCAGGTGGCGGCGAACGTACTGGCGCGCAGGCGTCCTGCCGACCGGGTGGTCGTGTCGTTGCACTGGGGCGGGAACTGGGGTTACGACGTGCCGCCGTCGCAGCGTGACTTCGCTCACCTGCTCGTGACGTCGGGCGCGGCCGACTTAGTGTTCGGTCACTCGTCGCATCATCCCAAGGGCATCGAGGTCGTCGACGGACACGGTGTGGTGTACGGGGCGGGAGACCTGCTGAACGACTACGAGGGCATCGGCGGGCACGAGGCCGTGCGCCCGGATCTCTCGGCGATGTACCTTCCCACGCTGGGGCCGTCCGGCGAGCTCTCGGCGCTCGAGCTCGTACCCATTCGGCTCCGGCGGTTCCGACTCCAGCGCGCGACGCCGGAGGAAGCCCGCTGGCTGGCGTCGACGCTCGAGCGTGCGAGCAGCGGCTTCGGAACAGGAGTGGAGGTCGGCGAGGAAGGGCGCCTGGCGGTGCGGTGGTGAAGGTAGAACGGTCGGTTCGTTCGGGTTCCTCCTGGGCGGAACATACCGCGCCGTGTCATTGCCCAGGTTTCGGCTCGCGATCGTCAATCTCGTAGCTTCGCCTCGGCTCGCTCCCGTTCGAACACGTCGGTGGCGCTTCGTATCGGGAGCGCCAAGGCGATCTGCAACTGCTCGCGGGCGGCTTCCTCCTGGCCGAGCGCCCTTAGGGCGGTGGCGTACTCGACCCGCAGGTTGAGCTGCTCGGGCGCGGCCGCGACGCCGCGTTCGAGGAGCGGGAGGATCTCGTTGCGGTCGCCGCCGTACAGCCACGCCACGCCGCGTTCGACGAGTTCGAGGTGCCACATCGCCAGACCCACCAGTGCGTCGGCGTCGTCAGGGTCGAGCGTCAGGGCGCGTTCGAAGAGCTCGCGCAGTTGCGGCGCCACGTCGAGGTTGCGCAACACGCCCGTGCGGCGCGCGATCTCGCCTCTGGCGCGCGCTTGCTGCACGACCGCTGGCGCCGAGGTCGGGTCGAGCTCGGCGGCCCTGTCGGCGGCCGCCAGCCCGCGCCGAAGCCACGCGACCTGCTCCTCGAGTGGCGCCCCGGAAGGCGCGAGCCGGTACACGGCATGGTCGATGGCGGCGCGAGCCGCCAGCAGCAGCGTCGTCGCCGAGGGCACGTGTACCGCTGCTTCGTACGCCGCGTCGAAGGCGCCCTGCTCGTACAGCAGCTCCGCGGGTTGCGCGGCCGCCCCGGACGACGCAGCCAGGACGGCCAGCGCAACGAGGAGACGGCGCGTCAGGAGCGCGCCGCGCCGCGAGCCCGACCGAGACTCAGAACGCGAACGAGGCGCCGAGACGGAGCTGCGAGTTGTCGCGCCACGCGCCATACGTGCTCCCGTCACGACCGTAGAACACCGCGGCTTCGACCGAGCCGGTGAGCCCGTCGGCGAAGGTGTAGCTCAGGTTGGGCCGGAACACGCCGCTGCCGTCGCTCCAGGCATGTACCCAACCGACCTGCAGGCCGGTTCGCGTGCCCGGGTCGAAGCGCGCCGCCAGGATGGTGGATACGGTGTCGTCGGCGTCCATGCCCGCGTCGGCGGCGACGTGCTGGTACACGCCCTGGAGCGCGAGGAATACGCCGCCGGGAAGGTTGGTCTCGACGCCCAGCACGGCGTCGAGCGTGTCGTTGGGGACGCGCGGGTCGGTGCCGCTGGGGTCATCACCGAAGCCGTAGGCGGCCTCGCCGCGCACGACGTACGAGCCGAGGACCAACGAGAAGTCCCCGCCGAGCAGCGTGAGCCGGCCGTAGTCGAGTCGGGGTTGCACCACGAAGGCGCCGGGGGGGTCGGCAGGCAGCAACTCGAACGACACCGTAGGGGTATGGCGGAAGCCGCGGTAGACCACGACGCTGGCATCGGCGCCGCCCGCCACGTCGAGATCGAGCGTGGCCCGCACACCGAACTGGACGTTGCCGAGCTCGGCGCCGGGTCGCTCGACGACCGGTTCGGCGACGCCGACGATGCTCATGCCCGGAGGGAGCGGCGGCAGCACCGTGGCGGGCTGCCAGCGCTCGCCTGGAAGCGTGGACGGCACGAACACGGGTACCAACACCGCGTCGACGGTGACGCCTTCGGGGGCGTGGAACGTGGCTCGGATCATCGGGGTCGCGAGGCGTTGGTCGGCAGGATCGCGCACGGGGTAAGTGAGGTCGCGCGGGTTGACGACGTCGACCGGGCCCACGGCGTCGACCGAGCCCCACGCCACCACCTGGTTGCCGATGGTGAGGTCGAGGTCGTCGAGGAAGAGCTTGGCGTAGGCGGAGCCGAGGCGGAACGTGAACGGGTCGGCCGCGGCGGCGTCGTAGCTCGCCTGCAGCGTGGCTTCGAACACCGCGTCCGGGAAGAATCCCTGGCCGACCTCGCCCTCGAGCGTCAGGTCGAAGGTGGCGGCTGCCACCGGGATGGTGCCGTCGACGGCCACGCCGAACTCCGCCCCGACCGCGCCTCCCAGGTCGTAGGAGACTTGCGCGGCCGCGCTCGGTGTGAGCAGCAGGGAAGCGAGGACGAGCGCCATCAGCGCGAAGGCAGCGCGCCTCCGTGGCACGGGGGCATGGTCCATGGGTTGCAGCATGCTCGTCACCTCTGCAGGTACCGCTCGGTGAAGACCTCGTCAGGGATCTCCTCGTCGACCTGGAAGCCTTCCTGGACGATGGTGGTGGACGAGCCGGCCGCCACCGTCTCCATGCGGATCTCGCTGGGCAGCGTGTAGCCGCCCACCTCGGTGGTGGCGGAGATGGTCAGCACCTTGACGAGGTTCCCGTCTCGGTAGAGCTCGACGCGCTGGGGGATCAGCGTCGCTTCGGGCACCTCGTAGACGGCGCGGTCGTAGCTGGAGTCGGTGCCCGACTTGGCGGTCGCTTCGAGCACGTAGACCGGGCCGGGCCGCGTCTCGAGCAGCACCGTGTCGAAGTCTTCGCCGAAGTCTCCGGCGAGGCTGGAGATGTCCTCGTAGGAGAAGTCCGAGCCGAAGAAGGCGTCTTGCTGCTGACCGCCGGCGACGCGCCTGACGCGGCCGAGCGCCGGTAGGTAGATCATGTTCTCGGTGTTTCCGGCGTCGTCTTCGAGCGAGAGGAAGCCCGAGCCGCGTACGTCGGCCGGGCTTAGGAACTTGATGAGTTGCCTTCGTCCCTCGTCGGCGCTCCACACCTGCATCTCGCGCGTGAGGGAGTGGCCAGAGGCGGCCGTGATGGTCATGGTCATGGTGGCGATGCTGGTGCTGGGCGCGGGTAGCGCCTCGAGCGCGTCCACCACCTCATCAGCGGTGGTGTAGAGCTGCGCGTTCCCGACCTGGATGACGAGCAAGGCGGCGACCGCCAGGACGCCGGCGATCAGGGCGCGAGCGAGGCTCGGGCGGGGTGCGGCGAGGACGTGCGTCTTCATGGTGGGTACCTCCTGCGTCACGCGGCTGTGCGCGCGACAGGTTCGGGGTTGGTGGCGCCCCGCGGGTTGCGCAGGAACACCAGGCAAGCAGCGGGGAGGAGCGTGAGGGACACGGTGCCGACGGACACCACGGTGAACGCCATGAGCGAACCGAGGGTGCGAACCGGCACGAACTGGCTGACGATCATCGCGGCGAAGCCGGCGCCGAGGGTGAGCGCCGTGAACAGGATGGAGCGGCCGGAACTCAGGAGCGTGCGGGCGATGGCGTCCTCGGGCAGGCGCCCGTGGCGGCGCTCTTCCATGTAGCGCACCGTCAGGTGGATGGCGTAATCACCCACTCCGATGGCCAGGGCGCCCAGCAGCATGGTGGCGAGGTCGAGTGGGATCCCGAGGAACCCGAGCACGCCGTACTGCAGCGCGATGGTGAGTAGCAGCGCCAGGATGGTGACGACGGCGGCGCGGAACGACCGCACGAAGCTATCGATGATCACCACCAGCACGATCGCCAGCGACAGGCTGAGGAGGAAGTCGTGCATCAGCGCGTCCTCGACGGCGAGTTGCATCAACGACGAGCCGGCGTACGACAGCCGGGCGTGGGGCTCCAGCGTGGTGGCCGCCACGGCCTCGATGTCGCGTTGGATGCTCCGCATCACCTGCGTGGAGGCCGATGTGGTCGCGATCTCGATCACGCCCATGGTGCCGTCGAGGGTGACGAAGCGGCTGATCTGTTCGGGGTCCCCCGATAGCTGGTAGAGCAGCAGCTCCTGCGCCACACCCTCGCGCGTGGTGGGCAGCCCGTCTTCGCCCGCGAGCGTGTAGTGGATGCCGCGCAGGATGGTGGCGATCGACGTCGCCGGCCCCACACCGTCCAAGTCTTGCGCCTGGCGCTGGAACTCCTGCATCGCCTGGAGCGTGACCGGATCACCCAAGTCTCCTTCGACCAAGACCTGGATCTGGCTCGAGCCGCCGAAGACCTCTTCGACCTTGGCGTAGTCCTGCCGGATGGGCGAGCCGACGTTGAAGTAGTCGATGACGGCGGTGTTGGGCGTGATGCGCGCCGCTCCGAAGATGGAGAGCACGAACGCCACGCCGGCGACGCCGAGGATGAGGTAGCGGCGCCGATCGACGAACCTGCCGAGCCAAGTCAGGAACCCCGCGATGGCGCCCGGTTGCTCCGGGTCCTGCAGCCTCTTGGGGGGCGCGAGGAGGTGCAGGATCGCGGGCAGCAATACCAGGGCGGTCACCAGCGTCGAGAGCACGCCGGCCGCGGTCAGCAGGCCGAGCGTGCGCACCGTGGGCATGCCCGAGAGGACGAAGGTGGTGAGCGCGGCCGCGATGGCCAGACCGGAGATGAGCACCCCGAGGCCCGTCTCCTTCAGGGCGCGCTGGATGGCCGTCGCCTTCGCTGCGCCGTGCGCCAACTCCTGGTAGTAGCGCCCGAGCAAGTGGAGCGAGAACGAGCTGCCGACGGCCAGGATGGCGACCGGCGCGATCACGCTCATGGTGCTGAGCTTGGCGCCCAACCACCCCATGCCGCCGACCGACCAGACGAGCCCCACCATCACGGTGACGAGCGGCAGGATGGCGCCACGGAAGCTGCGGAAGTTGAGATAGAGCATCAGCAGGATGAGCAGTGCGGCGACGCCTCCGAGCAGCGGCAGCTCGCGTTGGATCGTGGTGCGCATCTCGCCGTCGATGAGCGGGGCGCCCACGAGATGGGTCGCTCCCAGGCCGGGGCCGGACCATTCGCGTTCGAGCGCCGCGCGGATCCCGGTGACGATCACCTCGGAGGGAACGTCGACGTCGACGTCGATCACGACCGTGGCCGAGCTGCCGTCGAGGGCGGCGAGCATCCCGTCGCTGTAGAGCGGGGTCGTCTCGAGGTAGGCGCGCGCTTCGGCGATGGCCTCGGGTGTCGGCTCGGCGGGGAGCAGGTCTTCGATCAGCAGGAAGCCGTCGTCGTCGAACATCTTCTCGGCGTTTCCGATGCTCGTCACGCCGGTCACGCCGGGCGTGTTCTCCAACTCGGCGGTGAGCGCGCGGAGCGCCGTCAGCGCCTCGGGCGTGTAGATGTCCCCTTCGACGAGCGCGACCATCGCTGCGTCGATGCCGAACACGTCCGACAGCTCCGTCTGCAGGGTCGTGATGGGGTTGTCATCGGGCACCAGCGCCGTGACGGACGCGTCGAGCTCGAGGCGGGGGATGCCGAGGCCGAGCCCGACCGTGACAAGCGCGAACGCAGCGATCACGAGCCAGTGGCGTGTGGTTCCCGAGGGGGGCGAAGAGGCGGATGAAGAGGTGGGCGACTTGCTCATGCGGCACCCGGTAGGGAACGTTCGTTCCAGAACGGGACGCAAGTGCGGCGGGACGGGTGGGGCACGGAAGACGACCTCCTAGGCTCGGGGCGAACGTGCAGGGGCGCCCGTAGGTTCGAGCGCGGTGAGGACGATGGCGGCGTGCTGCTGAAGCTTGGCGCGCTCGGTGATGACCTTGGCCATGAAGCCGAGATCGAAGGCGGCGAACAGGAGGTGACGAGCGACGGCTTCCGGTGGGAACCGCAGGGCGATCTCGCCGCGCTGCTGCGCGTCCTCGAGAGAACCGGCGACGAGCTCGATCATGTGCTCGATGTGGCGCAGAAGGAACGCGAGCACCTCCGCGTTCGAGCCTGCCAACTCCACGCCCGCGCGCAGTGTCAGGGAAGCGGCCGATCCCGATTGCATCAGGTCGTCGATGAGCGCCTCGAACAGGTCTTCGAAGCCGGCGCGAACGCCTTCTGGGCCCGACAGCAGGGCCCGCAGTCGCTCCCGCTCCGTTACGGCGTGCGCCGCGAGCGCCAGCATGAAGAGCTGCTCCTTGCCTCCGAAGGCGGCGTAGAAGCTGCTGCTGCTGAGGCGCAAGTGATCGAGGAGCGCGCGCACCGACGTGGCTTCGTACCCCTGTTGACGGAACAGCTCGGCGGCGCGTGCGATGGCGTCATCGCGGTCGAAGCTGGTGGGGCGCGCCATGCAGCCAATGTACCGCGTTCTGGAACGAGCGTTTCGGAACGGGCGACATGGGTCCGTGTGCGAACGGCTCCTCGCGTACGGACACTTGACATTCAAGCAAATACTTGAATAATGGTTCCATGTCTTCGGCTCTGATCCAGACCTTCGCGGCGCTTGGTGACCCCGTGCGGTTCACGATCGTCCAACGCCTCGCCGAAGCCGACGCGACCGTCGGGGAGCTCGCCGAGATGTTCGACATCTCGGTTCAGGGCGTGTCGCAGCACCTCGGTGTGCTCGAGCGCTCTGGCCTCGTTGCGCGCCACCGCGAGGGGCGAACCAGGCGCGTGCAGCTCGAACCTGCCGCGCTCGACGACGCCACCAGGTGGATGGAAGCGCGCAGGCGACGGCTCGAAGAGCGATACCAGCGACTGGACGACGTGTTGGCCCAGATGGCCACGATGGAGGAGAAGAGATGACCGACCACGACATCCAACAGCCTCGATCGACGGCGCACACGCGCACCGGCGAACAGAGCATCCTCCATCGCCGCGAGTTCGCGGCCCCCGCAGCGCACGTGCAGCGCGCCCACACCGAGGCCGACCTGTTCGTCCGGTGGATGGGTCCGCGCGGCACCACCGTCTCACTGGACCGCTTCGACGCCGTCACCGGCGGCGCGTTCCGCTACGTCGTGGAGGCCGCGAACGGTGGCAGCTGGGCCTTCCACGGCTCGTATCACGAGGTGGTGCCGGGCAGGATCGTGCACACCTGGGAGTACGATGACGACCCCGGCGCGACGCTCGAGACGCTCACGTTCGTCGACCTTGGCGGCGGCCGTAGCGCCATCGAAGTGGTGTCGACCTACACCTCCAAGGAGGCCTGCGACGCGATGCTCGCGAGCGGGATCGACGGAGGCATGGACGAGAACTTCGAGCGGCTCGACGAAGTACTGTCCGGATCGTAGCTGACGCCCAGGCGGGCAAGGCCTGCGAGGAACGACAGGACGGCCGAATCGGCGTAGGTTCGGCCGTCCGACCAAGCGAACGACGAGGACGACGCGCCACGGACGGGCCTATGATGGTTGCGGGTCCCATGCCGGTCATCGAGGTAACGAACCTTCGCAAGAGCTACGGCGCCACCGTCGCCGTCGACGACGTCTCGTTCTCGGTCGAGCGAGGCGAGATCTTCGGCATCCTCGGCCGCAACGGCGCCGGCAAGACGACGACGGTCGAGTGCATCGTCGGCCTGCGGCAGCCCGACGGCGGCGCGATCCGCGTGCTCGGCCTCGATCCGCAGTCGGGCAGACGAGAGCTGAAGGAGCGCGTCGGCGTGCAACTGCAGGAGAGCGCGCTGCAAGCCAGGCTCAAGGTGCGAGAGGCGATCGACCTGTACGCCTCGTTCTACCGACGCCCGGCGAACGCTCACGAGTTGGCGCAAGCACTCGGCTTGGGCGACAAGCTCGACAGCTCCTACGGCAAACTCTCCGGCGGTCAGAAACGTCGCCTATCGATCGCACTCGCCTTGATCGGCGACCCCGAGATCGCCGTCCTCGACGAACTCTCGACCGGGCTCGACCCCCAGGCGCGGCGTGACACGTGGCGCGTCATCGAGGCCATCCGTGACCGCGGCGTGACGGTGGTGTTGGTCACGCACTTCATGGACGAGGCCGAACGCCTGTGCGACCGCGTGGCGCTGTTCGACGCCGGGAAGATCGTCGCCATCGACAGCCCCGAAGGGATGGGGAAGCGGGTTCGCGGCGGCAAGCTCGTGCGCTTCGTGCCGACCGCATCCTTCGACGAACGCGTCCTCACCGACCTCGAGGAGGTGCGAGGCGTCGACCGCGAGGGCGACGAGGTAATCGTGCATGGCAGTGGAGAGCTGGTGAACGTCGTCATCCTCGCCCTCGACCGCGTCGGCGTGGTGGCGCGGGACGTACGGCTCGGGGATGCGTCGCTGGAGGACGCCTTCCTGGAGTTGACGGGGAAGGCGCCGGGCGATGCGCCGGCGATGGTGGCGGCGAGCCCTCGCGGGGAGCCGCTTGACGCGGGTGCTGGCCCCGCGCGTCGGAGGAGACGCAAGTGAACTTTCCGTCTGCCCCGGCACGGCCGCTCGGCGTCCCGCGCCGGGCGTTCTGGAAACTCCTGGTGACCGAGGCCAAGCTCACCTGGCGACAGCCGATCGGCTTGTTCTTCGGCCTCGGGCTGCCATTACTCGTCCTGGTGGTGTTCGCGAACATCCCGCAGTTCGCCGAACCGAACGAGGCGTTCGGTGGGCGCAACCTGATGAGCATCTACCTGCCGGTCTTGATCGTGTTCAGCCTAACGGGCCTGGCGCTGCTGGGCCTGACGGCGCCCCTGATCTCGTACCGAGAACAGGGCGTCTTGCGACGCCTGTCGACGACGCCCGTGCCGCCGTCGTGGCTTCTCGGCGCGCATCTGCTCATCGGCCTCGTCATCGCCACGGTGGCGATCGCTCTGCTGATCGTCATCACCCGGGTCGCGTTCGACGTGCGCGGTCCGGGCCACCTGGCGGGCTTCGCGCTTGCCCTCGCACTGACGGCGGTTACCGTGTTCGGCGCCGGCTTGTGGGTAGCGGCGGTGGCCCCTACCGCCCAGGCGGGAGCGGTGATCTCCAACGCGCTGTTCTTGTCGCTGATGTTCTTCGCGGGGTTGTGGGTCCCGCGTGAAGTGATGGCGCCGGTGCTGCGCGCCATCAGCGACTACTCGCCGCTCGGGGCGGCGGTCCAGGCGATGCAGAGCGCGTGGGAAGGGTCGTTCCCTGGCGCTCAGCCGCTGCTCTTGCTGGCGGCGTACGCGCTGCTGGCGGCGATCGGCGCGGTTCGGAC
>CAZOTV010000050.1:0-4511 GCA_964582795.1 uncultured bacterium
CTTGCCCTGGCCGAAGTGGCAGTTCCTGTGCCACGTGGCCGATCGCCACGACGTCGCGCTTCACGGCTCCGGCAACCCCGACATCACCGAGTTCGAGCCTCGGAAGTCTAGCGACCTCGAGGAGTTCGGCAATCAGAAGGCGGTGTACGCGGCCGCGGACGGTCTGTGGGCGATGTTCTTCGCCGTGGTCGATCGTGACCGCATCGGGTCCACCACCAACGGCTGCATCCGACTGACCGACGGCTCGGCTACCGTTCGAGGACCGTACTACCAGTTCTCGGTGAGCCGCCCGGCGCTTCGCCAACGGCCTTGGCGCAACGGCACGGTGTATCTCCTGCCGCGGACCACGTTCACGACGCAGCCCCCCATGGTCGTCGGACCCAACGTCGTGCACATCGCGCAGCTCGCGAGTCCCGTGCCCGTACGACCGTTCGCGAAGATCGCGGTGACGCCCGCCGACTTCCCCTTCCTGGAGCAGGTCCGTGGTCACGACGACGAGCGGCTCGAGGAGTACGCGACGGCGCTGCGCACGGGCGCACCCTGGCCGGACGACGCGTGAACGGCGGGGCGAGACTCGGTGGCACGCCCGTGGCAACCTGGAGTGGCAACCTGGAGTGGCAACCTAGAGCTGCCGGTCTTCCTCGATGGCGCCAGCGACCAGCGCGGCGGTCGACCGGAGGCGCTCGAGTTCTGCCTCGCCGTAGCCGATGCCGCGTCGGCGGGCGCCGAGGGTGATGCGTCCGTAGGTCGTCTCGCCGCTTCGCACCGGCACGCTGACCACACCCTCCCCGGTCCACTCGTCGGCGGTGCCGAGCGTGCGGACCGTGCCGTTCTCGACCAGTTCGGCGCTGCCACCCACTGCGTCGTAGCCGCGCACCGCGTGTTCGAGCAGACGCCGGATCGCAGGTCCGGCTTGGACGGTCTGCAGGCGGCCCTTGACCTGCAGTTCGAAGTCGCTCAACACGCGATCGGCGCGCGACGAGTATCGGAACCGATCGTCGACCGCTCGCTGGAGTTGGTTCTTCAGGGGCGTGAGGAGCGCGACGATGAGCACGATGGAGAGCATCGTGGCCGCCTCGGAGCTCGCGCCCGTGAGGGACGCAAGCAGGTTCCGGAACAGTGTGACCGAGGCCGAGTACACCCCGGCCAGGATGGCGGTCAACGGCACGTAGACGAGCGTGCGGTTGATGACCAGGTCGATCTGGTACAGCCGATGCCGCAACACGGCGTGCGCGAAGGCGACCGGGACCACCAGCATGAGGATGTGGTTGACGATGGAGCCCACGAACTCGAAGACCGACCGGCCGCGGAAGGCGGTGACGAACTCGTACGGGATGTAGTACGCGTACTGCACCAGGAAGGCCGCCACGAACCCGTACACCAGCCACTTGGTCTGCTGCCTGGCGGCCGGATCGGAGCCCGCGCGGTACCGCGCGTACTGCGCGAGCAGCGCGAGTCCGAAGACCGCGAAATCGATCAGGATCCAAGGAGGCGAGTCGCGCAAGGCTTGGGTGGTGGGATGCGGGGCCACCTTGATCGCGATCCAGGCCACGCCGATGGGAAGGTACCAGCGGGTCCAGCGCGGCGTCAGGCGGCCGTCGGGGAAGGTGAGCAGGACCAGCAGCACGGCCACGTGGTACGCCATCGACAGTGCGAGCCCGACCGGGCTGTCGGAGAAGCGCAGGGTGGCGCTGGCGCGGGAGTTGAAGATGGCGATCAACACCAGCGTGAGCCAGACCATGGCGGCCACCCAGTCGTGCGGTCGGCGCAGCGCGATGATCGCCGCTGGCACCATGTACGCGAGCACGAACAACACGCCGACCGTGACCAGCGTCAGGGCGTAGGCCCTGGGTGAGATGCCGAGCTTCTCGGCCGCCGCGTGGGTGCGCTCGAACGTGAGGTCGACGACCTGACCCGGCGGCCGGAGGACCGTGAGCGTCACCGGCACGCCGGGGGCGTCCCGGAGCCGGACCGACAGCTCCGGTAGGCGCATGGTGGGGGGGATCGG
Organism: uncultured bacterium; assembly: GCA_964582795.1. GTDB lineage: Bacteria > Deinococcota > Deinococci > Deinococcales > Trueperaceae > CAZACZ01. The sequence goes on from CAZOTV010000050.1 coordinate 2,009, forward strand.
CTCGCCGTCGACGGCCAACAAGACGTCTCCGTCGCGCACGCCTGCCTGCTCGGCGTGCTGACCCGGGATCGGTGTGAGCACGAAGCGCCCGTCGCTGGCGACGTCGACCAGGACCCCGATCGCTCCGGCCTTGAAGACCTCGTACGCCCCGGGCACGCTGGAGGTGAACAGCGCCGACAACCCTGCGAGCACCACGAGCCACAGCACCTGCGCCGCGAGTGCGGGGCGCTTGCTCCGGAAACGACCCCGGGTGTCGGCCGCGACGTCGCGACCTGGCGAGGTGCGAACCATCTTCGGTGACGGTGTCCGTTCGGCCGTCCTGGCCTCTCGACACGCTCGGCTTGGCGGGGGCCAACGCCCGCTCGCCGAGAACTGGCTTGTGCTTGCGGGAAGTATACGCCCGAACGGATGTCGGGGCGTACGCGCGGATCGGTTGACCGCCCAGCCTCCGCGGCCTATGCTTTCGCCAACTGGTGGTTCACTGATTGGTGAATCACTGTCTGGTGAAGGCGCGCGGTGATCATGGCGATGAACGATTCGAACAACCCCTTCCGCATCGGCGAACGCGTTTCCGGCTACCACTTCGCCGACCGCGAGGAGGAGGTCGCTCGCATCCGGGCGGCCATGTTGTCGGACGCCCGGCTCCTGGTCTACGGCGCGCGGCGGATGGGGAAGAGCTCGACCATCTGGAACGCGGCCGAGTCGGCCCGCAACGCGCGCCCGAAACCGATCATCGTCACGGCCGACGTGGCCACGGCCACGAACCTGTTCGACGTGTCGGCCCGCCTGCTGCGATCGCTCTACCTGGAAACGCGCTGGCTGAAGCTCCGGCTCGAGGACCTGTTGGGCGGTCTCGCTCCGCGGGTGACGGTGAAGCTCGACGAGCACGGCGGACCGCCGGCCATCACGTTCGGCATCGACCGGCGCACGGCCGGCGAAGAAGAGCGCCGGCGGGCGTTCGAGGGCGTGTTCGAGCGCCTCAGTCAGGTTCGCGCCGACACGAAGCGGCCGGTGGCGGTGGTGCTGGACGAGTTCCAGGCGGTCCGGTCGTTCGCCGGCGAGAGCTCCGAGTGGCATCTGCGCGACGTGATGCAGCGCCACGGCGACCTGGCGTTCGTCTGCGCCGGCTCGCAGGAGTCGTTGATCCACGGCATGATCGGCCCGAAGCGGGCGTTCTACAAGATGTTCGAACTGCTGCCGCTTGAGCCCATCGAGCCTGCTCGGTTCGCGGACTGGATCGAGGAACGCCTGGCGCGCGGCAGCGGCGTCGTCCCTGGCGTCGGCGCGGAGTTGGTGCGCGTGGCCGGGCCGCGCACCCAGGACGTGATCCAGGTGGCGCGGCAGCTCTACTTCCGCGGGCTCGCGGCCGGCCGCGCGGTCGAGGTGGCGGACGTGGTCTCGACGCTCGACGAGGTGGTGCGCAGCGAGACGCCGCTGCTTCGCAGCCTATGGAACGACCTCTCGGCGCAGCAGCAGGACGTGTTGCGGGTGGTGGCGCTCGGCGTCGAGCAGCTGTACTCGGCTCAGGTGCGCGACCAGTACGGGCTTCCGGGGGGCTCGTCGGTGCACAAGGCGGTCGAGACGCTGATCGGGCGAGGGCTGCTGGTGCGCGACGGCGACAGGGTGGCGTTCGACAGCCCGTTCTTCCTGTGGTGGGTGCGCACGGAGGTGGCGGCGGATCTGGGGTGAGGGGGTTGGGTCGTGCGAATGCACGGAGTCGCGGGCGCGGCAGGTTCTACACGAAAGCGCCTCTACGTGACGAGTCCGCGTTCGAGTTCGCGGCGTAACCGTCGGGCGTTCCTTTTGGCGTCAAGTTGGTTCACCTGGTCGCACTACGGTTCCTCTGCCGGCCGCAAGCCAGCTGCGATGCGAAGCAACTCGCCGTCGCTGATGGCAGAGGCGGGCATGACATCGATCTCGACGAGGCGCCCATCTCTGACGAACACGAGCCGTTTGGCCCCGGTGGGATCCCAACCTCGGCGCACCTCGTTTCTGTCCGCGGTCAGCTGGACCAGCCAATGACCGTAGACGATAGTTCCTTGCCATGCTCCGAACCGGACGGTACGCACGGAACCTGGTGCCACGGGGATCTGGAGCTGCCCAGTGCCGATCGGGCTAACTGTGATTGTGAGAACGCCGCCGTTCCTTCCCGGAACCGTCAGTTGCGGAGGCGGAGCTTGGTAGTCGGCTACGTCGATCGCAACACCGGCCTCTCGGAGGTCGTCCACCTCAGGGGCCGCTATCACGATGCCAAGCGTCAGTTCGAAAGCAGCGGGAAGGTACGTAGGCCTCCAGAGCCCGGGTAACGCGGCGCTAGCGGCCTCTATCGAGTACCGCTGGAATCCTGGTAGGCGCCCCGAAGCGCGCGCTTCCCTGTCTGCTTCAACGAGCGCTGCCACCTCTTCGTCCGATAGATCGTCGAAGACGGGAGGATCGACCGTGGCCGTGAAAGTAATGGGGCCGGTAGTCATCGACTCGCCGGCGCCAAGCTCGGGACCGGAAC
>CAZOTV010000050.1:4611-19542 GCA_964582795.1 uncultured bacterium
CGGGACCGGAACCCGATATGGCGATCGAGACTACTGCCAATATCAGCAGGACAAACAAGCGTTTCTGCATAATATTTCTCCAAATTGCATACCGGTGGCCAGCTAATTGTACGTTGTGTATTAGATAGCACAGCCCAGTGTGGACGTCAAGTTTCCAGGTATGGTCGGTGGTTCCAGCGCCTGGCATTAGCGATTCAGTTGCCGGTCGGATCGTGCTGCTTCGGCCGCCGGTCGGTGAGTGGTGTCTGGTAGCGTTCTCGTTCCTTCACGTCGGAAACTGACTTGGCTGGCTCGTCACGCACCAGGCCCAGTCAGGTGACGCTCGTGGTCCACCAGCTGTTCTCCGCCCAGGTGCGTAACCAACACGGCCTCCCGGGGGGCTCGTCGGTGCACAAGGCGGTGGAGACGCTGACCCTACGCCGGTTGCTGGTGCGGGACGGCGCCAGCGTGGTGTTCGACAGCCCGTTCTTCCTGCGGTGGGTGCGCACGGAGGTGGCGGCGGACCTAGGATGAGGACGAGGAGGCTGCCATGGGGTCTTCGACACGGACGTACGTGCACGTCGCGCTGGCGGTCATCGGGGCGGTACTCATCGTCGGCGGCATCGTCCAGGGATCGTCCGGCGCTTGGATCATCGGACTGATCGTCGCTGCCGTGAACGTCCAACAACTGATGGCGTTGGCTCGACGGCGCTAGGGGCGGGACTGGCGCCCGCCTTCCGACAAGGCCTCACGACATCAGGCCAGATCGTCCAGGAACTCCGACCCCGGCGCGACGCCAGAGATCCGCAGCCGATCCCGCGCTCGCGTCGCGGCCACGTACAGCAGATGCCGTTCGGTCTCGTGGATCTCCTGTAGTTCGACCATGTCGGCAGCGTGGCAGTGCTGGCAAGCGGACGGCGTCGGTGGTGAGGCTTTGAGAGTGTAGGGTGCACCAGACTCGCCCGAATACTCCCCAAGCGCGCTCGATGCAAGCGGGTCGCGATTCCGGCTAGGGTGTGTAGGTCGATCCGCTTTCGTAGGCGCAGCCGGACGCCGGTCAGTACGTACTACTTGCAACTTGTCTTCGAGATGGGCTGCGAGCTCATGGGAGAAGGTGGCCAGCGGCCCCTGGGCTTATAGGACGATGCCGCTATAACTCGTCATAACTCGAGATACTCCAGAGCGTTGGGTCGTACACCCGGAACGCCCATTTCCCCTGATCCCCAAGGTGATGGATCGCCATCAGCTCGATGCGCGCATGAATGGGTCTTCCGAAGATCTTCGCCTTCCTGCCCTTGTTCGGTGCCGTCTCGGGCGTGAAGCCCCAGGCGCCTTCGGGCAGTTGCCGCCATGTGTCCACCTGCGAACGTAGGTCGTTGAGGAACGTGGACGCTTCCCCGTTGGCCTGATCATCGGTAGATCGTCGCTGCTCGACATCGAACGCGATCGGCTGCGATTCTGCGCCGTCATCCGAGCGCGGCATGCGTCGAGGTTCTGGCAGCAGAGCGGGAACCCGTTCCCGCATCGGCCCGGGAAGCGTTCCTCTAGCGACCCTAGTCCGAGACCCCTAGCATCCTCCCGTCCGAGGCGCTCCTGGCGCCCGGAGAAGGGAGCCGTCATGAAGAAGGGGTACCGATCGGATGCACGGTCGCTCGAGAGGCGTGGGTACGTTCCAAGGGTCGCTCTGGTGGCCGTGGCCATCTTGGTCGCGGCATGGGTGGCGCCGAGGGCGAGCGCGCAGGTGAACAGCATGGTGGACGCCGGTGTCGAGGGCAGGGTCGTCGCGGATAGGATCGTCGCGGCGCAGCTCGAGTACCAGGCTTCACGCGTCCAGGCGTATCACCGGGCTGTGGCACGGGCATGGCTACGGCTCACGGCGCTGCCGTCGGGTGGCTACGTCTTGACGCTCGATGTAGCCTGTGACGCTTCGCCGCCTTGCCACGAACGTTGCTTCCCTGGAACCGGATCGCGGAAGAACGGCCGCGTGACCGTGAAGTGGTTCGTGAACGAAGCGACGTCAGCAGGTGGGGCGAGCCATAGCATCCGACTCTTGCCGCCGCCGTAACGGCCATGATCTCTGCGGCTCCAGCGCGCCAAGGTTGTAGACTTCGCCCAGGGCCCGCTTCTTCAACATGGCTGCGTCGGTGTCGCGTGCGGGCGTACGCGAGGGGGCACTGGTGGCCGTGATCGCTGCCGGGCATGGTGATTCGGCGTCCTCGATCCGGAGCGGCCGAACCGGCCGCTCCGGCAGGCTCGTTCTCTGGGTCACCGCGTCATTCCTCATCTTCCTTGCCATTCTCGAGGGGTATCGCTTCACGCTCCCCACCGACGGTTGGAGTCTCCTACCGCCCGTCGAGGCTCCGGTCTTCGGCGTTGACCTACTCGGTGCGGAGACACCCTTGTTGGCGGGGGACCGACTCGTCGCCGTCGACGGTCTGCCGTTCCCTCTGCCGGTGGCCGAGGCGGTCCGGCTTCGACGCGTCGATCTGAACTACGCCGTGGGCGACGTCAAGACCTACACGGTCGAGCGGGACGGCGCCGAAGTGGACGTTGCGGTGCCGTTGGGGCGCTGGACGGTTGCTGGCATCCTGCGCGCCCTGTGGCGCACGCTGGTGAACACGCAAGTGGGTGGCGTGTATCGCTGGTTGGCATGGTTGCTGGCCGCCTTCGTGTTCGCCAGGCGCCCGGACCTCACCAGTGCGCGGCTATTCTTCCTGCTCGAGAGCGTGATGCTCGGGGCCGCCATCACCTCTACGGTGGCGCAGGTGAGTGTGGCAGACGTGCTCTCGCCTGCACGCTTCTATGCGGCGCGCTTCACGGGTGATCTCTTCACGTGGCTCCTGGTTCCTCCCTTGGGGCTCCACGTGATCCTCGCTTTCCCCGGCTCGCGGACCGCGCCCCGAGCGGCGCTCGTGCTCAACTACCTCGCGCCATGGCTGGTCCTGGCCGCCGTCTGGATCGGGGCGCCGCCGCTGCTCGTTCCGGTCATGGCGAGCGCGTACACGCTGCTGAGCATGGCGGCCGTGGTGCACCTGGTGGTTCGCCACGGTTCCGGCGCACAAAGAGCGCGCGTGCGCTGGTTCGCGTTCGCCTTCGGGGTGTCGAACCTCGTCTCCGCCATGTTCTGGTTCGAGAACGTCGGGTTGCTGCCCCGTCTGCCGGCGTTGAACGCCGTTCTCTTCGACCATTGCCTGTGCGACCTCGTCTACGTCGCCGGGTTCGCCGTCGCGATCCTGTGGCATGGGCTCTTCGACGTCGACGTGGTCGTCGGGCGCACGCTGGTCTACGGCGCTTTGACGATCGCCGCCGTCGCGGTGTACGCAGTGCTCGTCGGCGGCGTCGGTTCGTTGCTCTCCGTCGAGTCGAGTCTGGCACTGTCGGTCGTGACCACCGTCGTCGTCGCGTTCGCGTTCGATCCACTGCGCGTCCGTCTTCAGCGGGCCTCGAACCGCTTGCTGTACGGGTTCCGAGACGAGCCGTACGAGGTGCTGTCACGCCTCGGCGAGCGACTCCGGTCGGCGCCGCAGCTGGGAACCGTTCTTGGCGATGTAACGCGCGCGGTGGCCGAGTCGTTGCGGCTGCCTTTCGCCGCCGTGACACTCGGATCCGTGACTGCCACGCGGTACGGCGAACCGCAACCCGTGCGGGAGACGTTCCCGCTTCGCCATGCCGGCAAGCGGCTTGGCGAGTTGATCGTTTCGCCGCGTCAGGCGGAAGCTCGGCTTTCGAGGGCCGATCGCAAGCTTCTCGACAGCCTGGCCGCGCACGTGGGCACCGTTGCACACGCCCTGCTCCTGGAGGCCGATCTCGAACGGGCCCGCCTGGAAAGCCTCAATGTCCGCGAGTCGGAGCGGCGCCGCTTGGGCAGCGACCTGCATGACGATGTGGGTCACCGTCTCACCTGGTTGATGCTCCAGGCGCAGGACGCCTCCATGCTTGTCGACCGGAGCCCCGCGGCCGCTAAGGCAACACTCGCGGCGTTGGCCGAGGAAGTGAAGGCGACGCTCACGAGGGTACGTGCTCTGGCGCACCAGCTGCATCCACCCGAGCTGGCGACGCTCGGTCTCGTCGGCGCCATCCAGGAGCGACTCCAGGCATCGCATGGCAGTTCCGGGATTCGGTTCCTGCTCGCAGCCGACGACCTCGGGGCAGTGCCAGCGGGTGTCGAACTAGCGGCATATCACATCGTGCTGGAAGCGCTCTCCAACGTGGTCAAGCACGTGGGGCAGGGAACGTGCAGGATCCGGCTCAGGGTGACGTCCGGCCCCACGGACCCGGTCCTGGCCGGCCTGGCCGAACGCTTCCTCGAGATCGAGGTCCGAGACGACGGTCCAGCGAGAACGGACTGGGGTGCAGACCTGCCGCCCCAGGGATTGGGTTTCCGATCGATGCAGGGCCGGGTGCGAGAGGTGGGTGGAACACTGGTGATCGACCAACCTTCGGACGGTGGGACCCGCGTGTGCGCCACCCTTCCGTGGCCGGAGTGACGATGGAGCGCATCCGGGTCCTGATCGCGGATGACCAGGAGATCACGCGCAGCGGCCTGCGGGCGTTGCTGGACGCGTCGGAATCGATCGAGGTGGTGGCCGAGGCTCGCGATGGCGCCGAGTGCGTGGCGCTGGCCGGCGAACTTCAGCCCGACGTCGTGCTCATGGACCTGAGGATGCCCGGCATCAACGGCATCGAGGCGACCCGGCGCATCCACCGCCTGCAACCCCACATCGGGATCCTCGTCGTCACCGTCTTCGCCGACGACACCTCAGTGTTCCCCGCGATCCGTGCTGGGGCGCGGGGGTACCTACTCAAGGACGCTGGACGGGACGAGTTGCGCCTGGCGGTCGAGACCGTGGCGCGGGGAGGCGCGATCTTCAGCCCTGGCATCGCCATGAAGGTGATGACCTACCTCAGCGCGAGCCTGCAGCCGCTGCCCGGCCCGGACTTCGCCGACCTGACCGGCCGCGAGCGGGCGATCCTCGAGCAACTCGCACAAGGACTCAGCAACCAGGAGATCGCGACGAGGCTCGGCATCAGCGCCAAGACGGTGAGCAACAACGTATCCAACATCCTCTCGAAGCTCCAGGCCGTGGACCGGGCTCGACTGATGCTCATGGCGCTGGACGCGGGGTTGGGGGCAGGCAAGGCGTCTGCCATCGATGAAGACGATCCTGGCCTGTAGGTGGGCCGGCTCGGACTGCGGTCGCGTCGCCGCTCCGACACGGAAGCCCTCGTCGTTCCGGCACCCGCTCGTACGTTCGAGCGCCGTCCGGAACTGTCCGACATCCGCTCCTACCCCGGCGGCCCGACGCGCCCGTCGCCCACCACCTACTGGACCGCCCCCCGCAGCGCCCCCACCTGCGGCATGTGATGCTGCATGTGGTACCGCAGGAACTCCAGCCGCTGCCGCATCGTGAGCGGCCCTGACAAGAAGTGCGGGTAGATCACGTCGTCTAGTTCGTCCGCGCGGATCTCCTCGGCCACGCGCTCCGCCACCTGCTGCGAGGCGCGGAACAGCGCTACCCAGTACGGCAACGGCCCGCCCATGGTCGGTTCCGCGCTCTCCGGCGCCGTCTCCTTCTCCCGCCACGTGTCTCGGACGATCTCTTCGATCGTCTTGCCGCGGTTCGGGTTCTCCGCGGTCCACACCGGCTCGCCGCGGCGCCACGCCTCGATCGCCGTCATCATGCTGTTCAGGCCGCCGAGCTCGGCCCACACGAGATGCTCCAGGACCTCGGCGACGGACCAGGAGTCTGGGTTCGGTCGGAACGCGCCCTGCGCTGGTGTCAAGTGGTCGACGGCGCGCAGCAGGCCTTGGCGCGCGGCGGCGATCTCGTTCACGAGTTGCTGGACCTCGGGCAGCATCGTCGACCTCCGGCGTTCACGCGGCGTCTTCACGTTTCGTGTTGAAGCGTGCGGTCACTGTATCAGCCGATAGGGCGTTCGGAACCGCCCCAGTAGGCGATCGACGGTTGTCGCTCAGGGATTCGCCCGCGACACCTCCGCCTGGAACGTGCGTTGCTCCGGCGCCCACCACTGCTTCACGTACGCCAGCACGGCCGTGATGTCCTCGTCCGACCAGTCCGGTCCGACCGCGGGCATCTGGATCCCCCCGCGGCGGATCAGCTCGGCGATCTGGCTGTCGGGGTGATGCCAGGAGTGCATGCTGCCGTTCAGGGCCGGAACGCCGGCGGCGACGTCACCGCTTCCATCCGGCCCATGACAGGTAGCGCAGTTCGCTTGGAACGCCTGCTCACCGCGCGCCACCAGTTCCGCCGAGTACTGCGGGTAGTCGGCCGCGGGACTGGCGGCAGGACGCGACCACACGACGACGTTCGCGATGACGCCGATGCCGAGCAACACGCCGATGACGCTCCATGGTGGGGACCGACGCTTGGTGGCGGTACGTGGTGCCCGCGGATCGCGGCGCGGCCGGCGCTTCACTCGACGGGAACTCATGCAGCCCACCTCTTCGACGGGCGACCACCCGGCGCTGCCTGGCGGCTGCGAGGAGCGCCGCCGGCCTTGCGATGTCGGGCTGCCGGCGAGACAATCATTTCCGTCGTCATGCGTGTCACGGTACCCACTCTGGTGAGGGCCTGGCTAGAAGACACCGAACGCTGTCATGCCCTCGGAGCCGAAGCCCAGGACCTGGAGTCCGTCGGGTGCGGTTCCTGGCATCCCGGGCGACCCCGCCGGCATCCCAGGCAGAGCGATGCCGGTGAGCGCCGGCCTCGTCGCGAGCAGCTCCTCGATGGCGGCGAGCGGCACGTGTCCTTCGACCACGTACCCGTCGACGTCGATGGTGTGGCAGCTCCACAGCTGCGTCGGTATGTCCGCCGCCGACTTGTGCTGGGCGATGTCGAGGACCACGTCGATGGTCAAGTCGACCCCGGCTTCGCGCAAGATGTCGGCGTACGCGTCGCAACAGGTGCAGGAAGGGGACTTGGACAAGGTCATCGTCAGGCCGCCAAGGCCGGTCGCGGGCCCGTCCGCTAGGGCGTGGCCCAGCGTGAGCGCTACGGTGGTGGCGAGGAGCATCGCGGCGAACGAGCCGATCCTACGGCCCGGGCTCCGGCGCGCACGGAGGGTCACCTCAGGGCGAAGGCGCGTCATGGCTGAGCGCCTTCGTCGCGCAGGGCCGAGGCGAACGCGTGGACCTCGGCGCTTTGCGCCGCGATGATGTCGCTCGCCAGGTCGAGGATCTCGCTTCGAGCCGAGCGTTCGAGTGCCAGTTGCGCCATGTCGATGGCCTGCTGGTGGTGTCCGATCATGTCCGACAAGAATGCGGCGTCGGGCGTCATCGAGGATCGGTCGGACGACGGCCCAGCCATGCCCATTGGTACACCCATGCCCATCGGCCCAGAGCCCATCGTCGCGGGCGCCGCCGCACCGGCTGCCACGCCGTACCAAGCTTCCAGCCAGGTCGTCATCTGGTCGATCTCGGACTGCTGCATCGCGAGGATCGCCTCGGCCGCCTGACGCACGAATTCGTCTTCGCTGGTTGCGAGGATGGCGTCGGCGCCCGCGATGGCGCCCTCGTGGTGCGCGATCATGGCCCTCAGGAACGCGGCATCGAAGGCGTCGCCCGCAAGCGCAGCAAGGCCCATCATCTCGGCGCCCATCGCGCCACCCATCCCACAGTGCATGCCCGGCGTCATCATGCCGTGCATGCCTGGGCCCATCGCGCCGTGCATTCCAGCCCCCGTCGCGCCGTGCATGCCCGGCGTCATCGCCCCGTGCATTCCGGGTACCACCGTGCCGTGCATGCCGGGCTGCACTCCGCCGTGCCCGGGGGCGTACCCGAACCCGTGCGCCATCATCATGTCGTGCATGGCCGGGTGCGCAAGCGGACCACCGAAGCCCGCGTCTTGCCCCGGTTGGGCGTGGTGACCGCCATCGGCCGAGGCCAGAGAGAAGGATGCCGCTAAGAGGACGGCAAGGACGTGGGGGAAGGTTCTCGGTCTCATGATGCCTCCATCGAGAGCAGCATCGGGCCACGCTGCAAACCCCGGATAAGCGAGTTGTGAAGTCGGTGTAAGCACCGTGATCCGCGCCAACGAGACGGACCTCCCGCGACCGGGCGATCGCGATATGGGCCTCCGCCTGACCGGCCCCTCCGCCTGACCGGCCCCTCCGATCGTTACCTGGGGGCCGGGCCTGCACCTGGCAATACGAACCAGAACGTGCTTCCCGCACCGTCCGCGCTCTCCACGCCGATCTCGCCGTGCTGCCGTTCGATGAGTTCCTTCGCCAGAGTGAGCCCGATACCGCTCCCGCCACCGTCGTCACGGCCCCTCGAGGTGTCGCCACGGTAGAAGCGCCGGAAGATCGCCTCGCGCTCGCCAGGCGCGACCCCAGGGCCGTCATCCTGAACTTCGAAGCGCACCGACGGCCGTTCCGCCTGGCCGCGGCGCTGGCCATCTGCCTGGCGTGCGCGCAGCTGCACGCGACCCCGCGGTGGGCTGAAGCGCAAAGCGTTCGCCAGCAAGTTGCCCAGGACCTGCTGCACGCGCTCGCGATCGGCGAGGACGAGGAGGTCGGGCGCGGTTGGGTCGATGACGAGGTCGACTTCGCGGGCGGAGAACCTGGGCAGGAACGCCTCGGCCGCGGCTTGCAGGATGCCTGCGGCGGCCACCGGCTCGATGGTGAGCGGCATCTGGCCCGTCTCCACGCGGGACAAGAGACTCAAGTCGTCCACCAGATGCTCAAGCCGCGCGATCTGCCTGCGCGTAGGCTCGGCCACCTCACCCGGACCGAAGACGCCGTCTTCCAGGCCCTCGAGGTACCCCCGGAGGTTGGACAGCGGCGTTCGGAACTCGTGCGCCACGTCCGACAGCAGCTTGACGCGTTGCTCTTCGGAGTGCTGCAACGTGTCCGCCATGCGATTGAAGGCCGCCGCCAACTCGCCGATCTCGCCGGGAGCGCCGGCATCGAGGCGCTGCGCGTAGCGGCCGCCCGCGATCCGCCGGCTGGCGACCGTGAGCGACCGCAAAGGTCTCACGATGCGCCGCGTCACGAACCAAGCCACCGCCACACCGGCGATGGCGGCGAGCGCCACGGACCACCCGATGGACTGGGTGAGAGCCCTTCGATACGACACCTCGAGATCCTGAGTCAGAGCCGCGATCGGCCGGTCCATGTGCGTGTGCAGGAACGTCACCATCTGCTTCACATGGCGATCGATGACCAACGGCGCCAGCGCCTCGCCGGCAAGGAAGATCCCGCCGGCACCCACCGCGACCACGAGGAGGTGCGACGCCAAGAGGCGCAGGAAGATGCTGTCCCGGCGCTTCATCCTTCGAGTTTGTACCCGACGCCGCGCACCGTCACCAGCAGCGCGTCGGCGCCTACGGTCGCCAGCTTCTGGCGGAGGTTGGAGACGTGCACGTCGACCACGCGGTCGACGCCTTCGAAGTCAGCGCCCCACACGCGCTCCAGCAGCTCGTTGCGGCGGAAGACGCGGCCAGGAGCCGCGGTCAGGGTGTGCAGCAAGTCGAACTCCATCGTCGTGAGAGGAAGCTCGGCGCCGGCGAACGACACGCTGCGACGCGCGGGATCGACCACCAGACCGGCGTGCTCCACCGGCCGTTCGGCGGGTTCCTGACGCGGTGACGTGCGCCGCAGAACCGCGCGAACGCGCGCCACCAGTTCGCGTGGGCTGAACGGCTTCGTGACGTAATCATCGGCGCCCAGTTCGAGGCCGACCACGCGGTCGCTCTCCTCGCCGCGCGCGGTGAGCATGATGACGGGCGTGCGGTGTTCGCGCCGAAGCTGCCGAAGGAACTCGGCGCCGCTCTGGCCCGGGAGCATCCAATCGAGCACGATCAGAGCGGGCGGACGAGCCACCGCGGCCGCCAATCCGGCAACGCCGTCGCGCTCGACGGCCACCTCGTACCCTTCACGCTCGAGGTACGCCCGCACCACCTCGGCGGCGTCGCGGTCGTCCTCGACGACCAGGATGCGCTCGCTCATGGCGGCACGCTACCCCGCTCGGAAGCGCACGAATGGTCGAATCCGCATCGTCCGGGGGCCGAACGCCTACCGTGCCGGCTCAAGACAGGTCGCGCTTCATCTTCTCGTACTGCTCGGCGTCGATCTCGCCTCTGGCGTAGCGTTCGCGCAGGATCTCCAGCGCGCGGTCGTTGCCGTGCTCCCGCCTGTCACCGCCGCGCCAGGTGCGCGATAGATCCAGGCTGCGCCACAGCCAGACGATGCCCAGCGCGAGCAGGATCCAGAAGAGCACCATGCCGATCCAACCGAACGAGGTCATGTGCCCGTACCCGTAGCCCCAAGGTGCCATGTTCGACCTCCTTTCACACCTTCACCGTATGCCCCGGATGTTTCCTCCATGTGAACCGCTCGTTGGGTTCGTGTGAAGGCGTGGGCGAGCAGCGCCTCTAGCGTCCGTCCAGGAACCGCCCCAGCACGTCGGCCCACGCCTCCTTGGTCTCGACGTTGCTCTCGTGCGACTTCAGACCCGTCAGCGACGCCACGATCGTGGCGTCGCCGTCCTTCTTCGGTTCGCTGGTGACGAGGATGGAGGATCCGTCGACGGCCTTGACGCGCCAGGTCATGCGCTTCTCCGTACCGCGAACGCGCGGTTCACCCGCGATCATGGCGCGGACGGTCGGGTCGATCGCGGCGAACGCCACCCAGGCGTCCATCAGTTCCTGCATCCCGAGTTTGGTGGCTTTGCTGACACTGGTCTGGAACGTGCCGTCGGACCGCTGGCCCGGCAGGCGGCGGCCGATGTGCTGCTCGTACGCCACCGTGACGGACTGCGCCCACCACGCCGCGTTGTCGACGTTGCCCTCCAGTTCGGTCTGTACCGCGCGGGCGATGTCGGCGTGATCGAGGTTCTGCGCGTCGATGCCGTCTAGAAACGCCAGCCACTGCTGCCACGAGCGGCGCGTCGCTTGCTCGATCGGTTCGATGCGGGAGGCCTTCACCATGGGCTTCGTCCCTTCTTCGACTCGTGCTTTCCACGATGGCACGTCACCCACGATGGCACGCCACCCACGATGGCGCGTCACCCGCGGTGGCACGTCACCCGCATGGAGCGGCACACGTGATGGAGCGCGGACGGGTGCGGCGTCTTGGGTGCGGCGTCACGAAAGCCGCGTCATGTGTGCGGCCTTACCGGTGCCGCATCACCTGTGACGCACCGTGAGGATCGCGATCTTCGTCGAGTGCGCGAACGGCGCGGGGTCGGTCACGGGTTGGCCGCGGCGGGTGGAGGCGTACCCGGTCACGTCTTCCGGAACGCCGACGAGTTGCGCGATCTCCATCCAACCGCCGGCGCACAGTGTCTCGAGTTGGGCCAGGAACTCCGCGCCACTCACGAAGAGCGCGTTGTTCACCACCACCAGGCTCCCTCCGCTCGTGACCAAAGGCCTTACCTTGTTCACGAGCCGGGCTGCGTCTTGGTTCAGGTCGACGGTGCCGCCGCGCGTGCTGGAGTAGAACGGCGGGTCGAGGATGACGGTGTCGAAGCGCTCGTCGCGCAGCTTCAAGCCGCGCACGATGGAGAAGAAGTCTTGCGCCTGGAAGTCGCGCTTCTGCACCGGGAAACCGTTCAGCGCGTACGACGCCTTCGCGACGTTCAGGAATCGCCGGTTCAGGTCGGTGTGAAGGACGCGCGCCGCGCCGCCTGCCCGAGCGGCAACACCGAGGCTTCCCGTGTACGCGAACGTGTTCAGGACGCGCTTGCCGTCACTGTGGTCGATGAGCCAGCGGCGCAGCAGGCGCGTGTCGAGGTAGAAACTGGCGTCCTGGTTCATCAGTAGGTCGATGGCGTAGCGCACGCCGTGCTCGCGGATCGCGGTGTCGATGTTGGTGCCGCCACCATCCCAGAACACCCGCCCACGCCGCGCCTGGTCCGTCGCCCCGTCGCGTTCCTTGACGATCGCGGCGCGGACCCACGGCAGCCGGTTGCGCACGACCGCGAGGATCGCTCCGAGTTCGTCGTCATCGTCGAGCGGCGGGGCGTGGTGGAACACCACGGCCGTGCTTCCGTACACGTCCACGACGTTGCGCGGGTCGCCTTCGAGGTGGCCGTTGAAGAGGCGGAACGCCGACTCGTGGGCCTCGTCGACGAGTGCCGCACGCGCACGGATGGCGTCGTCGATCAGGTCGGGCAGAGAAGTTGCGTTGGTCACGTCTCCGGCGCCGCCCTGCTGGCGCGCCACTCGCGCTGCAACACGGCCCACACCTCCTCGTCGGCCCACTCGCCTTTGATCCGCTCGTTCTCGACGAAGTGTGCCTCGCGCCGCATGCCGAGTCGGGCCATCAACCTGCCGGAAGCGTGGTTGCGCGGGTCGCAGCGACCGAACACGCGGTGCAGGTAGAGCCGATCGAACGCCAGCTCGAGTATGGTGCCGGCGGCCTCTCTCGCGTAGCCCCGTCCATGGAAGTCGGGATGGAACGCGAAGCCGATCTCGCCCTGGCGATGGATGCGGCTACGCCACACGAGCAGTACTTCCCCGATGACGCGGGATTCGGGAGCGGACTCCACCTGCCCGTTCAACTCGACCGCCAAGGTGAGTACGTCGCCTTCTTCCTGCAGCCGCGTACGCGCGAGGTACCGCTCCAACCGCTCCTCGTGTGCCGCCCGGTCGTCTGCGTCCCAGTACATGTAGCGCACCACATCAGGGCGCGAGGCGTAGGCGAGGTAGGCGCCTAGGTCCCGCCGTTCGAACGGGCGCAAGTGAAGCCGCGCGGTGCGGATGGGGAAGCTCAGGGTGAGCACGTGAGCATCGTCGCACGTCGGCACGTCACCAAGGGGCCGCCAACGCTGGTGGCGGCAGTGGTAGCGTTGCCCCCTCGGAGGAGGCGACGATGCTCGACCTCGCCACGTTCACGGTGTTCATCACGGCCGCGTTCACGCTCGCGGTCATCCCCGGACCTGGGATGTTCTACGTGCTCACGCGCACGCTGCGCGGAGGGCGTCGTGAAGGTGTGCTGTCGACGGCCGGCACTGGTATCGCCGGTCTGGTGCACACCTTCGCGGCGGCGCTCGGGGTGTCCGCCATCCTGGCGACGTCCGCGGCGGCGTTCGCGGTCGTGAAATGGTTGGGGGCCGCCTACCTCGTCTACCTCGGGATGAAGACGCTCCTCGGTGGAGCCAGGTCCGCGCCGCACGAAATCGAGGCGTCCGCCTCCGGCGGGGCGCTGCGGCAGGGTGTCGTCGCCGAGGTCCTCAACCCCAAGACGGCGCTGTTCTTCCTCGCCTTCATCCCGCAGTTCGTGAACCCGGCCGGTAACGTCTTCTGGCAGTTCGTCCTGTTGGGCTCCGTAACCACGCTGCTCACCAGCGGAGTGGACCTCGTCGTGGCGTTCACGGCCGCGCCTTTGAGCGCGCTGCTGCGCCGCAGCCGCGGCGCTCGGTACGCGCAGCGCTACGGCACCGGAGCCGCGCTCGTGGGCCTGGGGCTGTACGTCGCCGTCAAGCGCTGAGGGTCGAGCACATCGGCGATGATGGCACTGTGAAGCCACCGGTCCACGGCGCCGCCCCTACCCTCCCCGATCCGCTCGATTTCGACGCCGTTCTGTTCGACGTGGACGGTACCTTGGTCGACAGCGAGCCGATCTGGTTCCGGGTGTTGCGCGCCGTGATCCCCGAGTTCGGCGGCTACCTCCCCGCCGACGCGCACGCCGCGCTCCACGGGAACGACCGCCCGGCAACCACGCGCATCCTGCGGGGGCGCTACGGCCTCACGGGGAACGCCGAGGCGTTCTGGGAGCGGGTCGTACAGCGCCTCGTGCTCTACTTGGCAGACGTGCGTCCGATGCCGAACGCAGGCGCCTGGGTCGAGGCGGTGGCGGCGGCCGGGCTCGGGCGCGCCACGGTGTCGAACTCGCCGCGCGCGATGGTGGAAGCGTCGTTGGCGCCGCAGGCGTGGGCTCGCCACTTGACCGTTCGCGTTGCGATCGAGGACGTGCCGCGCGGCAAGCCGCACCCGGACGGCTACTTGCTGGCGGCGGAACGATTGCGCGTGGCTGCGACGCGCTGCCTTGTCGTCGAGGACAGCCTCGCGGGGGCGCAGGCGGCGGTAACGTCGGGCGCCACCTGCCTGTTCGTCACCAACGGGGTTGTCGATGCGGAAGCGGCGCGCGCGATCACGCCGCACGTGACCGACGCCCTGCCCGCGCTCGACTGAGCGAGCCCAAACCTGACGCCGGCCCCATCGACCGAACGCCGGTCGCATCGACCGAGCACCGACCGCATCGACCGAATCGACCGAGCACCGTCGCCGGAACAGCGAGCGCCCGGGCCGTCACGCCCGGGCGCCTACCGCTCGCGGTCGGACGAGAGCGCCCCGTCCGCCGAACGCCTCTACGTCACTTCACGTCGAAGCGGTCGAGTTCCATCACCTTGGTCCAAGCGCGCACGAACTCGTGCACGAACGCTTCCTGCATGTCGTCTTGCGCGTACACCTCGGCCAGCGCCCGCAACTGCGAGTTCGAACCGAACACGAGGTCCACACGGGTGGCGCTCCAGCGCACCACGCCCGTCGTCCGGTCGTGGGCGTGGAACAGGTCCTCGTTGGCGTCGACCGGCGCCCAGGCGACGCCCATGTCGAGCAGGTTCACGAAGTAGTCGTTGCTCAGCACTCCGGGGCGGTTCGTGAAGACGCCGTGCTTGGTGCCGCCGTGGTTCGCCCCCAGCGCGCGCAGGCCGCCCACCAGGACGGTCATCTCCGGCGCGGTGAGCGTCAGCAACTGCGCCTTGTCGACGAGCAGCTCCTCGGCCGTGACGGTGTACTTCGTCTTCAGGTAGTTGCGGAACCCGTCGGCGACGGGCTCGAGCACCTCGAACGCCTCGACGTCCGTCTGCTCGGCGGTGGCGTCGGTGCGGCCGGGGGTGAACGGGACGGTGACGTCGTGGCCGGCGTCCTTCGCCGCCTTCTCGACCGCCGCGGAGCCGGCCAGCACGATCAGGTCGGCGAGCGAGAT
>CAZOTV010000051.1:0-19228 GCA_964582795.1 uncultured bacterium
TTGACCTTCTCGAGGCCGTAGTGGTCTTCGTCGAGGATCTCCTCGGCTTGGCCGATGTCCAGCCGGTCTTCGGTGCGGACGTTCCACGGCAGTTCGGTGATGGTGGTGAGGTACGTGCGGATCACGGACGCCTCGGCCGAGTCGGGGTGCATGCGACTGAGCCGGTTGAGCTCGCGCTGCGCCTCCTTCATGACGGCCTCGGGCAGGTCGAGCGACTCGAGCTTCTCGCGGAAGGCCTCGACCTCGTCCTCCTCGTCGTCGGAGCCGGAGAGCTCCTTCTGGAGCGCCTTGATCTGCTCGCGTAGGAAGTACTCGCGCTGGTTGCGGTCGATCTCTTCCTTGACCTCGCGCTGGACGCGGCGCTGCGTTTCCTGCAGCTCGATCTCGGTGTCGATGAGCACCAGCACCTTGCGCAGGCGCTCGGCCACGGAAGGCGCCTCGAGGACGGCCTGCTTGTCGGCCAGGCGGAAGTCGAGGTGATACGCCACGTAGTCGGCGAACTGGCCGGCGTCTTCGAGGTTCATGACGAACTGCGCCACCTCGTTCTGGATGCTGCGACCGCCGGAGTCGACGAGGTCTTTGAACTTCTCGCGCAGCTCGCGGAACGCGGCCTCGAGCTCGACGGCGTCGCCTTCCGGAACCTCGATGGGGGAGACGCGCGCCTCGATGAGGCCGCCGGAAGCCTGGTACTCCTCGATACGCACACGCGCGAACGCTCGTACCAGCATCTGGATGCTGCCGTCGGGGTTCTTCTTCATGCGCATGATGTTGCAGGCGGTGCCGACCTCGTAGAGGTCGTCGACGCCGGGCTCCTCGACGTCACGGTCCTTCTGGCTGACGATGACGATGGTGCGGTCGCGGTCGAGCGCGGTGTTGATGGCACGGATGCTCACCGGCCGGCCGGCGTCGATCGGCATGACCATCGTGGGGTACAGCACCGAGCCCCGGACGGGACAGACCGGGACCATGGCGGGAAGTTCGGTAGGAACGGGGGTATCGGCCATGATGTTCTCCTAGCCTATCCGAGTGGGAGCGAAGGAAGGGTGGCGTAGCCCGCCGTCGCGGGGTTCGCTGCGGGCGTTGCCGAGGGGTTCACGGTGATGTACTCGGCTCCGGGTCGAGCGCCGCGAAGGAGCCGGTGTGGAACTCGGCCCGGCTGGGCCGTGGGAATCGGGTCGTGATGTTCTGCCCGACGCGGGGCGTGCGCGGTCCGGGCGCACCCGTCGGACGCGAAGGCTTGAGTCAACACGACTCAAGTTTACTGTCTTGGCGGCGCTCATGCATCTCCTGGGACACGAACTGCGATCCGCACGCGTCGCCCGACGACTCCGGCGATTGTACTACGGTCGCGTGACCGGGCAGGACAGCGTGCGCGACGCGTCGGCGGGGCGGGCAGGATTGTCGTGCGCGACGCGTCGGAGTTGGAGCGCCCGTGGCTTGCGCGCGGCGCGGAGGAGCGGGCCCGGTGGCGTGTGGAACGCGTCTTAGTGCGCCGGAACGGCCATGGTAGCGTGGCCGCGACATGACAGACGTGCTCGACGCCCTGCAGCAAGCCGTTCGCGACGCCCTCCGGAACCTGTTGGCGGACGACCCCGACCGTCGGGCCGAGGTCGAGAACCAGCCGGTGCCGATCCAGGAGGTGCCGGACGACAAGCCGGGCGACTTCGGCACGCCGGTGGCGTTCACCCTCGCGCGCGCGTTACGCCGCAACCCCGCCGAGATCGCGAGCCAGATCGTGGCCGCGCTGGAGCTGCCGGCTGGGGTGGCGTCGGCCGACGCCGTCGGGCCGTACATCAACTTCCATCTGGACCCTGGCGCGTACGTCGCCGGTGTGGCCACTACGCCGCCGGCACCCAACGCCGAACACCGCAAGGTAGTGGTCGAGCACACCAGCGTGAACCCGAACAAGGAAGCGCACGTCGGCCACCTGCGGAACATCGTCCTGGGCGACGCCTGCGCGCGCATCCTGCGGGCCGTGGGCCACGACGTCGAGGTGCACAACTACATCGACGACACCGGAAGGCAAGCGGCGGAGAGCCTCTTCGCGGTGGCCTACTTCAACGCCAGGTACGACGGAGGCAACGGGCCGAAGCGCAAGTACGACCACTGGCTCGGCGAGCTGTACGTGCGCCTCACCCAGGCGAAGGAGCACGACGGCGAGGCGATCGAGCGTGGCGTGACGCAGGTGATGCACCGCCTCGAGCGCGGCGAGTTGAGAGACGAGATCGAGCGCGTACTGCGCGCGCAACTCGAGACGTTCCACGCACTCGGCGCCGAATACGACCTGCTGGTGTGGGAGTCCGACGTGGTGCACGCGGGCTTCCTCGCCCGTGGCCTCGAGGTGCTGGAGCGAAGCCCGTACGTCTCGCGCCCGGACGAAGGCAAGTTCGCCGGGGCCATGGTCATGGACGTGAGCGCGTTCCTGCCCGGACTGGAGGAGCCCAACGTCGTGCTGGTGCGCTCCGACGGCAACGCCATGTACGTCGCGAAGGACATCGGCTACCAGTTCTGGAAGGCCGGGCTGTTCGAGGGGCTCGGGTTCGAGCGCTTCGACCGTCAGCCGAGCGGCATGCCGCTCTACACCTCGAGCCCGCGCGGCGAGCTGCACCCGGACGGGCGCACGTTCGCCCACGCCGAGGAGATCATCAACGTCATCGACGTCCGGCAGAGCCACCCGCAAACGATCGTGCGCACGGCGCTGGCTTTGTCGGGAACGCCCGAGGGTCGGACGGCGTACGAGAACTCGCATCACCTGGCGTACGAGGTGGTGACGCTCGAAGGCCAGGCGATGAGCGGTCGCAAGGGCATCACGTTGTCGATCGACGAGGTGACGGAGGAGGCGGCGCGGCGCGCCCGCGCGGTGGTGCAGGAGAAGAACCCGGGCCTCGAGAACGCCGAACAGGTCGCGCGCACCGTTGGCATCGGGGCCTTGCGCTTCGGGATGCTCAAGGGCGAGTCGAAGAAGGTGATCGACTTCCGCTGGGAGCAGGCGCTGTCCCTGCAAGGCGACTCGGCGCCGTACGTGCAGTACGCCCACGCGCGCGCCGCCAGCATCCTGCGCGCGGCCGAGTCCGAAGGCATCGACCTGGCGAAGGCCGCAGCGAACGCCGACTACGCGGCCTGCGGCCCGCTCGAGGTGCGCCTGGCGCGGGTGGTGGCGCGGTTCGCGCGCACCGTCGAGCAAGCGGCGGAGAACCTGGCGCCGCACCTGGTGGCGCAGTACGCGCTCGACCTGGCCACCGCCTGGAACGCGTACTACAACCACAAGGGGCCGGACGGGCGACCGGACACGCAGGTGCTGCGCTCGCCTGCGGGGTTGCGGGAAGCGCGCTTGGGGCTGGTCGAGCGGGTGCGAGCAACGCTCGCCGCTGCACTCGGCCTGCTGGGGGTGGCGGCGCCGCGGGAGATGTGATGGTGCCGCGGGAGCCGTGAGCGCGTGTCGTCCTAGCAGCAGGCGCGACCCACCGTAGGCGGCCCCTCCAGCCCGTCGAACGCGCGCAGCATCGGAACGTCGCCCACCGACCGGTCGGCGCCCTTGCAGGCCACGACGGGCGGCGTGAGGTGGACGTCGACGGTGCCGGCGCCGTGGTCCACCGAGGACACCAGGTAGGCCACCGCGGGCGCTCCGATGTCACCGTACTCGACTCGCATGACCGCGTTGGGGTCGATGGGAACGGCCCCGGCGACGCGGCCGTAGATGGAGAGGAACTTGCCGACCGACATGGCTCGGTCGTCGTCCGCACGCGAGGGCGGCAGAACCTGCAGCACCGTCTCGCGCCACTGACTTGCCTGGCCGCCGCAGTCCATGGCGTTCACCGTGACGGCCTTGATCTCGGTGACGTGATACCCGGGCGCGACGGTCTTCTCGTCGGTGTGGAACGTCAACGTCAGGTCGTCGTGGGCTTCGAGGCGTTCGAGGAACTCGCGAGTGGTCATGGGTGCGTCCTCCGTCTTCGCGGGACAGGATACGAGACACATCGATGCTCGTCAATGTAACAATCCATGCTCGACGCTTCCGGCGAGTGACGCTAGGCTTTGCCCATGCAACGATGCTGTCGCGCCCACGCGTGTGAGGAGGTGTTCGGCCCCCGGGTCGCCTCGTCGGACCTCGCCCGCTACCGGCGTCGCGGGCTGGACACCCTGGCGCGCCGCATGCTCGCCAGCGTCCCGCGAAGCGCGCTCTCGCCCACGAGCCGGGTGCTCGAGATCGGCGGGGGCATCGGCGCGCTGCAAGCCGAAGCGCTGCTCGCCGGGGTGGGGAGCGGCGAGGTGGTCGAACTCGTCGGCGCCTATCGGCCCTATGCCGAACGGTTGGCCGTGGAGCTAGGCATCGCGGAGCGCTCACGGTTCCGCGTTGCCGATCTACTAGAGGCGGCGAACGGCCAGGGCCACGGCGCGGACTCGGATCCGGGGCGCGGAGGGCCCGCCGTAGGGGAACCTGCCGTAGGGGAACCTGCCAGCGGAGATCTCGCCCCCGCGCGACCAGCGCGCCTGGGCCCCCCACCGGTCGAACCTGCCGACGTCGTGATGATGCACCGCGTCGTGTGCTGTTCCCCCGACGGGCTCGAACTCACCGAGGTCGCCAGCCGTCTGGCGCGCCGCGCCTTGGTGTTGAGCTTCCCGCGCTTCACGCTGTTGTCCCGCGCCGTCGCTTGGGCGCAGGACCTGCTGTTCCGGGCGCTGGGGCGCGAGTACCGCATCTTCGTGCGGCCGGAAGCGGCCATCGTAGAGCGCGCTGAGGCGCACGGCCTACGCGTCATCGCGCGGGGTCACGACCTGGTATGGACGTTCGTGGCGCTGGAGCGAGCGTAGCGGCGCGCCGACTCGATCGGTGGCCGGCCGCGGCGGTTGCGCGGGCCAATCCAACGGCAACGCGACGGACTTCAGAGCGAGGTGCCCGGCGGCAACTCGGCCAAGACGTCCGCTCCGGTCGGTGGCGGCGGCGTCGTGAAGGCGCCGATCTCGGCGGACGACGCGTAGACGGAAAGGACGAGCCACATGTCGGGATCGACGGCGGGCCGTCGGATGAAGCCGTCGACGCCGACCACGTCGCCGGCGGCGCCGCTCGCCATCGTGTCGTAGACCACGACGCTCACGTCGTCCGCTGCCTCGTCGAGGCGCGCCTCGTCGATGAGCGTCTCGTCGATGACCGCCTGGTCGGAGGCGGGCAGTGTCTCCATCGGTCGGAACACGACCACGGGCGTCCAGGTGTCGACGCGCAACGGCGCGCCGTCGGGCGCGATGACTTGCCACACGCCCTCGCTGCCGAGGGGAAGGCATCCGGCGATGCTCAGGTCGTTGTTGCCTACACGGCTGCGCACGAACAGGGCGTCCGCGCCGGTGCTGCACTCGGTTTCGTCGGAAGCCGGCGCCGCTCCGGCCACCAGCCGCGCGGTGCGAGGGTTCGGAAGGCGCGCGGCCGACGCCGGAGGCAACACCCTGGTCGACTCGAAGTACGCTCCGGCCCGCACCTGAACGCCGATGCGGAGCGCGACCGCTTCCTCCGGCAGCACGACGTCGAACGAGCGCACGCCAGAGAGGATCGGCTCGACGTCGTCGAAGGTCGTGGGGGTAGCTTGCACCGACGGTGCGGGGCGCAGGAGAACGGGCACCAGCAGCCAGGTCGCGATCGCCGTGGCAAGCCCTGCCGCGACGACGAAGCCGACCCGTCTGGAGAAGACCACGGTGATGACGCGCTGCCACGTCGGGCCCGGCGGGCCCATGCGCTCGACGGCGAGATGCTCGGCTTCCTCGCGCGAGAAACCTTGGCGCTGGAGGTCCTCGACGCGCTGGAGCAGGTGCACGCGAAGCTCGGCCGCCGAGTCGAGCCGCTTCTTGCGGGGCAAGCCGAAGGTGGCGCGGGCGATGTAGCGGTCGAGCGGGCTCACGAGGCCGCCCCTTGGACGCGCAGCGCGAGTGTGGGCGAAGCAAGGAACGCCTCCATGGCGTCGCGCACGGCGCGCCACTGGCGGCGCTTGTCGTCCAGCGCGCGTCGACCGTCGTCGGTGAGTTCGTAGTACTTCCTCGGGGCGCCGCCGATGGGCGAGTCTTCCCACGACGAGCGCACCCACCTGCGCTGCACCAGACGCTGCAGGGCGGGGTAGAGGCTGCCCTCCTTGAACGACAACGCGCCGTGCGTGGCGCGCTGGACCTCCTCGAGGATCTCTAGTCCGTAGCGCGCCTGGTGCTCGAGCGTGGCGAGGATCGCCAGGTCGACGGTGCCGCGTTTGGTGTCGTTGTCGGACATACGCCCTCCGTGAGGTGCTGCGCGTCACGCGCTGATTGGGCCCGAACCCGTGAGAGGGAGCTCACGAGTGAACTATCTTGCGTAACTATATAGCAAGGCAAGGTGCGGTGTGCGCGAGATCGGCGGACGCATGCCTAGCGCGTTCCTGCCCACCACCCGACCGCGTGCCGACTAGACTCGTGCATCCGGGCAGAAGGTCGACGACCGCGCCCGAGACTTCGGAGGTGGCGCGATGGACGAGCGAGCGGAGCACGGCATCATGGTTCCGAGGGGCGGCGACCGCTTCGCGGTCGAACGGAAGGTGTTCGGCGTCATGCCGTTCACCATCAAGATCGCGTCCCGGGACACCGAGGGAGCGTTGCTGGTGATCGAGCAGGCCAACGCTTACCCAGGCGGCCCTCCACGGCACGTGCATCACGCGCAGGACGAGTGGTTCTACGCGGTGCAGGGCTCGTACGTGGTGGAAGTGGGCGGCGAGGCGCACCACCTGAGCGCGGGCGACGCCATCCTGGCCCCTCGTGGCGTTGCGCACACGTGGGCGTTGGACGGCAACGACATGGGGCGCCTGCTGATCGCGTTCCAGCCCGCCGGTTCGATGGAGGAGTTCTTCGCCGCCACGGCGGCCATGAACGGCATGCCGTCGCCGCACGAGCTGGCTCCGCTGTTCGCTCAGCACGGCATGACGGTGGTAGGACCGCCGCTGCGATAGACGAGCGCGAGCCTCAGCGCAGGTGCTGCGCCAGGACCTGCACCGGGTGGATCGCCTCTCTGCCGGTGCCGTCCGAGACCTGGTGCCGGCAACTGAAGCCGGGCGCCGCCGTCGTGCCTTCGAACTCGCGCACGGCGGGGAAGAGCCGCTGCTCGCCGATGGTCATCGACAGGTCGTGATGGCCGTAGCCGAACGACCCGGCCATGCCGCAGCAGCCGGCGTCGAGGACGTTCACCTCGTCGGACACCCAGCCGAGCACCGCCTCGGTGGCGCGGATGCCCAGCACCGCCTTCTGCTGGCAGTGGCCGTGGAACTGCAGCGCGCCGGCGTCCTTGCGGAACACCGTGGCGGGGTCGAAGCGGCCGCGCGTCCACTCCTTCGCCAGGAAGTCCTCGAGCATCGTCACGTGCTTCGCCACCGCCGTCGTGGCCTCGCTCGGTGCCAGGTCGGGATAGTCGTCGGTGAACGCCGCCACGCACGAGGGCTCGAGCCCCACCACGGGCACGCCGCGCTCTACGTAGCCGTGCAACTTCGCCACGTTCGCCTTCGCCATCCGTTGGGCCTCGCGCGCCAGGCCCTTGCTGATCTGCGGTCTGCCGCAACAGCCGTACGGCACCAGCTCGACCTGGTAGCCGATCCGCTCGAGCACGGCCACCGCCGCCTGCCCGAGCTCGGGCACGTGGTACATGGTCCAGGTGTCGGCGAACAGCGCTACGGGGCCGAGGTCGGTGGGAGCGGGCGCGGGGACGGCCGCGGCCGGACGCCCGTTCCGCCCGTGGAACCAGCGGTCGAAGCGGAAGGTGGCGTAGCGCGGGAACACCCGCCGCGCGTCCACGCCCATCGTCTTCTCCAGCAGCCACCGCACCGGCTTGGTCGGCAACAGCGCGTTCGCCAGCGGCGCGAGCGCCTGCCCAAGCGGCGCCACCCGGCCCACGTTGCCCATGGCGCGGGCCGCGAGCGGCGTGCCGTGGTCGTCGTAGTAGTGCTGCAGCCACTCGTACTTCAGCTTGGCCATGTCGACCTGGCTGGGGCACTCGGCCTTGCAGCCCTTGCACTCGAGGCACAGGTCCAGCACCTCGTAGACGTCCTTGCTGGTCAGGCCGCCGGGCAAGCCGCCGGTGAGCGCCTCGCGCAGCACGTTGGCGCGGCCGCGGGTGGAGTGGTCTTCGTCGCGCGTGCCCATGTAGCTCGGGCACATGGTGCCCACGCCCACCTTGCGGCAGGCGCCCACGCCGGTGCAGGCCTCCACCGCGCCCAGGAAGCCGCCGTCGGCCGAGAAGTCGAACACCGTCGGCACCGGCGCCACCGGGTACTCGGGCCCGTAGCGTAGGTTCTCCGTCATCCGCGGCGCTTCGACCACCTTGCCGGGGTTGAGCAGCCACTGCGGGTCGAAGGCGCGCTTGACGTCGAGGAAGTCCTGGTACAGCACGTCGCCGAACAGGCGCCGGTTCTGGTACGAGCGGATGAGGCCGTCGCCGTGCTCGCCCGACCACGAGCCGCCGTACTTCATGACGAGCTCGAAGACCTCTTCGCTGATCTTCTGGTACTTCTCGACGCCCGCGTCCGTCTTCAGGTCGATGTGGGGACGAACGTGGATGACGCCCACGGATGCGTGCGCGTAGAACACCACGTGCGCGCCGTGCCGCTCGCACACGTCGATCACCTCTGGGATGTACTTCGGCAGGTGCTCGACGGGGATGGCGGCGTCCTCGATGAACGGGGTGGGCTTGTCCGGCGTCTTGACGGTGGCGTAGATGCCGAGGCCGGCGCGGCGCAACTCGGCGATGTCCTTCTGCTGCTTGCCGTCCGTTGCTACGAACGCGCCGTAGGACAGCGCGGCAACGTCGGAGTCGGCCGCGAGGCTGGCCACGGCCGCCTCGATCTCCGCCTCCTCCGTGCCGTCGAACTCGACCATCAGCACCGCCGCCGGGTCGCCTTGCAGCCACGAGATGAGCGGCGCGAGGCTGCGGTTGCGTTTGCCGAGGTCGAAGAGGTCCTTGTCGAGGATCTCCACCGCAGAAGGCCCGTGCCGGTTCACGTACTGCACGGCCTCCAGCGCTTTCACCAGGGAGTCGAAGTGCAGCATGCTCAGCACGCGCCGCTTCGGCACCGGGTGCAGCGCCACGGTCACGTCGAGGATGATCGCCAGCGTGCCTTCGCTGCCGCACACCAGCTTGCCGAGGTTGAAGGGCGGCCCACCTTCCGTGCCGGCGCCCAAGAACTCGTCGAGGTTGTACCCGCCCACGCGCCGCATCACCTTGGGGAAGCGCGCGCGGATCTCGCCTTCGTGCTCGGTGGTCACGCGGTGCACGGTGCGGTAGATGTCGCCCTCGCGGCCGGGGTCCTTCAGTTTCGCGGCCAGGCCGTCGGCGTCTAGCGGACCGAGCTTAAGCTCGACGCCGTCCATCGTCAGCACGCGCATGCTCAGCACCTGGTCGACGCTCTTGCCGTACTTGATCGAGCGTGTGCCGGCGGAGTTGTTGGCGATCATGCCGCCCACGTTCGCGCGGTCGGTGGTGGCCACGTCCGGGGTGAACTGCAGTTCGTTCGGCGCCAGCAGCGTGTTGAGCTGGTCGCGCACCACGCCCGGTTGCACTCGAGCCCAGCGCTCTTCGACGTTCACCTCGAGCACCCGGTTCATGTGCTTCGAGACGTCGATCACGATGGCCTCGGCAACCGTCTGGCCGGCGAGGCTGGTGCCGCCGCCACGCGGCAGTACCGGCACGCCGTGCTTGGCGGCGACCTCGACGACGGCGCGCACGTCGGCGTCGTCGAGCGGCACCACCACGCCCACTGGCGGGATGCGGTACGGGCTGGCGTCGGTGGCGTAGAGCGCGCGGGCACGAGCGTCGAACCGCACTTCGCCGCGCACACGGGCGCGAAGCTCGGACTCGATGGTGGAGCGAAGATGGGCGTCGACGCCGCTGGTGGCATCGACGGAGCGGGCGCTGGCGAGCGACATGGCTCAGTATCGCACCGAGCCGGCGGGCGGCGTGACGGTCGGCGCCGAGCCGGTGGGCGGTGAGCCGGTGGGCGGTGAGCCGGTGGGCGGCGTGACGGTCGGCACCGAGCCGAGCGCGACGTGTCTGGCCTCAGTGCGTGTGCGTCAGGTCCTGATCCGCCGCGGCCCGCGAACCTGCCTCGTCCGTGGCGACGCCAGGGCGCGACGCCGGGCCGAACAACCGCTGCGCCGTGCGTTCGAAGCCGTCGTCGTCGAGGTAGCGGTACGCGTGCACGAAGGTGCGGAGCCGGTAGCGCCGCATGAGCCCTTGCATCAACGAGGGCGAGGCGTACGGGGAGAGCTTGGCGCCGTTCGGCAGGCGCCGAGCGTGGCCGCGGTCGTCGACGAGGTCGAGTTCGCGTAGGGCAACGTGGATGCGGTCGTTCTTGACGGGGTCGAACGGCAGCGGCGCCCCGCGCCGCACGGCCACGAGGCCGCGCCGGAGTTCGCCGACGGTGGGGTTCTGGATCGCGTCCATCTCGATGGCGTGGAGTTGTCGTTCGTCGAGCGCAAGCGCCACGGGCTCCGGGCCTCCGGCGAGCGCCTCCAGTGCCGCCACGACGTCGCCGCCCGGAAGGCCACGCTGCGTTCTGGCCGGTACGTCGTGGGCCGCGGCAACGCGGCGGAGGATCGGCGTGAACGACGATGCGGGAGCAGCAGCTTCGGCGCCCGCGGTGCCGGAGCCCGATGCCACGGAGCCGGCCGGCGAAGATGCGCCACCTGCTTCGACGTCGGCCGCCTCGTCTTCGACATCGGGCGCCAGCGTCAGCGGCTCGGCCGGTCGCACCGCGTCGGCGATGAACTCGACGCTCTTGGTGCCGTTCCACTCCGACTCGTTCAGCGTCGCGGCGACGTTCACGAACTCGCCCAACGGTAGGCTGCGCGCCAGCCCGCCCATGCGCCAACCCACGCCCTTCACGCCGGCCACGCGCAGCTGCAGCGTGTTGCCGTCCTTGCCCACGGCGCGAGCGGCGTCGAGCCTGCCGGTGAGGGCGAAGAGCGGCGCGGGGTGCCCCTCGCCGAACGGCTCGAGCGCCTGGATGGCGCGCCACAGTCCGTCGTTCACCTCGTCCGAGGTCATCACGGCGTCGGCGACGATCGCCGGCACCGGCTCCGGGTGCTCCGACACGTAAGCGTAGATGGCGTCACGGAATGCGGGGAAGGCGCCCATGTCGAGCGCGAAGCCGGCTGCCTGGCGATGCCCGCCGAACCGCTTCAGGTGAGCAGCGGCGGCACGCAGGCCCCCCACGGCGGAGATGCCCGGTGTGGAGCGCACGCTTCCTTTGCCCGAAGTGGCGATGTAGACCGGTCGGTAGTACGCCTCGAGGAGCTTGCTGGCGACGATGCCCATGATGCCTGCGTGCCAACCCGGGTCTTCCAGCACCAACGCGGGCGCCTGCGGATCGACCTTCTCGAGCGCCTCTGCGAACATCTCGTCTTGGATGCGCCTGCGCTCGACGTTGCGGGCGTCGAGGTAGACCGCCAACTCGCGCGCGCGGCGTTCGGAGCCGGTGGTGAGGAGCTCGAGCCCCAGGTTGGCCTCGCCCAGGCGTCCGGCGGCGTTGAGGCGCGGCGCCAGGACGAACGCCACGTTGCGCGCCGTGATGGGCGCGCGCAGCTTCGCCTGGGACACGCTGGCGCGCACCCCTGGCCAGCGCGAGACCGCCATGCGTTCGAGGCCCTCGCGGATGAGGGCGCGGTTCTCGCCCAGGAGCGGCGCCACGTCGGCGATGGTGCCGATCGCCGCCAAGTCGGCGTACTCGAAAGGCGGCTCGAGCCCCAAGCGATCGCGCAGTGCCCACAACAGGTGGAACGCCACACCGGCGCCGGTCAGTTCAGGCAGCCCGTGACGCGCCAGCGGCGAGAGGCGTGGGTGCACCACCAGGCAGTCGGGGGCAGCATCACCCGGCGTGTGGTGGTCGGTGACGATGACCTCGACGCCGGCGGCGCTCAGGCGGGCGATCTCGCTCAAGTTGGTGATGCCGCAGTCGACGGTGACGAACAGTTCGGCGCGCTCGGCGTGTTCGGCCACGCGGTCGGGATGGATGCCGTAGCCGTCGGTCAGGCGGTCGGGGATGAACGCTTCGACGTTGGCGCCCAGCTCTCGTAGGCCCAAGAGCAGCACGGCCGTACCGCTGATGCCGTCGGCGTCATAATCGCCGTGGATCAGGATGCGCTTGCGTTCGCGCACCGCGCGCTCGAGGCGCTCGGCGGCAGCGTCGAGGGCCGGGTTGGGGCTCTTCACCAGCGGCGGCTCGAGATGATCCGGGGCGGCGTCGCGCAGCCCGCGCGCCCACAACAGCGCGGCAAGGGCAGGCGGAACCTCCAGCGTGCGCGACAGCGCCTCCACGGCTGCCGGCGGTGCGGAGGGCCGCACCATCCAACGCGGTGCCGGTGGGACGAACGGGGTGGGCATCAAGCAGCTTCGTTGTCGTCTTCGGCCGGGAAGGCCGCGCCCCGGTCGGGGATGACCGGCACGGACGGTTCGCGCCAGTCTTCCGCGCTGGGCGCGTACCCGGTCGTCCGAGTACCTTCGAGGTCCGCGAGGCGCTTCTCCAGGCGCTTGAGGTCGCGGCCGCGGCGCCAGGCAAGCAGGCGCGTGGGGATCCAGCCGCTAAGCCAGCCCACCAACAGCGCCAACACCACCACCAGCGCCACCGGCACGGGGGGAAGGATGGGGATGAGGGGGAGCTCCACCTGGTCGGGGTTGGCGCTGTGGAACAGCAGCAAGTACGCCACCGCGACCACCACCAGGATCACCTGGACGATTCGCACGCCTTTCACGTCGACCTCCGAGCGTCAGTCTACCGTAGGCTCCCGCATGTCGAAGGGGCGTGTGTCGCGGCGGCGCCCGCCGAGCGTGTTCGCCGTCGACGGCACGCCGCCAACTGGCCCGGTACACTAGGCGCTCGTGGACCGCCCCGATCGACCCGAAACCCCTAAGTTCCACGTGCCGTTCCCGGCGCCGCGCGACGCTGCGTCGCGCGGTGGTGACGCGGGTGAGGACGGCGCACCGCGCGTGAAGGTGCTCGCGGCCATGTCGGGTGGGGTCGATTCGTCGGTGGCAACGGCGCTGCTCAGCGAACAGGGGTACGAGGTGGTGGGCAGCATGTTGCGCTTCTGGCCCGACGACCGGCCAAGCGGCGCGTTCGACCTGTGCTGCAGCCCCGACGCCGCCTACGACGCGCGCCGCGTAGCGGACACGCTTGACGTACCGTTCTACCTACTCGACTTCCGGGACGCCTTCCAGGACGTGGTCATCGAACCGTTCGTGCCGAGCTACGAGGCAGGGGAGACGCCGAACCCGTGCGTGTGGTGCAACCGCCACATCAAGTTCGGCGCGTTCGTGCAGCGCGCCCAGGCGCTCGGTTGCGAGTACATGGCCACCGGACACTTCGTGCGCCGCGTCGACGGGCCGCACGGGCCCGAACTGCACCGCGGCGTCGACGACGACAAAGACCAGACCTACTTCCTGTGGGCGCTGCCGCGGCAGATCTTGCCGTACCTGCTGTTCCCGCTCGGGAACCTGACCAAGGCCGAGGTGCGCGCCATGGCCGCAGAGCGGGAGTTCCGTGTGGCG
The DNA here is from genome assembly GCA_964582795.1 of uncultured bacterium. Classification (GTDB taxonomy): domain Bacteria; phylum Deinococcota; class Deinococci; order Deinococcales; family Trueperaceae; genus CAZACZ01. The sequence goes on from CAZOTV010000051.1 coordinate 13,538, forward strand.
CAGAAGAAGAGCTCCTCGGGGCTCTGCTTCATTCCCACCACCGTGAAGGACTACTTGGGCGAGACCAGCGCGCCCCGGCCGGGCCGCGTGCTCGACGCCGGCGCCGACGAAGCCGTGGTGGGCGAGCACCGAGGCGTGCAGTTCTACACCATCGGTCAGAAGCGCGGCCTGGGGTTGTGGAAGTCGCACCTCGAGCGCTTCGTGATCGAGCTGCGGGCCGATACCAACGAGGTCGTGGTGGGCACGCGCGACATGTGCCACTGGCGCGGGCTGGTGGCCGACCGGCGCAACTTCCTCACGGACGAGGACCGACTTCCCGAACGCGTGACGGCGCAAGTGCGCTATCGACAGGAGCCGGAACCCGCCCGGCTGACGCTGCTGGACGGCGATCGCTTCGAGCTGACCTTCGACGACCCGCAGTTCGCCGTCACCGTCGGGCAGAGCGCGGTCGTCTACGACGGGGAGCGGCTGCTGGGCGGCGGCGTCATCCGCGAGCGGCGCGCGTAGGGCGGCAAGCCGCGAGCCGCCCGTGCGCGGCCCACGTAGGGCCCGGGGCGCCAACGGCGCCGTGGGCGCGAACCCTCCCCGGCGCGAACCTCCCCGCCCAACCTGTGCGTTCCGCTACAATCGACGATAGGAGGTTCGTGCATGAGTAGCCTCATCGTCATCGTCGTACTAGCGGCCTTGGTGCTGTTCGCCGTCAGCGTCTACAACCGCATCATCAGTCTGGAGAACCGGTATCAGAACGCCTGGAGCCAGATCGACGTGCAGCTCAAGCGCCGCGCGGATCTCGTTCCGAACTTGGTCGAGACGGTCAAAGGCTACGCCAGCCACGAGAAGGCGGTGTTCGAGGCGGTCGCCGAGTCGCGGCAAGCGATGATGAACGCCAAGACCGTCAACGAAGGCGCAGAAGCGGCGAACATGATGTCCGCCGCACTGGGGCGGCTCTTCGCCATCGCCGAGGCGTACCCCGAGCTGAAGGCGAACGAGAACTTCAAGCTGCTGCAGGAAGAGCTGTCCGGCGTGGAGAACAAGATCGCCTACGCCCGCCAGTTCTACAACGACGCCGTGCTGCAGTACAACAACGCCATCGAGACCGTTCCCGGCGTGTTCCTGGCCGGCCCGATGAACAAGAAGGAAGCGGTGTTCTTGCAGATCCCCGAGGAGAGCAAGGAAGTTCCGCAGGTCTCGTTCAACGCTTGAGCCACGGAGCCGTCTAGACCGTGATGCCCGAACCGGGCCCCAACCTGCCCGACGTCTTCACCGACAAGGCGTCGGGCAGGAAGATCAACCTGCTCGACTACAAGGCCGCGAACCTGCGCCTGTCGTGGTTGCTGGCGCTGTTCATGATCGGCCTGCTGGTGGCCATCGCCTACCTGCTGGCGCAGGTCACCGACCCGGCGTCGACGGCGTTCTTCGTCGGCGTGGCGCTCATCGTCGGGGCGGGGCAGAGCGTGGTGGGGTTCTGGTTCTCCGACAAGCTCGCCTTGGCGGCGGCCGGCGCGAGGCCGGCCACGGTCGAGGAGCACCGCTACCTCGTGAACGTGGCCGAGGCGGTGTCCATCGGCGCCGGCGTTCCCATGCCGAAGGTGTACGTCATCGATTCGCCTGCGCCCAACGCGTTCGCCACCGGACGCGACCCGCAGCACGGCACCCTGGCCGTGACCACCGGACTGCTGCAGATGCTCGACCGCCAGCAGCTCGAAGGCGTGGTGGCGCACGAGATGGCGCACATCCGTAACTACGACATCCGCTTCATGTCGATGCTGGTGGCCACCCTCGGCGCCATCGTGGTGCTGCGAGACCTGGTGATGCGCTGGAGCTACTTCGGCGGCAGCGGCCGCAGCTCGCGGCGGGACCGCGGTGGTGGCGGCCGAGGGCAGGGTGTCATGTTGATCCTGCTGCTGGTGCTGTTGGTGTTGGGGCCGGTGCTTGGCGCGCTGCTGCGGCTGGCCGTCAGCCGCCGACGCGAGTACCTGGCCGACGCGGCCGCGGCCTACATCACGCGCAACCCGGAGGGGCTGGCGCAAGCGCTGGAGCGTCTGCGCGACTACCGCGGCCCACGGCTCGAGGTCAGCGAGGGCGTGCGGCACATGTTCATCGTGAACCCCGCCATGGGGCTGAACGCGATGGACGCGATGGCGACGCACCCGCCGATCGAGGAGCGCATCTCGCGCCTGAGGCGGATGTGAGGCAGGCGCCTCGCGGACCTTCCGGCACCCACGGGAGAGCGACATGACCAGGGCCCCTTGCGGCAGCACCGATCGCGCGACGCTCGTGCCTTCGACGGCAGTGGTGGACCGCACGGTTTCGCTGCTCAAGGGCTTCGCCGACCCCACCCGCCTTCGCATCCTCAGCCTGCTGCGCGACGGCGAGGTGTGCGTGCATGACATCGTGTCGGCGTCCGGCATCAGCCAGTCGGGCGTGAGCCATCAACTACGCGTGCTGCGCGATGCGCGGCTGGTGGTGGGGCGCCGCGACGGGCGCCACGTGTACTACCGGTTGGCCGACGATCACGTCGGAGCGCTGCTCGAGAACGCCTTGTTGCACGGGGCGGAGTAGGCGCCGCGTCGAGCCGGTGGCCGGAGATGCTCCGGTCGGCCGAACGACGATTTGACATATGAACATATGTTCATGCATTGTAGGGGCTGTCCGAGGGGGAGGCGCGCCCGGTCGGCGGCCGTACCGGCGGCCGTACCAGCAACCCGTACCGGCGACCCGTACCAGCGACCCGTACCGGCGACCCGTACCAGCGACCCGTACCGGCCCTGCCTCCGAAGCCGTCGATGACCCACTTCGAGTGAAGGCACCCAGTCCCCCTCTCGGGCAGGAGGAAGGCGCCATGACGAGCGAGACGATCGAACCTCAGCGCCGCGAACGGCCCGAAGCCGCGCCCAACGGCAGCGCCGTGACGGACGCGGGCCGCCGCGGGTTCCTCGCGATGGCGTTCACCCGGCCTTCCGTCCCGATGACACTGAGCCTGATCGCCGGAGCGCTGCTGTTGGCGGCGTGGGTAGGCGAGTCGTTCCTCGGCCTGGTGCGGCCGGTGGCGTTGCCTCTGTACGTCGGCGCATACTTGGCCGGCGGCTTCGACGTCTCGCGCCACGCGCTGCGCGCGCTCGCCAAGGGGCGGTTCGACATCGACGTGCTGATGGTCGTGGCCGCGCTCGGCGCCGCTGGGCTGGGCGAGTGGGCCGAAGGCGCGTTGCTGCTGTTCCTGTTCAGCTTCGGTCATGCGCTTCAGCACATGGCGATGGACCGCGCCCGCAACGCCATCCGGGCCCTTGCCGGGCTGGTGCCGAAGACCGCGCGCGTGCGGCGCGACGGTGCCGAGGTGGAGGTGCCGCTCGCGGAGATCACCATCGGCGACCTGGTGGTCGTGCGCGCCGGGGAGCGCGTGCCGGCCGACGGGCAAGTGCGTGAGGGCAGCAGCAGCGTCGATCAGGCGCCGATCACCGGAGAGTCGATCCCGGTCGCGAAGTCGGCCGGCTCACCCGTGTTCGCCGGCACCATCAACGGCGCAGGGTCGTTGGTGGTCGAGACCACCAAGCGCTCCGAAGAGTCGGTGCTCGCGCGCGTCATCGACGCGGTGCAGCGAGCGCAGAAGGCGAAAGGCGCCACCCAGCGCTTCACCGAGCGCTTCGAGCGCGTGTTCGTGCCCACCGTACTCATCGGCGCCGTGCTGGTGCTGCTGGTGCCGCCCCTGTTCGGGGTCGCCTTCTCCGACAGCCTGCTACGGGCGTTGACGGTACTGGTGGCAGCGAGTCCTTGCGCGCTGGCGTTGGCGACACCTTCGGCGGTGCTGGCGGGCATCGCGCGCGCAGCCCGAGGCGGCGTGCTGGTGAAGGGCGGCGTTCACCTCGAGAACGCGGGCGTGGCACGAGTGGTGGCCTTCGACAAGACCGGAACGCTGACGCGCGGCGAGCCGATGGTGACGGACGTGCTTGCCCTGGAGGCGTCCGAAGACGAGCTGCTTGCGCAGGTCGCGGCGGTCGAGGCCCGCACGACCCACCCCTTGGGCAGAGCCGTGGTGCAGCATGCCGAGGCGCGCGGCCTGGCGTTGCCGGCCGTCGAGGCGTTCGAAGCGGTCGACGGCCGGGGCGTGCGCGCGCGGTTGGGGGGCGACACGCTCGCGATCGGCAACCGCGCCTGGATGCGCGAGTTGGGAAGCGACCTGGACGCCAGGAGCGAAGAAGCGGCCGAGCGCTGGGAAGCGGACGGCAAGACGGTGATGCTGGTGGCGCGAGGGAGCCGTGTCGTGGGCCTGGTGGCCGTGCGCGACGAACTGCGGCAGGAGGCGGTGAGGTCGATCGCCACCGCGAAGCGCCTGGGCGTCAAGCGGGTGGTGATGCTGACGGGCGACAACCATACGGTGGCTCGCGCCATCGCGCGCGAGGTTGGCGTAGACGAGGTCGAGGCCGGCTTGCTGCCCGACGAGAAGGTGAACGCCGTGCGGCGCCTACGAGAGGCGCACGGTCACGTGATGATGGTGGGAGACGGCGTGAACGACGCGCCCGCCATGGCCACCGCCAGCGTGGGGGTCGCCATGGGCGGCGCCGGCACCGACGTGGCGCTCGAGACCGCCGACATCGTCCTGATGGCCGACGACCTCACCAAGCTGCCGTTGGCGATGGCGCTGTCGCGCGCGAGCCGACGGATGATGATGCAGAACCTGGCGGTGAGCCTCGGGGTGATCGCGCTGCTGGTGCCGAGCGCGGTGCTCGGGCTGGTGGGCATCGGTTGGGCGATCGTCCTGCACGAGGGAAGCACGCTGGTGGTGGTGGCGAACGCCTTGCGGCTGCTCGCGTTCCGGCTGCCCGTGGCGGCGTCGTAGCGAGGCGGCTCCCGTTCGTCACGGTGCGTACACGTTGATCACGTTGTTGTCGTTCAGGATCGAGAACATCGGGTAGGTGTCGAACCGTGGGCCGACGTAGATGTCGGGAGTGGGCAGCATCTGTTGCAGGCGCGTGTCGCGCAGGGTGAAGACGCTCGGGTCGCCGGGTTGCAGGAGCGCCGGGCGGGCGTCGATGAGCTGGTCGCCTGCGCCGTTCGGTCCGTTGCCGAAGACGTCGTTGTCACCGACCTCGGTGAAGCTGCCGAGGTCCACGCGCGTCGGTTCGCCTTCGACGTAGATCCCGAAGTCGGCGTTGCCGTCGATCTGCGTCGCTCGGAGGCGCAGGCTCCCGCCGGTCAGCCAGATGCCGGCGCTGCCGCTGCCTTCGGCGCCGTTCGCGTCGAAGCGGCTTCCCTGAATGTCGAGCGTCGCGTCGGCGGCGGAGAGCCCGTGGCCACCGTTGCCGGAAGAGCGGTGGCCTGTCAAGGTGAGTTCGGCGAAGCCCGTGGCGGCGATGCCGTGGCCGAGGTTGGCGTTCGTCTCGAAGCCGGACGCGGTCAGGGTCGGCGAGCCCTCGCCGATCCGCACCCCGTCCTCGTCGTTGCCGTTGGAGGCGCCGCCCTCCACGCCGAGCGCGGCACTGCCTTCGAGCGCCACGCCCAGGCGGTTGTCGACGTACGTCGACGCGGTGCTGGTGACGACGCCACCCGTCGCGAACAGCCCCACGTCGTTGCTGCTCAACGCTGCATCGGCAACGGTCACCTCCCCGAGCGTCACATGGATACCGACCGCGAAGTACGAGGCCGTCAACGCGCTCGCGACACCATCGCCGTCGAACGCCAGGGCCACGGCGTTGT
>CAZOTV010000052.1:0-19090 GCA_964582795.1 uncultured bacterium
GCCGCAGCGAGGTCACCCGCGGTCTTCTGCGACGCGTTCCTCGCTGCCTTGGTCGTCGCCCTCTTCGAGGTCGTCGTCCAGGTCGTCGTCCATCTCATCTTCTGCCTGAGCCGCCGCCTCGGCGGCCGCCTGTGCTTCTTCGGGCCGTGCTCCAGGCGCCGGCTCGCCGGTCAACTCCGCGAGCAGGTCTCGCACGGCCTTGTCGCGCGCGAGCAGGAAGCGGTAGTTCGCCATCCACTCGTCGCCCATCTCCTGCACGAAGCGGCCGACGTCTTGGCGGCGCTGCGCGGCCAGGTGCTTCACGGCCTGGTCGAGCTCGGCGTCGTCGACGCTGGTGCCGCGCACCTCGAGGAGGCGTTCGAGCACGAGGTCACGGCGCACGCCGCGCTGTGCCGCTTCGTCGAGTTCCTGCTCGAACTCCTCTTTCGTGCCGCGCTCCTCGAGGCGCTGGAGGTAGCGCTCGAGGGTGACGCCCTGACGCTTCAGGTCGGCCACGAGGTCTTCGAGCAGGCTGCGCTTGCGTCGGTTCACGAGGCTGGGGGGCAACTCGAGCGTGGCCCCGTCCATCAACTTGGTGATCAGCTCGTCGCGTTGCTGGTCGTAGCCTTCGCGCTCGAGGTTGCTTGCCAGGCTCTCGCGAACCCGCTTCTCGACTTCCGCCCAGTCGTCGACGCCGAGCTGCTTCGCGAAGTCGTCACCCTCCTCGGGAAGCTCCTTGGCCTTCACGTCGCGCACCTTCACGCGCATCGTTCGGATGGTGGGGTTGCCTTCTTCGTCGGGCGTCACCTCGTCGGTGAGCTTCAACTCGATTACCGCTCCGATGCCGGCGCCCAGAAGCTGGTCACGCAGCTCGTCGCCGGCCGTGTCGAGGTCGACGGGGAACGTCGAGCCGGAGGCTTCGGCCTCGTCCGACTCTTGCTCGGGGGACGCGCCTTCGGGGGCGGCCGTGTCCGCCTCTTCGGCGGCCGCGGCTTCCGTCGTCTCGTCGGAGTCGGTCTTCGGCAACGACTCGAGCAGCACCCAGTCGCTGGGCTCGATGCCACGGTCGACCGGAACCAGGGTCGCGTTCTCGCGCCGCAGTTGCCGGATGGCGTCGGCCATCATGGCGTCGTCGACCTCGCGCCTGCTTGCCTCGATGGTGATGCTCGCCAAGTCCGGCAGCGTCACCTCGGGATAGAGCTCGGCGTGGACCTCGAACTGGAAGTCTTGGCCCTGCACCGGCGCGTCGGCGTGGAAGTGGGCGTGGACGGGGGAGAGCTCGAGCTGCCGCACGGCCTGTGGGTAGGCTTCGTCCACCAGCGCGTCGCGGACTTCTTCGGCCAGGGCCTCCTCGCCGATGCGCCGGATGAGCACGCCACGAGGCGCGCGGCCGGGCCGGAACCCGGGCACGCGGACTTGTCGGGACAGCGTGGCTAGCACGCGGTCGAAGGCCGCGTCGACCTTCTCGGAGGGGACGGTGACCTTCAAGGTGGCGTGCACCGCGTTCTTCTCGACCAGTTGGGCGTCCATGACTCTCCTTCGTTGCCACGCCCACCATGGGCGCGTTCTCGTTCTTGGGCGCGTCCGAGGGCGCACGCGTGGGCGGCTCCGCGGGGCGCTTCGCCCGGCTCGGGCGGCGGGGCGTCGTGGCGGCCGCGTTCGAAGCCTCGCCGGGCAAAAGGGAGCGGCAAGCGCAGGGCTTGCCGCGGTGGTGCGAGGAGCGGGACTTGAACCCGCACGGCTAGGCCACTAGATCCTAAGTCTAGCGCGTCTACCAATTCCGCCATCCTCGCGTGGTGGCGTGCGCCTCGTGCCTGCGCCAACGCGTCGCCATCGCGGCTTCCGGCCGCACCGTTCGCCTCGGGAACGGAGCCCCGTGCTCCCGGCGCCCGCGCGAACGGCGGATCGCCGCCGGCGGGAACGCCACGGGCGGGACCGCGCAACGGCCCCGCCCGGGCGTCGGGGCGCTGCCCCGTTGGCTGGGGTGGATGATGGGACTTGAACCCACGACCCCCGGAACCACAATCCGGTGCTCTAACCAGCTGAGCTACATCCACCGCGCTGGCACCCGAAAGTCTAGCAGACTCCCGTGGCGGAGGGAATCGTACCGCAGACGTGCGGGGCTTGCCTAGCTGGGAGCACGCCGGCCGTCGACCGCCACGATTCGTGCCGCTTCGGCCCACAGCGCGACGCCTGCCCGGATCTCGTCCGGGTCCATCGCCCCGTATCCGACCACGAGTTCGACCATCCGTGGCGGATCGCCGAGGTAATAGGGCGTGGAGGGGTAGAGCCCGACGCCGCGTTCGGAGGCGGCCCGAACGAGGTCGGCCGTGCGCTCGATCGGCAGCCTGGGGTGCCGCACCAGGACATGGACGCCGGTAGAGGTGCCTAGGCAGCGCGCGGTCGAGCCGAAGTGCTCCGCGAGGCTCGTGACGAGCGCTTCGCGACGCTGCGCATGCCGCCTGCGCGCAGCGGCCAAGTAGCGCTCGAACCGTCCACTGGCGATCAACTCGGCCATGGCCGCTTGCTCGATGGTGGCGGTGTGACGGTCGGCCAGCCACTTGGCTGCCAAGACCGGTTCGCGAAGCGCGGGTGGAGCGACCAGGTAGCCGAGCCGCAGTGCGGGGAAGAGCACCTTCGAGAAGGTCCCGACGTAGGCGACCCGACCGTGCGGGTCCATGCCTTGGAGCGCCGGAACGGGGCGAACGTCGTAGCGGAACTCGGCGTCGTAGTCGTCTTCCACCAGCCAGTAGCCGGAGTGCGCCGCGCTCTCCAGCAGCTCCCGGCGACGGGCGAAGGAGAGCACTGCGCCGGTGGGGAACTGGTGTGACGGCGTGACGTAGGCCAGTCGAACGCGCCGTAGGTCCTTCTGGGGCGGGCGCGCCCCGTCCTCGTCCACGGCCATCGGCTGGAGATTCGCGCCGTAGGCCTCCAACACCTGGCGCGCTCCTTGGTACGCCGGGTCTTCGATGAGTACCCCGTCGCCGGGGTCGAGCAGGACGCGAGCGAGCAGGTCGAGCGCCTGCTGGGAGCCGGTCGTGACGATGACGTCGTCCGGTCCTAGGCGCACGCCCCGCCTCCGTCGCAGGTACCCCGCGAGCGCGCGCCGCAACGGCAGGTACCCGGCCGTGTCTCCGTAATCGAGCGGCGCCGGCGTGCTCGCCAGCAGCTTCCGCCACCTGCCTGCCAGGCCGATCTCCGACGGAGCACGGCCGTACCGGAAGTCGAATCGAGGGCCGCCGTCACCGTAGGGAGTGCCGGAGCGCGCCGCGACGGCTCGGCGGGCGAAGGTGCTGATGCCAGGGGGAGGCGCGGCCGCCATCGGAACTCTCACCGTGTTGCCCGTGGCGGGCTCCCGGCCGACGACGAACGTGCCTGCACCGACGCGCGCCTCGACGTAGCCTTCGGCCGCGAGTTGCTCGTAGGCGGCGAGAACGGTGTTGCGCGATACGCCCAGCGACTCTGCGTACGTTCGGGTCGCTGGAAGCTTCGCGCCCGCAGCGAGCGCGCCGGACGTGATGGCCTCCCGCAGGTCCTGGTACACCGTTCGCCATCGGGATCGGTGGGCGTCCATGTGCGAATGGTACCGGACACTCACGGCGAAGTGGCGCTGTTCGGGGTGCCACTCGCTCGTCTACGCTGAGCCCCATGCCGCACCCACCCACCCCCGAGGATCCGAGCACCGTCCGTAGACGCGACCGCGCCGTCACGGACGAGGCGTGGATCGAGAAGTTGCTGGATCGCGCCGCGGTCGGCGCACTGGCCACGGTCGACGATGGAAGGCCGTTCCTGAACGTCAACCTGTTCTGGTTCGACCCGGCGCGTCGGGCGGTTTACCTGCACACGGCGCGGCGGGGACGCACGCGCACGAACGTCGAAGGCGGCGAGCGGGTGTGCTTCGCCGTGCACGAGATGGGCAGGCTCCTGCCCGCCGACGAGGCGCTCGAGTTCAGCGTCGAGTACGCCGGCGTCGTCGCGTTCGGTACGGCCTGCGTGGTCGAGGACGCGCTCGAAGCGACGACGGCACTGCAGGCGATCCTCGACAAGTACTTCCCGGAGCACGTACCCGGCCGCGACTACCGCCCCATCGCTCCCGAGGAGCTGGCCAGGACGACGGTCATGCGCGTCGACATCGAGCAATGGAGCGGCAAGCGCAAGGTCGTGGCGACGGACTTCCCAGGCGCGCTTCGCTTCGATGCGCTATCGGTGCTCGACGAGGACCGCGACCCTGCCTAGGCGGTAGAACCCGGCTCGCCGCGGCACGATCTCGCGTTCGAGCCGCGGGACGTCCGCCTCTTGCGCGCGGCGCGATGCGGGCGTAGTGGTGAAGGTGCTACGACGCCGGGCCGCCGCCGCGCTCCTCGGGCGCCTTGCGCTGCATCTCCACTCCAACCTGCTGCGTCTTCGCCCCCACCTTCGCGACGGGTGGCCCTGGCGTCGTGGCCGGCGTTCGCAGCGGCGACCGCCGGGAACCCCCCGTTCGTCGGGAAGGGAGGACTCATGCGGCGCAAGCTCGCGCTCGTGATCGCAGTCGTGGTTCTGTTCCTCGGCGCCTGCGGCATCGTCAACCCGCCCGTCGCGATCGCGCGCTGGGACCAGGCGATCTGGAACCAGGCGAAGTGGGAGTGACGGACGCATCGCCACTGCCGGCGCTTCGTTCGTGCCTTGGTCGTGGTGCAGCGCGGAGTTGCCGGTTCACCTGGGTGAACGTTCGGGAAGGAGTCCGCGATGTCACGCCATCATCGGCTGTACCTGTTCCTTGCGGTGCTCGGCCTCAGCTTCGGGGTGTGGGTCGCCGCCGTCACCTTGCCGCATCTGTTCAAGGCGGGTGACGTCATCGTCGCCGAAGAAGTCAACGACAACTTCGACGCCCTCAACGTAGGCAAGCAGGAGCGTGTCACCGGCGCCTGCCCGCCCGGGTTCGCGATCCGGGTCGTGAACGAAGACGGCAGCGTCGAGTGCGAGCAAGACGACGGCGCGCCCGGGAGCGCCTCCTGGGCACTGGTCGGGAACCCCGGCACCGATCCGGCCGTGAACTTCGTCGGCACCACGGACGCGGCACCGCTGGCGTTCCGCGTCGACGGCACCGAGTGGATGCGAATCCAACCCAACGGACAGGTCCAGGTCGGGCCGGCCGCCACGGACGTCGCATTCGCGGTGACGGGCCGGGCGAGCTTCGACCTTGGCACCGGCTCGCTCTCCATCAGCACGCCGGGCGGGTGGCCTGGCATCATCGCCTTCTCGAACAACGGCAACCGGCGTGACGTCATCATCGACGACATCGGCGTGCGCATCCTGGTGGGCGACTCCGCCTCGGCGCCGGGTGCCGTGAACGGCATCACCATCAACGAGCAGGGTCACGTCGGGTTGCTGACCGGGTACCCGGACGGCGCGCTCGACATCGACTTCGGCGCGACCGGCTCGATCGTGGCCGGGACGCCCATCGGGAACGGCCCGGGCTGGATCATCTACGGGCCCAACGGGCACCGGCGCGACATCGTCGGCGACAGCACGGCGCTGTACCTCGGCGCGAGCGCGGGAACGGGCGCTGCCAACGCGACGCTCATCGTGTCCGAGGAAGGGCGCGTGGGGATCGGCCTGGACGGCGCCAACCCCACGACGATCCTGCAGGTGCTCCAGAACTCGCCGACCGACCCCATCGCCGACGCGTGGAACACCTACAGCTCGGCGCAGTACAAGCAAGATGTCCAGGAACTCACCCCCGAGCAGTACGACGAAGCGCTTCAGCAGCTGCTCGACACGGCCGTCGTGACCTACCGCTTCGTGGGCCAGGGCGATGACGCCAAGGCGAAGATGGGTGTCATCGTGGAGAACGCGCCGGCGCAGCTGGTAGCGGAAGGGAGTGAGGACGCCGTGTCGTTGGGTGACTACGTCGCCATGCTCCACGCCGCGCTGAAGGCGCAGCAGGGCGTGATCGAAGAGCTTCGAACGCAGATCGAGGCGCTCCAGCAACAGCTGAACGGACGCTGAGCCGATCGGGGTGAGGCGAAGGCGCGCTTCGGCCACCTCACCAAGCACTCGAACCACGCGTTGGCGGAGCGACCCGTGGGGACCCGGTCCGAGCCCGCCGAGTGCGGAGCGGGGGGCACGCGACTCTCGCGCGCCCCCGTTCCGCAGCGGCGGCTACTGGGGTCGGCTCGTGCCGACGGCTCACGCTGCCGGCGCACGCTCCATGGTCGGTCGTGCGTCGAGCGTGGCGCCGCCGCCACGACGCACGAGCGCCCGCGCGTCGTCCACTCGCTTCCACGTGTTCCACAGCAGGACGCCCTGGACGTGGCCGTCCTCGTCGAGGTAGTAGGTGACCCCCTTGCGGAACGGCTCTTCCCAGCGGGTGAACGTCTTCTTGCTGGGATCGAGGATGCCGACCGCCTCGTACCCGTGGTCGAACATGTCCGAGTAGAACAGCGGTAGATGGTGATACGGCTCGCCTTGGCCGACCATGGCGAGGCCGGCGTGGTGCCCGCTATGCGTTGCGTGGTCTTCGTGTTCGACGCGCCTGCGGCCCAGGACCGGGTCCGGGTAGTTGGCCACGTCGCCGGCCGCGAACACGTCGGGCGCGCTGGTGCGGAAGTACTCGTCGACGACGATCCCGTCGGCGATCCGGAGGCCGGCGGCTTCGGCCAGGCCGGTCTCCGGCTCGGCGCCGATGGCGGCCACGACCTCGTGCGTGCGCAGTACGCGGCCGTCACCGAGGCTCGTGCGAACGATACCGGCGTCGTCACGTTCGACGGCGCGAACGATGCTGCCCGGGTACACGGCGACGCCCCGCTCGGCGTAGTACGCGTTGAGGTACGCCGCGAGGTCGGACGGGAAGATGCGGGCGTTGATCCCAGGTTCCGGGAAGACCATGGCGACGTCGTTGCCCTGGTTCGCGAGGGCGGCTGCCAGTTCGGCGCCGAGGAAACCTCCCCCGACGACCAGGAACGACTTGCCGTCGTCGGCGTCTTTGCGGATGGCTCGGTAGTCCTGGAGGCTGCGCAGGTAGCGCACGATCCCCTCCCCGAACGGAAGGTTCCTGGGCCGCGCGCCGGTCGTGATGAGAAGCTTGCCGTAGCCGTGCACGGCACCGGCGGCATCGACCACGGCGTGCTCCGATGGGTCGATGCGCATCACGCGCCGGCCCTTCAGCAGCGTGAGGCCGAGTTCGGCGGTGTCGTAGTAGATCGAGCGTTCGCTCTCACCGGCCCAGAGCGCCTTGCTCAGGGCCGGCCGCTGGTACGGGCCTGCGCGTTCGCTGGTGATCATGGCGATGCTGGCCTTCGCGTCGTGCTCGCGGATGGCTCGGGCGGCGGCGAAGCCGGCTACGCCGCCGCCCACGATGAGATGATCGAAGATGCTCATGACTCTCCTCGTTCGCGCCTACAACGACTTGAGGTACTCGACGAGGTCGGATCGCTGTTCGGAGTTCAGGTCGAGTCCGAACTGCTCGTCGTAGTGCCCGACGACGTCTTCGAGCGTGGCCGCGCTTCCGTCGTGGAAGTACGGCGCATGCTGCCACGCGCCGCGCAGCGGCGTGGTGCGGTAGAGGCCGGTGGTGCTGCGCGCTGCGTAGCCAGGGTCCATCCCCGTCTCGGCCGGTTCGTGGAGACGTTCGCCGGCGTCGGTGAACGACGTCCCGGAGTGACAGGCGATGCAGCCGGCGACGCCCTCGAAGACCTGTCGGCCGCGCGCGGCGGCGTCGACGTCGAACGAGCCGGGGGGCGGGGAAGGCGCGTCCAGGCTGAACTGGTACTCGCGTAGTGCGGGTAGCTTCGCGGTGACGAGGTCGGGATCGTGTCGGATGTCGATGCCGAGTTCCTCGCTCACGAAGGTGCCTTGACCGTGCATCTGTGTCACGGCGACGTAGGCGTTCCAGTACGAGACGGGTCCTTCACCGGTGTAGGTCTCCAGCGCCACGTCACGGAGCCCGTACGCCGGTGGGATGAGGACGGGATCGCTGATGCCATCGAGGTTCCAGTACGGGTCGTAGTAGCCCGCGCCCCAACTCTGCAGTTGCGCGCGCGCCGTGGGCTTGTCGTCGAAGAAGGGCGAGAGCGAGATGATGAGCCCTGGGTTCAGATCGCGATTGGGCCAACCGTCGAGGCGTTGTCCGATGCCGGGAGCGACGCTGTCGTTCACGGTCGAGTGGCATAAGGCGCAGGTGACGCCGACCGCTTCGAGGTCGCCGTTGTCGTCGAAGGTGCCTTGAACGCCGACGACGGCGCCCAAGCGCAGGAGTTCGACCGTGGTGGCGGGATCGGTGAGATCGACCTGGCCGAGGATCCCGGGCGGTAGCACGTCGGCGTCGACCTTGAGGCCGACCGCCAGCGCCGTGACCGGGTCGACCGCGGCCGGTATGACCTCGTGCATGCGTAGGGTGTCGCTCCAGAACACCTCGTCACCGAACGTGTCGAATCGGAACGTACCTTGGGGATCGTACTTGGGCAGCTCGAAACGCCCGCAGGAAGCGAGGGTCGAGAGGGCGATGAAAGCGAGTAGGGTCGCGAGGCGCGGGCGAGACGTGAGGGGGGCTCGCGGGGCGCTGCGCGGTCGTCGGGGTCGGGGCATACGCAGTACTCCTGCTCCGGGGGGTAGGGTCGTGGTCTGGTTCACGGGCGTGGGCGGCCCTCGGCGGAGCCGTGGCGGCGCGGTCCGGGAGTGGCTCCGAGACACGGTCTCGGGCCTTCGTCTTGGTGGACCTGCAGCGCCGCCTTGGCAACCGCAGTTGGTCGGTTCGCCCGGTCTGCGCGGGCCTACGGGTTCAGCACGCGGTCCTGGACGGCGGAAGGCACCAGCACCAAGCGGAAGTGATAGTGCGGTTCGGCCATCCCAGGGTGCCCGCCGTTGTAGGAAAGGTCGAAGTGATCGACGTTCGCGCCGAACTCGCTGACGAGCCCGGTGGCGAGGTCGTTCCAGCTCTCCGCCGCTTGCATGGAGCTCAGCGGGACCATGAACAGGATCTCGGCGAGGTTGCCGTCGGCGCCGTAGGCGAGCCAGGGGCCGACCGGGGCGTTCGCGGGGTCGATGTAGAGCGCGCCTGCCCCCGGGATGAACTCGGGCAGTGGCAGGATCTCCGCCACGCTCACGTACGGAGCCGGGGCCGGCAGCTGTAGCGCCGGGTGGGGGGCGGTGTCGTAGCTACCGCCTGAAGCGAACGCGCCCGAGGAGGACCACGCGATGAACGCGAGGATGGTCGCCGATGCGATCCTCGCCGCGATCGCGCGTGCGGCTAGATACTTCGAGGTTACGGTGCGGGTCGTCATGGGGTTTCCTTCCGGCCGAAGGCCAAGGGAGTGGAGCGCTCCTGACCGAAGCTAGCATTAAGGAATCAATAATGCAAGTCATTTATGTTATTATGTTCCAAGATGTATCCTAGGCCGGACCTGGACCTGGAGGCGCCATGCGCGACGCTCGCATCTCGGACACCCGCCGTGACCTGATGAGCATCTTGTTGCGGCACAAGGAACACGGCCAGACGCTCGACGAGATGGCCGCACGGCTCGGCATCTCCCGCAACGCCGTGCGGCAGCACGTCACCGCGATGGAAAGAGATGGGCTCGTGCGACCGGTCGCATTTCGGCGCACGGGTCGCCGGCCGAGCAAGGCGTACGGCCTGACGATCGAAGGGGGCGAAGGCTTTCCGCGCCAGTACGACCGCCTGGCGCTGACGATGCTCGAGTCGTTACGGGCGACGCTGGGAGACGAGGCCGTCGAGAGCGTGTTGACCGCGATGGTGGAGGACCTGGCCGAACCGTGGCTCGTAGAACTCGAGGCGCTCGAGCCGGAAGCGCGCAGACGGCGGGTGGTGCAGATCATGAACGAGCTCGGCTACCACGCCAACGTCGACGCTGCCGCCGAAGGGGTCGCGGCCGTGAACTGCGTGTTCCACAACGTGGCGGCGAAGACGCGCGCCGTCTGTCGCTTCGACGAGAAGCTGCTCTCGAGGCTGCTCGGGGACGGTGTACTGCTGAGCAGCTGCATGGCCGAAGGGGATGGAGCGTGCGTCTTCAGCCGCTTGGCCGAGCGGTCCGTCGTCGAGGGCGCGAGCGACTAGGGCCGATCGAACCGATGTCTCGT
This sequence comes from uncultured bacterium, assembly GCA_964582795.1. Classification (GTDB taxonomy): domain Bacteria; phylum Deinococcota; class Deinococci; order Deinococcales; family Trueperaceae; genus CAZACZ01. Next base: position 10,057 of record CAZOTV010000052.1, read on the forward strand.
GACTGCGGGTAGGCCGACCATGAGCCGACCCACGGTGCACGAACCGATCGATCGTCGACCACCGCGCATCCTTGACCGAGGTCAACGCCAGCCCGCCTTCGTAACACCTAGTGTGGCACTCGGATATGAACCGAGTCCTGGAACCGCTGCCGCCCGCCCGTCGAACTTCGCCCAGCAAGGTCGTTGCCGGCACCGCACCGGCGGAGGTGCGGCCAGTCTTCGTGCCGCGCGACCAGGTCGAGGTGCGCGCGGAAACGCCGCTTCTCCCGCGCGCGGCATTCGTCACGATCACCATGGCGTCGCTTCTCGGGGCGATCTTCACAGGACGCACGCTGGGCGTCGACGGCGTGGCCCTGCTCTGGCGCTGGTCGGCCTTCTGGGCGCTGGCGGCGAGCACCGGCTTCCTAGCGTGGCGCTCGTTCTACCTGCGCGACCACGAGCGTGGTGTCGACGATGGCCGCGTGCGCGCGCTCGTAGCGGACCTGCTCGAGCGCGTGCGTGTCGTGCGCACGGTGCTGGCGCCGCTGCTGGCGGTGGCAGCGGTCGTACCGCTGACGATCGCGTACCTCGCCACCTGGCAGGCCGGCGTGCTCGCCGCCGGAGCGGCGGCCATGGCCGCCCTGGTGGTCGCGAGCCACCTTAGCCGGCTCGCCGGGTCCATCGGCGTCGTACTCGGAGTCGGCCTGTTGACGGTCTGGGGCGTCGCGGACAGCCATGGCGACCCCTACCTGAGCGTCGTGCGCGCGGTGCACCTGACGGCGTTCGCCGCGTGGCTGGGCGGCGCCCTGTTCAACCTCGCGGCAGCGGTGCCGGCCGGTCGGCTGCACCCGAACCTGGACGCGGTAGTGGCGGGCGCCCGGCAGTTGGAGAGGTTCCGGGTGGTGGTCCGCACGGCACTGCCGACGATCGCCGCGACCGGGGCGTGGATGGCGCTTCGTTACGCCGGTGTGGCGAGCCCGTTCTGGCGCGGCGAGATGGGTTGGATGATCAGCGCGAAGGTCGGCCTCATCCTCGTGTTGGTGGTGATCTTCATCACCTGTCCGCTCTATCGCGCGTGCTCGCCCGTGCGCGGCGTGTGCGACTTGGACGATCTTCGCGCCGAAGCGCTCGAGGGTCGAGGATGACGCTTCATCGTCTCGACAACCGCCAGGCTTCCTGCGCCCTTGGCCTCGCACGCGTGCGGCAGCGCATGGACCAGATCGCGATCGGCGATCTCCTCGAGGTCACCAGTCGAGATCGCTACGCGCCGTTCGAGATACCGGCATGGGCGGAGCGTGCCGGGCACGAGCTGGTCGAACGTCGAAGATCGGGTCGGTGGTGGTTCGTGACTCACGTCGTCACGATCCGAAAACGGGGGGCCGTCACACCGTACCGCGAGGCAGGTCGCACCGAGCGCGACCTACGTCATGGACCGGTCGACGCGAAGATCGCACGGTGAGGGACATGCCCGTGAGCATGTTCCCCCGCGACAGCGTGCACGCAGACCGCAGGAGGGGACACGACGAAGGTCCGCGCCGGATTCGACGTGCGCGCCCAGCGTCTTCGAGACGGGCTAGCGAGGAGTCTCCCGAGATGAGCGAATCTCTCCTTCCCGAACCGAACAAGACCCTGGTGGGTATGCGCCGAGATCTGGCGCCGGAGACCTTCGGGGCCTGGCGTGAGTTCAGCAAGAGCGTGTTCGCCGATGGCGCGCTTCCGGCCCGGACGAAGCAACTCATCGCCGTGGCCGTCGCCCACGTCACGCAGTGCCCGTACTGCATCCGTGGCCACAGCCGCGAGGCGGCGCGGTTGGGGGTCTCGAACCAGGAGCTGATGGAGGCGATCTGGGTGGCCGCAGAGATGCGCGCCGGTGGGGCCTACGCCCATGCGCTCGTGGCGCTCGATGCGGTCGCCGAGAAGGTCGAGTGAGGCGAACATGCGCGTTCGGCTCGAGGTCCAAAGGCGTGATCCGGAGAGCGATGGGCGACCGTATTGGGCCACCTACGACCTGGAGGCGGAACCGAGCGATCGGGTGCTCGACCTCCTGCACCGCGTGAAGTGGGAAGTCGACGGCAGCCTCACGTTCCGGCGATCTTGCGGACACGGGATCTGCGGATCGGACGCGATGCGGATCAACGGCACCAACCGGTTGGCCTGCAAGGTGCTAGTGAACGACGTAGCGCCCACGATCCGGGTGCAGCCGCTCGGGGCCCTGCCCGTGCTGAAAGACCTGGTCGTCGACATGGAGGGCTTCTTCGACGCGTACAAGGCCGTCGAACCGTATCTGATGCCGTCCGAGGAAGCACCACCGACGCGGGAGCGACTGCAGAGCCCCGAAGAGCGCGCGGCGTTCGACGATGCCACCAAGTGCATCCTGTGCGCAGCATGCACCAGTTCGTGTCCGGTCTTCTGGACCAACGGGCGCTACATCGGCCCGGCGGCGATCGTGGCCGCGCACCGCTTCTCGTTCGATTCACGTGACGCGCATCCGGAACGGCATCTTGCTGCCATGGACGCGACCAACGGGGTGTGGCGTTGCCGCAAGGCGTACAACTGCACCGAGGCGTGCCCGCGCGGGATCAAGATCACGCAGCGCATCACCGAGGTCGAACGCTTGATCGCTGCGCGCCGGGCGTGAGCAGGCTACCTGCCAAGATCCTGTGGCGCCGGTTGGGTGCGGGGCCGAAGAGAGTCCTTCGGCTCCGTCGATATCGAGTCTCCTCCGGGTAACCCGCCTTGGACACGCAGTCGTATCGAAGAGCGAGAACGAAGCAAGGAGGAACGCTATGGACGCTTGGCTCAAGACGTTGAAGACCGCCACCCCGCAAGAAGGGTTCGAGCTCGCCATCAAACTGGCGCGGATGGGCGTGAAGTACACCCAACCGGACGCGGAGGTGCGGGATCGACTCCGCGAACCGTACGCCACCAACGCCGACAGCCTGACGCTGGCGTCTCAGGTCGTGGCGATCCACTTCCAGACGGTGGCGGCGGCGAACGGGTACTGGCGCGACGGCGCTTGAGCGCCGCGCAGCCGGCCCGAACGACAGGCAGCGGAACGCGCCGGACGCTGCCTGGCAACACAGGGCGCCACGGGATCCGACGGTCGGACGGGTCGTGAGCGCGTACCTTCGCGTCATGACGGGATGTGGTGCACCAGGGAGGACTCGAACCCCCGACCTACCGCTTAGAAGGCGGCTGCTCTATCCGGCTGAGCTACTGGTGCACGAAGGACGCCCGTGCCGTGGGGAAAGCCTACCGCGCCCGGAACGCGGGCGCGGTAGCTGCCTTCCCTCTGACTTGGAGCGGGAGACGGGATTCGAACCCGCGACATACAGCTTGGAAGGCTGTCGCTCTACCAACTGAGCTACTCCCGCATGCTGGCGACCACCGGCGCCCGGCCGGTCCCGGCTGCGACGCCTTGTGCGAGCCGTCACCTTGCGGCGCCTGGCGTCGGTACGGGCACCCCCTTGCTGGTCGGGGCGGCTGGATTCGAACCAGCGACCCCCTGCTCCCAAAGCAGGTGCGCTACCAGACTGCGCTACGCCCCGTGACCGCCGCCGCGTCTTCGCCGTGCTCCGGCCGCATCGGCGCCGTCGTGTCCAGGCTTCCAGCGCGAAGACGACGTCGACCGCAGGGCGGAGTATACCCGGTTGGCAGGGCGTTCACAACCAAGTAAGACGCCCTGCGTTCGCGCCGGCAGGCGCGCCGAACATGCCTCAGCGCAACTCGCTCGACGCCAAACGAACCCACGCTTCCATCTCGGCGGTGAGACCGAGCGCCAGCGCTTCGTCTTCGAGGTACCACCCGAGGCCCTCTTCGTTCCCGTCGAGCCGGCCGTCGTATGGCTCGACCGGCCGCGCGTAGTAGATCAGGTCGACGTGCTCGTGTCCAGGCGCGATCGGCTCGACTTGCACGCCGCGTGGGCGGATCAACTGCCTGGGGCCTGGAGCGGTGATGGCTCGCTCACCGACCAACGTCACGTCGATCCCCGCCTCTTCTCGCACTTCGCGCACGGCGGCGTCGTCCGGGATCTCGTTCGGCTCGACGTGACCGCCACAAGGCAGCCAGATGCCGAGCTTCGCGTGGCGGTGAAGCAGCAGGCGCGCCTGCCACCCCACGAAGACGCTCACCGCGAGGTCCCGCGTGACCGGCGCCGCACTACGGGCGGTGTCGCCGCTCATGCTTCACGCTGCATGCGCCCGAACAGGAGGCGGACCAAGTAGCGGATCGCTCCATCCACCTCGGCGCCCACGTGCTGCGGCGTAGAGCGCGCGATGAGGGCGTAGCTGATCATGTGGTACACGGGCGAGAGCTCCACCCCCGAGCGCACCACGTGCTCGGGCGCCGGACCCACCGCACCTGCCAAGCCCTCGATGTACGCGCGCTGCAGCGCGGCGTGCCTCTCGCCGTCGAGATCGGCGTCGAAACCAGCGATCGTGAACAGGTCCACGCCGGGCCACGCGAACGCCACGTCCGTCCAGTCGATGAGCACGAACGGGGCGTCACTGGCGTTGCCGGTGACCGCCAAGCTACTCGCGCCAGGAGCCGCGCCGGTGGCCGCCGTGCGTGCCGCGCTGCGGGCACGGCTGCCTCGAGCGCCGTCATCCGGGGCGTCACCAACGCGGCGGATGGCGTTGCCGCCGTGCAGGTCGCCATGCGTGAGCACGGTGGCGGGACGCATGGCGGCGTAAGCGCGAAGACGCCCACGGATCCAGGCATCGAGCGCAGGAAGCGCTGCCCTCTCCGACTCCTCGAGCCCGTCGAGTTCCGGCGAAGCCCACACCAACTCCAGCTGCGACTCGGTCGCCGTCAGGTGACGGTCGGCCATGCCTGCTTCACGGAGCTCGGCTTCGTGGGCGAGCATCCGACGCTGAAGATCACCGATCTCGAAAGCGAGGCGTAGGCCGTCGGCTTCGCCTCGCGCCTCTTCGCCGCGAACGCGCCGCATCAGCATCCACGCCGCCGTGTCGCGGGCACCCGGAACGACGACGCTGCCGTGCGCCAGCACCTCGGGCACGACATCGGGCGCGTAGCGGCCGACCAGCGCGGTGACGGCCGGTTCGCTCTTCCAGAGAGGGTTGGGCAGCTTCAATACGGAACGGTCGCCGACCCAGACGTTCGAGAGGCTCCAGGCGCGCACTTGACGCAGGTGCCCGTCGGTCGTGGTGGGCTCGTCGCGCGCCCCGTCGCGGAACGATGCGGCGGCGCGAAGCGCGGGGTCGGCTTGGAGGACACCGGCCATGGCCGGGTGGAAGCCGGGGAGGGTGAACGGTGGCCAGTTGCCATCGTCCGGGGCGTCGCTGCGCAGCCTGGCGAGGGTCGACGTGAGCGCATCCCACAGTGGTGTAGGTAGACCGTTCGGTATATGGTCCGCTCGCTCGTCGCTCTCCCAGACGAAGCGCTTCGACTCGGCCGGGTCGTTCCCGGGCAGGGGCTCGCACAAGTAGAGCCGTTCCTCGGCCGGTTCGCCCGCTGCATCGCCGCGCTCGTGGCGCACCGTGGCGAGACCGACCAGGCAGGCGATGGCAAGATCCGGCAGTAGGGCGGAGTCGATCCCCGTCACGTCGGCCGAGAAGGTGACTGGGGCGTCGACGAACGGCAGGCTAGGGCTGTTCGCCCCGTCCGGCATGAGGGCGAGCGCGAGGCGCCCGCCGGTAGCTTCGTCGCGACGCACGATGGCTAGGTGGCGCCGCTGGACCGTACCTGCAGGAGCGTCCGTCATCTGCCCACGCCGGGCCGCCGGAACGACGCGCCGCCGCTCACGACGCCATGACCAAGGGGACCGAGGCCCGCCGCGAACCGACCACGCTGCCGTACAACGTGTGGGGTGTGGCCTGCTCGACCTGCACGCGCGCGAGCCCCATGCGTTCGACCTGGTCGGCCGGCACCAGGACGGTGTGGTTCTGGTCGGAGTGCCCCACGGCGTGCGTGCCGTCGCGACCGAGTTCCTTGATCAGCACCCGGAGTTCGCGCCCGACGAGATGCTGGTTGGCGGCGAGGCTGCGGGCCTTCTGCGCGTCGATGAGACGCTGAAGACGCTCGACCTTCACCTCGCGTGGCATGTCCTCGAAGTGGCGGTACGACGGGGTGCCCGGTCGGGCCGAGTACAGGAACATGTAGGCGTGCTCGAACCCGGCCTCTTCGCACAGCTCGAGCGTCCGTTGGAAGTCGTCTTCGGTCTCGCCTGGGAAGCCGACGATGACGTCGGTCGAGATCACCACGTCGGGCACCTTCTCGCGGATCTCACGGACGATGTCCAGGTAGCGCTCGACGCGGTACTCGCGCGCCATGCGCCGCAGCACGCGATCCGAGCCCGACTGCACCGGTAGATGGATGAAGTCGCAGACGTTCGGGTGCTCGGCGATCACGTCGATGATGTCGGACGTGAAGTTCATCGGGTGGCTGGTGGTGAACTTGACGCGCGGGAACCCGACGTCGGCCACCAGGCGCAGGAGCTCCGCGAAGGAAGGCAACCCCTCGACGCCGAGGCCGTACGAGTTCACGTTCTGCCCGAGGAGCATGACCTCTTCCACGCCGGCGGCGCGCATCGCGCGCGCCTCGGCGAGGATCGCCTCTGCCGGGCGCGAGACCTCCGGGCCCCGGGTGTCCGGCACGATGCAGTAGGTGCAGTGGTGGTTGCAGCCTCGCATGATCGTGAGGAAGCCCGAGACGGTGCCGGGCGGTGGCGGCAGCGGGACGTGGTGCACGAGGTCGGCTGCGAAGTCGAGGCGCGCCACGGGCGCGAGCGTACGCGTGGCCGGGCTCCCCAGCGCGGCGGCGTCGGCGCGCATCCGCTCGAGCTCGTCGACGGCGTCCAACACCTCGGCCACGGCTCCCGGGCCGACCATCAGGTCCACCTCGAACTTGCGGCCGATCTCCTGGCCCTCCTCGAGCTGCGCGAGGCACCCCATCAGGCCCACCAGCACCTCGCGTCCGGCGGCCTTCTCCTTGCGGAACTCCCCGAGCAACGACACGACCTTCTCGACCGGCTTGCCCCTTACGGCGCACGTGTTCAGGAGCACGAGGTCGGCGTCGGCGGGATGGTCGACGATCTGGTGACCGCCCGCGACGAGCTCCGACAGTACCGTGTGCGTGTCGTACTCGTTCATCTGGCAACCGAACGTGATCACGTGCGCGCGCACCAAGGACCTCCGAGGGCCGGCTCCGACGGGAGCGCGGCGGTCGCCATTCTAGCAGCGGGCCGGGCTCGGGTTCCCTCTAATCGATCAACAGTGCAGCCGCAAGCACCGTGAAGAGGCTCGCTACCGCCAGGAGGAACCCGACCACCATCACGCGCGGCCAGCGCCTCGTGAAGGCAGGCACGGCGCTCGCCACGACCAGCAACACGCCCGTCAGGAAGATGTAGCCTGCGATGCGCAACACGTTCTCGAGCACGAGCGTCCTCGGTCGGAGCCTACCGCACGGCCATGACGGGCCACGCAAGCCAGACGTCACCACCAGTGGAGGGGTCCCCGGTAAGGCCAGCCCGGATGCCCGTGGCGTCATGAGCGTCGGCACCGGCGCCCGGTGCTGCCGTGGTGAAGCGGTGGAACAGCCGCACGCGCCCGTCGCCGAGGTCGAGCCCGAAGGCCACCGTCTCGCTTGAGGCGCGTTCGCTCGTCATGGCCGGCGCTCCGTCCGCGCCGCTGAGGGGAACGACTGCGTCGAACACCTTGATGCCGGCCGTGGCGCGTGGCGCGCCTCCGGTTGCCGCCACGGCTCGACCTTCGATCATCATGACGATCTCGGCCCCGTCCGGTGCGTCGTACTCGGCGTGAACGCGCACGCCTGGGCGCACGTTCGCGCGGCCGAACACGGCGAGGACGCTCACCGCGCGCCGCGGCGCGCTCCCGCCGCCACGGAACGTGGTGCCGACGCCCGTACCGACCGATGCCGGTTGGGACGCCGTGGCCGCGATGGCGCCGGCGTCGAGTTCGACGACGTCGTCCAGGACGAACCGGCCGTCCGCCGAACGAACGCCGATGGCCAACGTGGCGTCTCGAGTCAGGGCGTCGAGTTCGATCTCATGCACGCCTGTCGTCAGGCTCCGGGGCGTGGCGGGAGCGCCGTCTAGTGACAGCACGGCGTTCGCGTCCTGGTCGACGCGAACGCGTACCACGGTGCGGAGTTGCGTCTCGATGACGGGTTCGATGCTCAAGGCGAGCAACGTCGCGGGTTCCCATCCGAGCACCTGGACCACCACGAGACCGAGAGAAGGGTCGTAGGCGAACCCGAAGCCGACACGGTCGAAGGACTCTGCGAGCAGGTTCCTGCGGTGTCCGGGCGAGTCCAACCAGCCGCGAACGACCGCGTCCGCGACGCGCGCCGCGACAAGTTCGGCGACGTCCGGCGCGGCGCCGGCTCCGAACCCGACACCGCTGCCGGCGGCGTGCGTGTCTTCCAGTCCGTCGAGGTACGGGGCCGCGCCGATCCGCGCCAAGTTCTCACCGACCTCCACTAGTGGCGATCCCGCCAACGCCACGCGCTGCGACACGTGCGCGTGCTCCGCTGCGGGCGAGACGTGCCCGAAGTACCGCAGTGCCGCCATCTCCTGCGCATGGCGCGTGGCCGCCACCGTGAGCAGCGGCGCCGCCGTCAGCGGGGGCAGTCCGTGCTCCGCGCGGGCCGCGTTGGACGCGGCCGTGAGCTGCGCGGCGAGCGTCGCCTCGAGCGGGGCACCGACCGCGACCGTCTGGGCGTGTGCCGTCGACAGCCAAGGTACGAGCAGCGCCAGGACTACCATGCAGGCATGGAAGACTTTCGGACGCGGGTGTTGCGCGTGGTGCGGGCCGTGCCGCCCGGCAACGTGACGACGTACGGCACGGTCGCGGCGTTGGCCGGAAGCCCCGGCGCCGCTCGGCAGGTCGGCGCCGTGTTGCGGGGCCTCACCGACGCAGACGAAGGCGTGCCCTGGCAGCGCGTCATCAACGCCGCAGGCGGCATCTCGACGTACAAGGTCGGGTCGGGCGAGCTGCAGGTGGCGCTGCTTCGCTCCGAAGGCGTCGAGGTCGAGAACGACCGCGTGAACTTGCGCCGCTACGGCTGGCGCCCCGAT
>CAZOTV010000053.1:0-3217 GCA_964582795.1 uncultured bacterium
CGCTCGCCCCGCCGGCCAGGCCGACGCCAGCGACGAGAACGACGCGACCGACGACGATTCCGACGCGTTGGAGGCCTGAACCGTTCCTTTGAGATCGCAGCGATGCTCGCCGCGGCGCCGCATGTCGGTCCCGCGGCGGCATCACATCGGGTACCTCTTGTAGACCACAGTTCGCGGCGGGGCCAACGGACGGACACCTCGCGGTAGGATGCACGCATGCGCGGGCTTCCCACGGGACCAGCGCCAATACGAGGCACGAGGTCGGGACGTAGCGCCACGCTCGACGCGCCCCCGGATCCTCGGCTGGAGGTGCGTGAGCCGCATGGGTGTCACTGAACCGCTGAGCCGCCCCACCGAAGCGCGAGGCGCCGAAGCGATCGTCAACGACTTCTCGATCGCCGTCGCCACCGCCAACGGAACCGGGAGCCAGACCGCCAACCTCACGTTGCTCCGGTCGTTCTTCAAGATGGGGATCCCGGTTCACGGGAAGAACATCTTCCCGTCGAACATCCAGGGGCTACCGACCTGGTACCACATCCGCGTCAGCCACCAGGGGTACATCGCCAGGCGCCCGTCCGAGCTCTTGGTCGCGTTCAACGCCGCCACGCTCGAGGAGGACATCGCGAGCCTCCCCGAAGGCGGCGTGTGCGTCTACAACGCCGACCTCAGGCTCAGCACACAGCGGGACGACCTCACGTACTACCCCGTGCCGGTCAAGGAACTGCTGGCCGACCATGACGTCAAAGGCAAGATCAAGGAGTACATCGCCAACATGACCTACGTCGGCGTCGTGGCGTACCTCCTCGGTGTGCCGCTCGACGTGGTCGAGGACTCCTTGGGTCACCACTTCGGCCGAAGGCAGAAGCTGGTCGACAGCAACTTCTCCGTCGTGCGTACGGCGCACGCCTGGGCCGAAGCGAACCTCGAGAAGCGCGACCCGTACCGCGTGGCGCCCATGAACGCCACCGACGGCTTGATCATGATGACGGGCAACGAGGCCGGCGCGCTCGGCGCCGTGTTCGGCGGCGCGACGGTCGCGGCCTGGTACCCCATCACGCCGTCCACCAGCTTCATCGATGCCCTGCGCGACCACCTCCCGCGCCTGCGCATGGGGCCGGATGGGAAGCCGACGTTCACCGTCGTGCAGGCCGAGGACGAGTTGGCCGCCATCGGCATGGTCGTCGGTGCAGGCTGGGCCGGGGCGCGTTCGGTGACCGCCACCAGTGGCCCGGGCCTTTCGCTCATGGCCGAGTTCTTGGGCCTCGCCTACTTCGCCGAGGTTCCCGCGGTGGTCTGGGACATCCAGCGCGTCGGACCAAGCACCGGTCTGCCCACGCGCACCAGTCAAGGCGACGTGGCGTTCGCGTACCACATCGGCCACGGCGACTCCAAGCACGTGGTGCTGTTCCCGTCGTCGATCGAGGAGTGCTTCGAGTTCGGCTACAAGGCGCACGACCTCGCGGACGTGCTGCAGACGCCGGTCCTCGTGCTGGCCGACCTCGACCTCGGCATGAACAACTGGATGGGCGAGCCGTTCGCGTACCCCGAGGCCCCCATCCAGCGCGGCAAGATCCTCAGCGCGGAAGAGGTCGCCGAGCGCGGCAGCTTCGCGCGCTACAAGGACGTCGACGGCGACGGGATCGCGTACCGCACCCTGCCTGGCAACGAGAACCCGATGGCGGCGTGGTTCGGACGCGGCACCGGCCACGACGAGAACGCCCGCTACTCCGAGCGTCCGGAGCACTGGGAGCAGAACATGGCGCGCATCGCGCGCAAGTTCGAGACGGCCCGCACGCTCGTGCCGTCCGCGGAGATCGACGAGGTTCCCGGTAGCCAACTCGCCATCATCGCCTACGGCACCACGCGCTACGCCATCGATGAAGCGCGCGACCAGCTCTCCGCGCTCGGCCATCCGACCAGCTTCATGCGCGTGAAGGCGCTTCCGGTCGGCCCCGAGGTCAGGGCGTTCGTCGAGCGTCACCCGCGTCACGTGGTGATCGAGATGAACCGCGACGGACAACTCACTGCCATCCTGCGCGACGACATCCCGGAGAGCGCCGCGAAACTCACGCCCATCGCGTTCCTCGACGGCATGCCGCTGACCGCCGAGTGGGTGCGGGAACGCCTGCTCCCGCACCTGCCGAAGGAAGGGAACTGAACATGGACCGAGCGCCGGCCCCCAAGGTCAACGAGATCGGTCTCTCCAAGGCCGAGTACGCCGGCAGCCCGTCGACGCTGTGCAAGGGCTGCGGACACAACTCCATCGCGAACCAGATCATCCAGGTGGCGTACGAACTGAACATCCGCCCGCACGAGGTCATCAAGGTCTCCGGCATCGGCTGTTCCAGCAAGTCGCCGGCGTACTTCCTGGGTCAGTCGCACGGCTTCAACAGCCTCCATGGCCGCATGCCTTCGCTCACGACCGGCGCCATGCAAGCCAACCACACCGTGCGCGCGCTCGGCGTCAGCGGCGACGGCGACACCGGCTCGATCGGTCTCGGCCAGTTCAAGCACTTGGTGCGCCGCAACGTGCGCATGGTGTACATCGTCGAGAACAACGGCGTGTACGGGCTCACCAAGGGGCAGTTCTCGGCCACCGCCGACTACCACCAGGAGCTGAAGTACGCCGGAACCAACGACTTCCCGCCCATCGACATCTGCGTCGAAGCGTTGGCTGCCGGCGCGGGTTTCGTGGCGCGCTCGTTCGCCGGTGACGCCAAGCAGGTGCGCGAGCTGATCAAGGCCGCCATGTCGTTCCGCGGCACCGCCGTCATCGACATCGTGAGCCCCTGCGTGGCGTTCAACAACGAAGACGACTCCCGCAAGAGCTACGGCTATGGCCGCGAGCATCAACGGGCGCTCCAGGAGATCGGCTTCTTCCCGGCGCAGTCCGAGATCACCATCGAAGACTACGAGGCCGGTGACACCCGCGTGGTCGAGATGCACGATGGGTCGCACCTGACGCTACGGAAGCTCGAAGCCGACTACGACCCCAGCGACCGCATCCTCGCCATGTCGCGGCTGCAGCGCGCCGAGGACGCCGGCGAAGTCCTGACCGGCCTCATCTACTACGACGACAGCCGGCCGTCGCTGGCGGAGATCAGCCATCTGCCCGACACGCCGCTGTCGATGCTCCCGCCGGAGCAACTGCGCCCCTCGGCGGGCGCGTTGGCGGAACTGTTGAAGGGGTACGCCTGAACCTCGCCGGCGCGTCCGC
>CAZOTV010000053.1:3317-10294 GCA_964582795.1 uncultured bacterium
ACCGCATCCGCGAACGCCGGGACCGCATCCGCGAGCGCCGGGACCGAGGGCGCGCCGCCGGAAGCGGCGCACGGCTCGGGTCGCGCGCTGCGCATCGGCCTCGTCACCGAGACTTTCCTGCCCAAGGTCGACGGCGTGGTCACGCGCCTCGTCGCGACGCTGGCGGCGCTGGAGCGTCAGGGGCACGAGGTGCTGGTGTTGGCCACACCGCGCGCGCCCGCGACGCTGCACGGCCACCGTGTGGTGGCGGCGCCGGGCGTGCCGTTCCCGTGGTACCCCGAGCATCGGTTCGCGGTCCCGTCGCAGGGGCTCGCGCGCGAACTCGACCGCTTCGCTCCCGACGTCGTTCACGTCGTGAACCCGATCTTCTTCGGGACCTGGGGCGCCCTCGTGGCGAAACGGTTGCGGCTACCCCTTCTGGCGAGCTTCCATACCGACCCCAAGGTGGTCGAAGACCTCAAGCTCGGGTGGTTCAAACGCCCGCTCGAGGTCCTCGACCGCGAGGTGCACAACCTCGCGCAGGTCAACCTGTGCACCAGCCCGCAGATGGTGGAGCTCGCACGGGAACTGGGCATCCGTCGCGTGCGCCTGTGGCCCAAAGCCGTCGACGCCGAGCGGTTCCGTCCCAGCGCGGCCAGCCCCGAGATGCGTGCGCGGCTGAGCGGTGGGCAACCCGACGCGCCCCTCGTCGTGTACGCCGGCCGGGTGTCGTTCGAGAAGCGCGTCGACGTGCTCGCCGAAGCCTTGCCGCTACTCGAGGCCGGAACGCGACTCGCCATCGTGGGTGATGGTCCGGCCCTGCCCTGGCTGAGAGAGCGGTTGTCCGGTTCTCCCGTCGTCTTCACCGGATTCCTGGACGGAGACGAACTGGCCGATGCGTACGCCACCGGCGACGTGTTCGCCTTCCCGTCCGACTCCGAGACGCTCGGCTTCGCCGCCATCGAGGCGATGGCGTCGGGCGTGGCGGTGGTCGCGGCCGACGCCGGCGGGATCCCCCACATCGTCCATCACGAAGCGAACGGATTGCTCGTGCCTCCGGGTGACGCGCCGGCGCTGGCCGAAGCGATCCGGCGACTTACGAACGACGCGCCGTTGCGTAAGCGGTTGGCCGAGGCAGGCCGTCGCGAGGCAGAACGGTGGTCGTGGGACGCGGCCACGCGCGAGTTGGTGCTGCGCTACCGGCAGGCGATGCGCGTGCACGGTATCGCCGGTGCAAGGACCGCGCGGGGGGCCGTCGCGAGCTAGCCGCCGCGTTGGAACAGCGAGCGGAACGTTGGTGAGAACCCCACCGCGACGCTGGCGACCACGGTGTCGCCCGGCTCGAGGGTGGTGTCCCCGTGGGGGAACAGGGTGCGGTTGCCACGCCGGATGGCCACCACGATGCTCTGCGGTGGCAGGCGGGCGTCCCGCAGGGTGCGGTGCGCCAACGGCGAGTTGCGTGGCACGCGGACCTCGACGATCTCCTGGCCGGTCAGGTCCCGCAAGCGAAGCTCCTCCGAGGCCTGCTCGCGCACCCGCTCGCGCTGTACCGCCTTGTAGTAGGCGCGCGCCAAGTCCGATTGCCGAACGAAGCCGATGGCGAACTCCGGCTTCGCGGGGTCGACGACCGGCATGCGGCCGATGCCGATGCGCGCCATGCGCTCGAGCACCTCGCCGGCCGTCTCATCGGGCCGTGCAGTGGCGACGTCCCGCGTGGCGATGGCCGCGAGCGGCGTGGTGCCGACGAGGCCGCCGGTCCTCGCTCGCTCGAGGTCCGAGATGGTGACGATGCCGAACACCTTCCCTGGAGAGGCGCGTGGGCTGACGAGGAAGCCGTGGTGATGGCTCGTCGTCGCGCGCTCGGCCAAGTCGCCCAGCGTCTGCTCGGCGAACAGCTGCGGCACCTCGTCCATCACCTCGCGCACCCGGACCGTCTGCAGCAGGTCGATCTCGCGCAGCCGGAAGAGCGTCTGACCGCGACGCGACAACATCACGTGGTAGATCGACTCCTGGCGGAACACGTCGCTCACGAGCGTCGAGATGACCGCCGCAAGCAGGAGCGGGAGGATCAGGTCGTAGCTGCCGGAGAGCTCGAACACCATCACGATGCTGCTCATCGGCGCCGCGGTGACTCCCGAGAGCACGGCGGCCATGCCCACCAACGCGAACGCTCCAGGCGCGATCCCGAGAGCCGGCCACAACTCCTGCATCCCCTGCCCGAAGGCCGCGCCGACGGCCGATCCGATGAACAGCACCGGGGCGAAGATGCCGCCGGCGCCCCAAGACCCGAAGGACGCCCCGCTGGCCAGCAGTTTGGCGGCGAGCCACACCAACAACATGCCGGTGGGCGCAGCACCGCCCTGCAGCAGCAAGCCGATGGTCTCGTACCCGCGCCCCAGCACCTGCGGCACCGCCAACGCCAGCAGGCCGACGATCAACCCGCCGAACGCGGGCCGCAGCAACGGCGGAAGCCGAAGCCGGTTGAAGACGTTCTCCGAACCCACGAACGAGCGGGTGAACGCCACCGACGCCACGGCGGCGACGAACCCCAGGACCAGGTAGAGGGGCAGTTCGGCCGGGGACGCCAAGCCGTAGTCGGGCACCGGGAACGCGGGAACGTCACCCAGGATGCTTCGCGACACGGCCGTCGCGGTGACGGCGCCGATGACGATGGACGAGAAGAAGCGCGCCTGGAACTCCCCCAGGATGACCTCCACGGCGAACAGGACACCGGCGATGGGCGTGTTGAACGTCGCGGCGATCCCGCCAGCTGCGGCGACCGCCACCAGCGTGCGCCTGCGCTCGTCGTTCAAGCGCAGCGCTTGCGCCAGGATGGACGACACCGACGCGCTCAGTTGCACCACGGGACCCTCGGTTCCCAAGGAAGCGCCGCTGCCGATCGACAGGACGCTCGCCAGCGGACGCCAGAACGCCAAGCGACGCGGCACCCTGCCGCCGAGGTTCGAGACGGCGTACATCACGGCGGGGATCCCCGAGCCGCGCACGTCCGGCGACCATCGCGCGACGATGGGCGCCACGAGCAAGCCGCCCAACGCGGGCGTGAGGACAGTCGTGACCGTCCCAAGGACCGGACCAAGCGTCAGCGGCACCTCTCGCAGGAACTGCACCGTCATGCGCACGGCGACGTCGAACGTCACCGCGGCCAATCCCGCCAACGCGCCCACCAGCGAAGCGGTGACGATCACGGAAAGCGCCTCGCCGGAACGTTCGCCAGGAAGGCTTCTCGCCGCCGCCCGGCCTATCCGGGCCGTTAGGCTGCGCCGCCCTATCGACTGGCGGCGCCGTCGTTCGTCGACCTCCGCAGGTGAGGATCCGACGGTCGATGGCTCGCTTCTGTCTTGCCCGCGCGGCATGCACGTCCTTCCTTGGCGCTCGAACGCCGCTGCCCAGCATACGGAAAGTCCGTCGGCGGGTCCGCCGACCTCCTCGTCGCGGGCCCGTAGGTAGACCTCGTGCCGAAGACCCTCCCGCGCGCCGACCCTCCCGCGCGCCGACCGCCCCGTGCGCCGGCCGTCCGGTCGCGCACGTCGATCCCGAGCCCGGCTCCCGCCGCTGCCCGACGGCGTAGACTCGGTGCCGACGTGCTGCTCGTCATCTACCTCGGCGCGGTGTTGATCTCGTTCAGCGATGGCTTGTTGGTGCCGACGCTGCCGGTGTTCGTGGCCGGCTTCGACGTCCCGATCGGCGTGGTGGGGCTCGTGCTCGCCGGTGAGGCGATCGGCATGCTGCTCGCCGATCTGCCCGCCGGCTGGCTGGCGCGCCGCATGTCGGCGAAGGGCGCGATGGTGCTGGGCATCTCCGTTGTCGGGGCGGCCGCCTTGGCCACCGCAGTGGCACCGAGGCTGTGGCAGGTGTTCGTGCTCCGGGTCGTGGCCGGCGCCGGCTTGGCGCTCTGGAACGTCGCGCGGCACGCCTACCTCGCGAGCGTCACGCGCAACGGGCGCCGTGGCCGCGCGATCGCCACCTTCGGCGGCATCAACCGTGTCGGCGTGTTCCTCGGGCCTGCCGCCGGCGGATTCTTGGCGTCTGCGGCAGGTCTGCGCGCGCCGTTCGTCGCCTACGCGGCCGTCGTCGTGGTGGCGGTAGTGATCATCGTGCGGTGGCTGCCGCGGCTGGATGCCGAGCAAGAGGAGCACGTGCGCCTTGCCAAGGGGGAGCTTGCCGACGCTTTGCGTGGTGTCGCCGGACCGTTGTTCACGGCCGGCTCCGCGCAGTTGATGGCGCAGATGCTGCGCGCGGGCAGGAAGGTGCTGATCCCCCTGTACGCGAGCCAGGTCGTGGGCCTCGACGTGGGAGCCGTCGGACTCGTCGTGAGCGTGTCGGCCTTCGTCGACATGGCGCTGTTCTACCCGGCCGGTTGGCTGATGGACCGTTACGGCCGCAAGGCGGCGATCGTGCCGAGTTTCCTGCTACAGGCCGCCGGCATGGCGCTGGTGCCGCTGACATCGACCTTCGTCGGCTTGATGCTGGCCGGCGTGGTCGTCGGCGTGGGCAACGGTCTGAGTTCGGGCACGATGATGACGCTCGGCGCCGACCTCGCCCCGCGGCGGGCAGCGTACGAGTTCCTGGCGATCTGGCGCCTGATCGGCGATGGCGGCATGATGGGCGGTCCGATCCTGGTGGGCGCGGTCGCACAGACTGCCGGCCTCGGTGCATCCTCGCTCGCCGTGGCCGCCGTGGGCGTCGGGGCGGCCGCGTGGTTCGCGGCGCGCGTGCCGGAGACGTTGCGACAGGCCCGCGCCCCGTGACGGATACGCGCCGGACCCGCGCGTCTGCGACGGTATGATTCGGCCGATGACGCACGAACGGCCTGGATGGTGCCGATGGCGGAACCGCGCATGAGTGACGGCGGCGGGGCCACCGGCGCGTTCTTTCAAGCGCATCCGTTGCCCGTGCTCGTCTTCGACCCCGCCACGAAGCGGATCCTGGCCGCCAACCCGGCGGCCCGCCAGCACTACGGGTTCGACGCAGCTACGTTCCGCACCATGACCATCGACGACCTCCACCCGGAGGATGAGCGTGCGCGCCTGCGGGCGGTGCGGGCGCAAATCACGCCCCCGTTCGTCACGCCGGGAACGATGCGTCATCGCCGGCAAGACGGCAGCGAGTTCGATGCGGTGGTGTCCGTGTTCGAGGTGGCGTACCGCGGGAAGCGCGCGCGCATGGCCCTGATCACCGACGTGACGCTCACGGACGCCCGTGGCCAGGAGCTCCGCGACCTTCGCCTCGCCATCGACCAGGGCCCCTCCATCATCGTGCTCACCGACACCGAAGGCGCCATCGCCTGGGTGAACCGGCGCTTCGCCGAGGTGTCGGGCTTCGCCGCCGACGAGGTCATCGGCAAGCCGGTCGGCTGGCTGGCGGACCCGAGGCAGCATGCGCAGAAGTTCGACGCGGTACGAGAGGCGGTCGCGAAACACGGCCTGTGGCGCGGCGAAGCGTTGAACCGCACCAAGGACGGCGGTTCCTACTGGGAGTCGGCCGTGGTCTCGGCCGTGCGCGACGCGGGCGGGGAGGTTCGGCGCTACATCAAGGTGGCCGAGGACGTCACGGCGAAGCATGCGCTTTCGGAGCGCGTCGACTACCTGGCGCACTACGACCCGGTGACCGACCTGCCGAACCGAACCGCGTTCGAAAGGCAGTTGCTGCCCGCGTTGGCCGCCGCGCGCTCCGCCGAGCGCAAACTGGCGCTGCTGTACCTCGAGCTCAACGGCTACCGCTTGGTGCACGACAGCCTCGGTCAAGACGCCGGCGACGACATGTTGCGCGCCGTCGCCCGGCGCCTGCGATCGATCGGTGACGGCGCCGTCGCATCCCGCTTCGGCGGTGACGAGTTCGCGGTCCTGACGCGCACCTTCGAGGACGCGGTGGAGGCTACGGCCATCGCGCAACGGGTGGTGGGCGCGCTGGTGGAGCCCTTGACGCTGGCGGGGAGGCCGGTGGCGTTACGGCCGCGCGTCGGTGTGGCGGTGTTCCCCGACCATGCCGAGCGGCCGGCGGACCTCATCAAAGCCGCGTCGCAGGCCAAGTTCCGCGCGAAGTCCGCGCGCGGACCGTCCTACGCGTTCTTCCGGCCGGCGATGGAGGCGCGGGCGCGCGAGCGCCTGGCGCTCGAGAGCGACCTGCGCGCCGCGCTCGGCACGGGTCAACTGGTGCTGCACTACCAACCGAGGATCCAGTTGCATGGCGGCCGCCTGGCGGGCGTCGAGGCGTTGGTGCGTTGGCAGCATCCGGAGCGCGGGTTGCTCGCGCCGAGCGCCTTCGTGCCGCTGGCGGAAGAGACCGGCATGATCGTCGAGTTGGGGCGCGAGGTGCTGCAGCAGGCCTGCAAGCAGTTGCGCTCGTGGCAAGACGCGGGCTGGACGGTCCCGCGCGTGGGCGTGAACCTCTCTACGGTGGAGTTGAGGACCGGCGGCGGACTGGTGGAGCAGGTGCGCGAGGCGCTCAACGACGCTCGGTTGGCGCCGCAGCGCCTCGAGCTCGAGGTCACGGAGACGGCCGCGTTGGTGGACGGTCGAGGCGCCGAGGTCCTCACCGAGCTGCGGTCGATCGGTGTGTTGGTCACCCTCGACGACTTCGGCACCGGGTACGCCTCACTCGCTCACTTGCGGGAGCTGCCCATCGACGCGCTGAAGCTCGATCAGCGCTTCCTCGAGCGCGTCGGTCGTGATGGTCTTCCGAACGGCCAGCCGCCGCCCCATCCCGATCACCCGGCGAGGAACACGGCAGAGCGGCGCGCAGGGGTGGACGTCGCCATCCTCCGGGCCGTCGCCACCCTCGGTCGGGCACTGGGCGTGCCCGTCACCGCCGAAGGCGTGGAGACGCCAGGACAGCTGCTCCAGGTGCGTGACGCCGGTTGCGACGCTGCGCAAGGATTCCTGTTGAGTCGACCCGAACCGGCCGGAGCCTTGGCGAAGGCCGTCGGCGTGGCGTCGAAGCGCGTGGTCCAGGGGTTGGCGAAGGCCGGCTGAGCCGCG
>CAZOTV010000053.1:10394-18442 GCA_964582795.1 uncultured bacterium
CGGCGTGGCGTCGAAGCGCGTGGTCCAGGGGTTGGCGAAGGCCGGCTGAGCCGCGCTCGGCCCCGGTTGCCGTCGGTCGTCGACGCGCTCGGACTCGTCGCGTGAGACGCCTGATGCACTCGGGCATTGTCGCGTGAGACGCCTGACGCGCTTGGCCTGATCGCGTCGGACGGTAGCTCACGCCCCCCAGGTGAGCCGCAGCACGCGCACCCAGTTCTCGTGCGCCAGCTTCCGCAGCGCAGCCTCGTCGTAGCCGGCGTCGGCCAAGGCGTCGAGCAGCCTCTGGACGCCGCGTACGTCGCCGATGGCGCTCGGCATGGTGGCGCCGTCGAAGTCCGAGCCGAACGCCACGCCCTCGATGCCCAGCTTGTCGACCAGATGGTCGACGTGGCGCACCATCGCCTCGAGCGGAAGGCCTGCGTCACCGCTACCTTCCGGCGAGAGGAAGCTAGTGGCGAAGTTGAGGCCCACCAGTCCGTCGGACTTCGCCACCGCGTCGAGCTGCGCGTCGGTGAGGTTACGCGGGTGCGGGCTCACCGCGTGCGCGTTCGAGTGCGTGGCCACCAGCGGCGCGGTGCTCATCTCGGCGACGTCCCAGAAGCCGCGTTCGGTGATGTGCGACAGGTCGATCATGATGCGAAGCTCGTTGCAGCGCCTCACCAGCGCGCGCCCGTGCGCCGTCAGCCCGGGCCCCAAGTCGGGGGTGGCTGGGAACACGAACGGCACGCCGTGCCCGAACAGGTTGGGCCGACTCCAGACGGGGCCGAGAGAGCGAAGGCCGGCGGCGTGGTAGACGTCGAGCGCATGCAGATCGGGCCCGATCGCTTCGGCGCCCTCGAAGTGCAGGATGCCGGCCATGGTCCCGTCCGCGATGCTGCGCTCGAGCTCTTCCGCCGTGGTCACGTGCCGGAAGCGGCCCTCGGGGTCCTGACTCCAGCGCAAGAACTGCGCGACCATGCGGTTCACGTGACGGGTCGCCTCGGACGGGTCGAGCGCGCCGGTCGGGGCGGGTTCGGTGGTGCCGTCCGGACGCCTCACCAGGCGATCGAGCTCGGGCGCCCGGTGCGATGGCGCGAAGACGGCGAAGAACCCGCCGGCGAAGCCGGCCTCGCGGCCGCGTTGGTAGTCGAGATGGCCGTCCTCGTGGCGCGCGAAGAAGTCGCGCTCGGGCTTCTCGGCGTGCAGGAGGAGCGTGTCGTTGTGTCCGTCGAAGACCGGGATCATGGCGCAAAGGGTACTACGGCCGCAGGTGAGCCGCGCGTCGTGGCCGCCCCGTCACTCGTTCGTGGGCGAGCGCGGCGCCGTTCCCGCTTCAGTCGCGCGGATCGAGCGCGTCGCGCAGACCGTCGCCAAGGAGGTTGAACGCCAGCACCGTGAGCGAGATGGCGACGCCGGGGAACGCCAGCAGCCAGACGGCGTCGGGCAGGAACCTGCGTCCGCGCGCAAGCATCTCGCCCCAGTCGGCGGTCGGCGGTTGCACGCCAAGACCGAGGAACGAGAGGCCGGCCATGCTGAGGATGGCGAACCCGATCCCGAGCGTGGCCTGGACCGTGAGCGGCCCTAGGGTGGTGGGGAAGACGTGGCGCACCAGCAGACGGCCGTCGCGAGCGCCTAGAGCGCGCGCGGCGTGCACGAACTCCTCTTCGCGCGTGCCGATCACTACGCTCCTGACGATGCGGGCGTACTGAGGCACGCCCACCACCGCGACGGCGATCACGGCGTTGGTGAGGCCGGGTCCGAGCGCCCCCACCACGGCCAACGCGAGCAGCAACGATGGGAACGCCAGCAGCACGTCCATCACGCGCATCAGCATGCTGTCGATCCGACCGCCGTAGTAGCCGGCCATGAGGCCGATGGCGGTGCCCACAAGGGCGCCGCTGACCACCGGTACGAGGCCCGTGAGGAGGCTGATGCGAGCGCCGAACAGGACGCGACTCAGGAGGTCGCGTCCGAACTCGTCCGTTCCGAACCAATGGGCCCCCGACGGGGGCCGGAGGCGCGCGCGGAGGTTCTGCGCGTCGGGCGCGTACGGCGCCAGGAGCGGTGCGAGGGTGGCGAGCGCCACCAAGAGCAGCACGAGCACGAGGCCCGTCATCGCGGCCCGGTTGCGGCGGAATCGGCGCACGGCGGGCGCGCGGAGGATGCGCGACAAGCCGCGTCGGGCCCGCAGATCCGGCGAGCCCGGGCGCCGAGCCGGGCGCTCCTCGGGAACTGGGGAAGCCCGTCGGCGCGTCTTACCGTCAGTCATAGCGGACCTTCGGGTTCAACATGGCGTACGAGACGTCCACCACGAGGTTGACGAGGATGAACAGGGTGGCGATGAAGAGCACCGTGCCTTGCACCAACGGCAGGTCGCGCGCGCGGATGGCGTCCACTAGCATCCGGCCGACTCCCGGCCAGGCGAAGACCGTCTCCGTGAGCACCGCGCCGCCCAACAGGCCGCCGAACTGCAGGCCCACCACGGTGACGACGGGCAGGAGGGCGTTGCGAAGCGCGTGCCGGTGCACCACGCGCGGCGCGAGCCCCTTGGCGTGGTCGGTGCGGACGTAGTCGAGGCGTAGCGTCTCGATCATGCTGGCGCGGGTGATGCGCGCGATGAACGCCGACGACGAGAACCCGACGGCGGCCGCCGGCATGAGCAGATGGCGCCAGTCGCCGTACCCCGAAGCGGGCAGCCAACCGAGTCGGAGCGCGAACACGAGCATCAACACCAGTCCGGACCAGAACACCGGCACCGAGACCCCGAGCAGCGCCACCACCACCGCGGCATGGTCCACCCAGGTGCGGCGGTAGATCGCGGCGAGCACGCCGAGCGTCATGCCGAGCGCGATCGCTACGGCCATCGCGCTGGCCGCCAGCAGAAGCGTGGCGGGGAAGCGCAGCCACACCTCCTCGAGCACCGGTTGGCCGGTCCGGATCGAGGTGCCGAGGTCTCCTCTGAACAGCCGCGCGACGTAGTCGACGAACTGGACGGCGAAGCCGCGGTCGAGCCCGTACGCGCGGCGCAGCTCCTCGAGCGCCTCGCGGCTCATCCCCTGCGCCGACTCGCCCACGAGCGCGAGGACCGGGTCGCCGGGGGCGATCCACAGCATGGCGAAGACGAGAAGCGCGACGCCGAGCAGGACGGGCACGAGGCCGAGGAGGCGTCGGAAGATGTAGCGCGTCATGGGCTTCGGGCGCAGCCGATACGCGGCGCGGGGGCGGCCGGACAGGCGGCCGCCCCCGCGCCGGCTACGCCGCGGCGGTCACTCCGCCAACGTGGCGTTGCGCAGGTCGAGGTTGATGAACGAGAAGCGCACCACTTCGCCTTGCAGCACGGTACGCTTCGCGACCGTCGAGAGCGGGTAGTAGAGCGTCAGCATGGGCGCGTCGGCCAGAACGGCTTCTTGTACGTCGCGGTACGCGGCCGCGCGCACGTCGTCGTCGGGCGTGGCGCGCGCCTGCTCCAGCAGGGCGTCGATCTCGGCGACCTGGTAGCGGGAGACGTTGTTGGTGGGGATCTCCGAGCTGTGGAAGAAGGCGAACAGGGTGTAGTCGGCGTCGAGCGTCACCGTGCCCCAGCTGGTGGCGTACAGCTCGGTGTCGTCCCGCGTGGTCTGCTCGGCGTAGGCGGCGTACTCCTGGACGCGGATGTCGAGGTCGATGCCGACGTCGGCCAGCATCGCCTGCAGCACCTGCGCCACGGCTTCCAAGTCCGGGTTCTGGAACACGTCGAGCCGCAGCGAGAGGTCCGTGACGCCGGCTTCGGCCAACAGCGCCCGCGCGGCATCGGGGTCGAAGGGGTACGGATCGGCCAGGTCGGACGCCGCGAAGCGCACCGTCGGAGGCACCGGCGCGACACCTGCGACGGCCATGCCACGCAGGAACTCGTCGATGATCAACTGCTTGTCGATGGCGTGCGCGATGGCCTGGCGCACCCGGGCGTCGTGGAGTTTCGGGTTGGCGGTGTTGAACCCGAGGTGTACGCTGCCCCAACCGAGGAACGCGTCGGTGACGATGTTCTCGTCAGCTTCGAGGGCAGCGAAGTTGTCGGGCGGCACGTTGAAGAGGATGTCGATCCCGCCGGAGCGCAACTCGACCAGCTGCGTCGCGACCTCCGGGATGATGCGGTACACCACCTCGGTGATGGCGGGTTCCCCGCCCCAGTACGCGGCGTTGGACTGCAACCGCACCTCGTTGCCTTGCTCCCAGGAGACGAACCGGTACGGGCCGGTGCCCACGGGAGCGCGGGCCAGGTCGTCTCCGTACGACACCGGCACCACGGCCGCGACGGGGTGTGCCAGGTGCGCGAGCAGCGGCGCGAACGGTTCTGCCGTGACGATGTCGATCGTGGCCGCGTCGACGACCTCGACGGCGGTGATGGCGGACACCACGAACCGGCCGGGAGCACCGGTGGCGGGGTCGAGCAAGCGCGTCAGCGAGGCGCGAACCGCCTCCGCGTCGAGCGCGGAGCCGTCGTGGAAGGTGACGCCTTGGCGCAGCGTGACGCGCAAGCGGGTGGGTTCCACGAACTCCCAGCCGGCGGCGAGGAGCCCCTCGATGTCACCGTCGACGGTGACGCGGAAGAGCGTCTCGTAGACCTGGTTGGTGATGGCGAACGAGAAGCCGTTGAAGGTCTTCTGTGGGTCGAGCGTCGGCGGGTTGGCGCCGAGGGCGGTCGTGAGGCGCGGCTGGGCAGCCGCCAGCGGGGCCACCGCGAGGGCCGCCACCACGAGGGTCAAGAACAAGGCGAAACGCTTCATGTGTCCTCCCGGGGCCCGGAGTTGCAGGCGCGCGCGCGGCACGTCCGCCGACACGCGCGCCGAAGCGCAACACCGAGCGACAGCCCCGATGCTACGGAGGCGAAGCGGGCGGGTTTGTCGGCTGGAACACCGACGACGACGAAGCGGTTGTGGTGGGGCCGTCGGGGGCGTGGGCGTTCTCGTGATCGGTCGGTGGCCGGTGGGGCCGCGGGCTTCGGGATGAGCGTCGAGCGGTGGCCTGCGGTCCCTGCCGCGCGACGGTCCTGTCGCCGGAACAGGCACGCCGGGAAGCGATGGTAGGGCATTTGTCCGTTCTGGAGAGAAACCCCACGGGGGTATCGTGTCCGTGCCGTACGAGGCGCCTGCTCGCATCGACCGTGGTGGGGCACGCCGAGACGCATCGGAGGGTTTCGACATGAACCAGAAGTACAACATCATCGTCATGAACGGCACCGTCGACAAGCTGCTCGCGATGGCGACCATCGTCTCCGGCGCCGTGGCCATGGGCAAAGACGTCACCCTCTTCGTGACGTTCTGGGGCCTGATGGCGTTCAAGAAGGGGGCGTGGCAGGACCCGGCGCAGCAGAAGCTGCCGGCCGAGTACGCCGAGTTCGGCCCGATGATGGGCGAAGCGATGCAGAAGCACGGCGTCGCCCCGTGGATGCAGACCCTGCGCACCGCGAAGGAACTCGGTGAGGTCAAGATCTACGCGTGCAGCATGACCAAGGACCTCTTCGGCATGGAACTCGAGCACCTCGAAGACGTCGTCGACGGCGAGAAGGGCGTCGCCGGCTTCATCGCCGACTCCGAAGGAGCCGAGGTGCTGGTCTTCTGACCGGCGCGCGAGCGAACCAGAAAGGACGACACGAACCATGTCTGAAATCACCATCCGTCAAGAGATCGACGCCCGCGGCAGCGCCTGCCCAGGGCCCCTCATGGAACTGATCCGCGGCATCAAGGCGTCCGCGGTCGGCGAGGTCGTGGCCGTGCTCTCCAGCGACCCCGGCTCCAACAAGGACATCCCGGAGTGGGTCGAGAAGATCGGCTACGAGCTGGTCGAGTCGACCGACATGGGCGAGTACAGCCGCTTCGTCGTGCGCAAGACCAAGTAGCGCGAAGGTGATCAGGGCGCGCGTCGGGCTACCACCTGGCGCGCGTTCCCGGGAGGCGTGATGCACAGGATCGTCATCATCGGCGGTGGCCCCGGAGGGACCATCACCGCCAACCATCTGGCCGAGGAGCTCGCCGGGGAGATCCGTCGGGGCGACGTGAGCGTCACCCTGGTAACCGACAAGCCCGACCAGGTCTACAAGCCCGGTTTCCTCTATCTCGCGTTCGGGATCGGCGAGCCCGGGTCCATCCATCGCCCCGTGCGCGAACTCGTGAGCCCCACCGTCGACGTGCGAATCGCGCGCGTAGAGAAGGTCGACACCGCCCAGCGCCAGGTCCTGGTCGAGAAGGGCGGCAGTCACGCCTACGACCAGCTGGTCATCGCCACCGGCACACAGCTCGACCCGAAGGCCACCCCCGGCCTGGCCGAAGCGGGCGACTGGTTCTACGACGAGGCGTCGGCACTGCGGCTCCACGCCAAGCTCGAAGCGCTCACCGAGGGGCGCGTGGTGGTGTCGGTGATCGGCGTGCCACACATGTGCCCGGTCGCGCCGCTCGAGGTCACCTTCATGCTCGACGACTGGCTGCGGCGTCGCGGTGTGCGCGACGCCGTCGAGCTGGTCTACACCTACCCCATCAACCGCACCCACTCGATCCCTGAAGTCGCGGCATGGGCGACGCCGGAGTTGGCGAAGCGCGGCGTGGTGATGGAGACGTTCTTCAACGCGGAGACGGTCGATCCGGAGAAGAAGGTGCTTAGCAGCATGGAAGGCACCGAGCTTCCGTTCGACGTCCTCATCGCCATCCCCGAGCACCGCAGCGCGGCCTTCCTGGAGGCCTCGGGACTGACCCAGTCCGGCTGGGTGCCCACCGACCGGGACACGCTGGCCGTGAAGGGCCAGGATGGCATATGGGCGCTGGGCGACACCACCGACCTGCCGGTCTCCAAGGCCGGTTCGGTGGCGCACTACCAGGCGGGCGTGGTGGCGAAGAACGTGGCTGCGCGCGTGCACGGCAAGCAGCCGCAGGCGCGCTACGGCGGCAAGACCATCTGCTTCATCGAGGCCGGTCTCGACAGCGCCACGTTCCTGGAGTTCGACTACAAACGCCCACCGTCGCTGCAAGCGCCGACGAAGATGATCCACTGGGCCAAGCTCGCTTACAACAACGCGTACTGGCTCACCGCCAAGGGCGTGCTCTGAAGGGGGTGGGGGCATGAAGCACGACACCGTCGAACCCGGCGCCCCCAACGAACCGGGCACACGAGCCACGGCGGAAGCGAGTGGCGTCGAGGCGAAGCTCGACCTGCTGCTGACGCGACTCGACGCCATCGAGGCGCGTCTCGAAGCGCAGGACACGGGCCTCGGCGCCGAGCTGGCGCAGCCGGTGCGGCTCGCGATGGCGGGCATGACCGACGAGATGGTCGTTGGTCTGGTGCAGCGCGTCATGCGCCTGGCCGAGGTCATCCTCGACCCCGGCGTCATGGCGCTGCTCGATCGTCTCAAGGACCCGGACGTGACGGCCACGCTGGAGCGGGTGACCGACCCGCAAGTCCTCGAGGCGATCCGCGGCCTCACCGGCGGCTTGACGCTGGTGCAGAGCGCGATGACCGACGACATGGTCCAGGGCCTGGTCAAGAAGGTCTCCGTCCTGGGCGAGTTGGTACTCGATCCGTTCGTGCTGGACGCCATCCAGGTGCTGGCGCGGGCGCTCAAGGCGGGGCAGGCGCAGTACCCGGACGTCAAGGTTCCCCCCGTGGGCGGCGTCTTCGCCGCGCTCCGGGCCGCCAACGACCCCGACACGCGTCGCGTGCTCGCGTTCGCGTTGGCCGTGGCCAAGAACCTCGGCGAGGAGTTCCGCTGACCACGGACCCACCGGACACGGCTCGGCGACCCCGCAGTCCTTTCGAGTGCTTCTCGTCCATCGAGCGCCAACCCTCCTTTCGGGGCCCGCTGCGCAGCACGCGCAGTGGGCCCCGATGCTTGGCGCCTCGAGCTTGACAACGCACGTGCGGCCGTCCATACTCGGCTGCGTTCCACGCCGACCCGGCCGACGCTTGCGCCCGACGCGGGTGCGCGAATCGGCGGGTGCGCGGAACCCTCCTGGGAAGGCGGTGGTGCTCATGAACATCGACGTTGCTTGCACCGACCGGCTCGCGTGTGTCGCGCGACCCCGCCGCTCCCGCGACTGAAGTCG
>CAZOTV010000054.1:0-4348 GCA_964582795.1 uncultured bacterium
ACTGGGTGTTCGGCATGTGCACCTCCTTCCAGGCTGGTGGCGATGCGCTGACGGCCGGTGTTGCTCGTCGCGCGCACCCTCTGCGTGCCCGGCGTCACGTGGACCCGGGCGCGAAGACGACACGACACGCAGAGCCGCTTCCCGGCTCGCGCCTCGCCCTCTCCAGCATCGGCTCGCCACCGCGATCCTCCCGGCGTGAACCGGTCGGCGCGGCAAATACCGATGCTAGCACACCTGAGGACGTGACGGCAGGATGGGGGGCAGGACGGGGGCGGCGTGGCGCCGAGTGGCAAGACGGGATCTGCGTTGGCGGGTGACCAACCGAGAGCGGCAGCGAATGGGCCGACGACGAGCGAAGCCCAGCCGTGGTGTGGCGGACCGGAGCCCTGCTCAGGCCGACCCGAGCGCGTCGACCACCCGGCGCGCCTCCGCGACGCAGTCGTTGATCGCCACGCCGCGGTAGGCGTTGCCCGCCAAGTGAAGGCCAGGCAGGTCGGCCAGCGCGCGATCGATCGCGGCCACGCGGGCACCGTGCCCTACGGTGTACTGCGGGATGGCTTCGCGCCAGACGGCGGACTCGATGAACGTCGGTTCGGCAGCGATGCCCATCGTCACCAGCAGGTCGCGCCGCACGATGGCGAGTGCCTGCTCTTCGTCGAGGGCCATCATCTCCGGGTCGAGCGCCCCACCGGCCAGCACCCGGATCAGCACGTGGTCGTCAGGAGCGCGGCCCGGGTAGATCGAGGACGTCCACAACACGCCCAGGCTGCGCACGCGTTCGCCCGGGGCGATCAGGAAGCCGAACCCGTCGAGGGCGCGCGGCACGTCGAAGCGGTGGAACCCGAGGCCGAAGACCCGCATGCCGACGTACGGGATGTTGCGCAGTTCGGACGCGGCGGATGGGGAGAGGGCCGTGAGGAGGCGCGCCGCCCCAGGCGCCGGGAGGGTGAGCACGACCGTGTCGGCTTCGGTCGTGGGGTAGTGCTCCGGGTAGTCGAACACGAGCCGGTAGGTGGGCCTGGAGGCGCCGCCGCCCCCGTCCGGCGTGATCCGTTGCAGCGACGCAACGCGCGCGCCCAGTCGGAGTTCGGCGTTCGGAAGCGCGGCCAACGCCTCGGCGAGGCCCTGGGTGAGGCGCCCCATCCCACCGTTCACGAAGCTGGTGAGGCGGGCCGGGGGCGCCTTGGGTGGCGGCGGCGTGGCCGACGGGCCGTCGCGGCGCGTGGACGTGGCGGCCTTGGCGGCGCGCGATTGGCGTATCAAGGCCCGCAGCAGGCTGCCGTGCCGCCGTTCCATGGCGCGGAACTGCGGGAACAGCGCGTCGACGCTCAGGCGCGTGGCGTCGCCACCGGTGATGCCCACCACCAGAGGTTGGGCGAACCGGTCGGCCAGCTCGCGGCCGAAGTGCCGCGCCAGGAAGGCGTGGACGCTCTCGTCGTCAGGCGGCTCGCTTCGTGCCCCCGCCGCTGGTGGTGGGTCGCCCGGGTTCCGGAAGGACAGCGGCTCGAGCAGCACGCGTGCCTTGCCGGGCCAGGAGAGCAACTCACTGCGCAGGAAGCTTCGCGGGTCCGTGGGCAGCGGCCGGAGCCCCCCGTCGTGGAACAGGTAGCGATGCCGCGCTGCATCGGTTGCCGGCTGCAGCTCCTTCGTCAGGCCGATGGCGTCCACCAGATCGAGCGTGGCGGTGCGGTTCGTCACGAACCCGTTGGGACCGAGGTCGACGGTGTACCCGTCGCGGGTGATCGTCCTCGCTTTGCCGCCTGGGGTTCCCTCCGCCTCGAGCACGACGACGTGCAGGTCGGGCCGGCTGCGCGCCAACAACACGCCGGTCGCGAGCCCCGTGGGGCCGCCGCCGATGATGGCCACGCGCTTGGTCACGCTGGCCAGGATACCCGCGCGATGGTGGCCGCGGCCCTACGGTGCGTCGAGTCTTGCCCTCATTCGAGGTGACGTCCAACCCACGCGAGGTGGCGTCCAACCCACGGCGGGCAGCGGCGACCCGAGGAGGTAGGCGTTCCGCTGCGCGAGTTCGCCGCGGGTGATGGTGAGGACCGGGTAGAGGATGACGCGGCGCTTCCCGCGCGTCGTGACGAGCGAATCCTGGTCGATCACGATCATCGCCACCTCACCGGGTTCCAGCCGAAGGCGCAGATCGTCGGACGGGCGTTCGCGCATCGCGCGAGGGTCGTCTGGGCTCTGGTAGGCGGCGTGCCACGGCGTCAACTCGTTGGGATCGACGGCGCTGCTGTCTAGGCCCGCGCCGGGGCCTGCGCCATGGCCGGTGACCAGTTGGCGCCAGCCGGCGAACTGTTCGGCGGTGCCCGCGGCGGCGCGCACGCGTCCGGTCGCGGCGGCCGTGGGCGCGTAGGTGACGCGTGAGAGGGTGACGGGCTCCCGGCCTTCGTTCGTTACGACCATCGCCGCCAGCACACCTAGGTGCGGGGCGGATCGCGAGGCCACGATGCGGACCCCGAGGTCGGGACCGTCCGCTGCTTCCCTGGGAAGCAAGAGCCATCGAGCGCTGCCGACGCCGACGCGCGTCTCCGCTCCGCTTCGACACCGCGCCACGAGGTGGTGGAACGTCATGTCGCGCGAACTCGGGAGCGTGGCTCGCTCGGCTGCCGACCGTGGAATCGTGGTGGCCTCGGCAGCAGCTTCTTCGAACCGCGTGAGCCTCGACGAGTCGGCCGCGAGTGTGAGGGTGGCGACACGTTCCGGAAGCCCGACGTCCGCGTGCTCGGTGAAGACCTCCGTGGCGCCGAGCGTCCACGGCGCGTTGCGACCGGGGATGACGACGGCCACGACGGGATCGTCGGGCGAGCAGACGGCGCCGCCGAGCCGCATCGTCCCGCCGCGCGACGAGGCCCAGCCGAAGTAGACCCCGTGTTCGATGCCACCCTGGCGGGTCCTGGGCGCCGCCAGGTTCACGATGTACTGCCATCCGGCCGCGAGGAACTGCCAGCCACCGGCGCCACCGCCGCTCCGAGGACCGATCGCCATGGCGCCGAGCACGACCACGACGACGACACCGCCGAGGACGACACCGCCAAGCACGCCGGCGTGCACGCCGTACGAGGGCCACCTCCGGCGTCGTGGTGGCGAGTTCACACGCCCGCCCCGCACGCCAGGCGGAGCTCGATCCATGCGAGCGCCTCGTCTAGGCGCGCGAAGGCGAGGTTCGTGCGCAGCTCGGCAGCGTGCAGGTCGGCGATCGGGTCGGGCAGCGACTCCTCGCCGTTCGTAGGACGGTCTCGTGGGTCCGTCGGCGGCGCTACGTCCTGGACGAACCAGGCGAGGCGCAGGGCGCGTTCGGCGCGGCGCGACGAGGCCTGATCGAGCGACCTTCGAAGCGCGCGGAGGTTCGCGTCCAGGGCGTCGAGCTCGTCTGCGAGCACGAGATCGGCGCTCCGGCCAGCCTCGAGTACGGGCGTCGGGCGCGGTGGCCACTCGACGCGTAACGACTGTCGGATGCCCGCAAGGTCGATGCTTGCACTCGCCTCTCCCTTCACCGGCCATGTCGACGGCATGGCGATGCGCCCCTCGAGCGCGATGCTGGCGCGCAACCCCATGGGTGACGTGATGGGCGCTCCCGCGGCGGCGCTGCGCGCTCCGAGCTCCGCAACCAGATCGACGGTGGCCGCCGGTGTGCCGTTCAAGGTGTCTTGCAGGACGCGCTGTCGATGGCGAGCACGGGCGTCGTGGGCGGCGGGCGCCTCGCGCAGACAGCGAGCGTGGCTCGGAGGGGCCGCAGATAGGGCTTCGAGCGTTTCGGCGGCCGGCGGGGGCACGAGGGTGGCGGGAGCGAGCTGGGTGTCTCGGGCGAGCGCGCGCCGAAGGTCGCCGACGTTGCTGCGCAGGAACGCCAGGAGATCACCGAGTTTTCGCTCTTGGAGGTACGCGTCGCGGGAAGCGGCTGGGATCCGCGTGGGATCCGTCGCGTCGAAGGTACCTGGCCATCCGTGGGCATGGGCAAGGTCGAGGGCGCGCGACAAGTCGTCTGCGGCGGTGGAGAGCAGTGCG
Source organism: uncultured bacterium (assembly GCA_964582795.1). Classification (GTDB taxonomy): domain Bacteria; phylum Deinococcota; class Deinococci; order Deinococcales; family Trueperaceae; genus CAZACZ01. The sequence continues at coordinate 4,021 of CAZOTV010000054.1, forward strand.
TACGCGAGTACGTCGCCGGCGAAGCGAGCGCGCGCATCGACTCTCGTTGCCTCTGCGGTAGCGCGCTGGTGCTCGAGCGCAGCGGTAGCGAGGGCAGACTCGAGGGGTTGGCGCGCTGCGTACAGGGGCACGGCTACGTCCGTTGTCACGTCGAGCGCGAGGGTGGTGAAGTCGATGAAGCGCAGTGTCTGTTCAATGCCTACCCTGGGGGCGGTCGCCCACCCCGCACGGCGTACGGCGGCCTCGGCATCGACCAAGGCGAGCGTGACGTGGTCGGGTGGCACGTAGGCGGCGTCGAACGATGCCAGGTAGTCCGAGAGACCAGGCG
>CAZOTV010000054.1:4448-8291 GCA_964582795.1 uncultured bacterium
CTGCCATCGCGGTCACGAGTGCGATCAGGGTTGCGGTCAAGGTAGTGATCAGGGATGCCTTCCCAGATCTCGCAACGTGCGTGTGCGCTCGCGCGGTCACCTTCGACGGCGTGCGCGTCATGGGAGGTCGTTGCCCCACGCCGCGCTGACGCGTGGGAACGGGGAGGCGAACACCGTGCCGCTCCGCTCGACGATGACGGCGGGCCGGATGGTGAGCGTGCCGGAGCCGTCCGCGAGGCGCCGATCCGGGTCGAGCAACAGCGCGAAGGCGATCTCGGTGCCGGCTTCGACCGTCACGTCGTCGTTCGGCATGGTGATGGTCTCGAGTGTGGCGTACGTGCCGTCGAACGAGGCAGGGTCGTGCGGGTGGACCGTTCCCACGACGTCCTCGAACGTCTCCGGGTCGGTGACACCGCGCACGGTGATGGCGTGGTCGAAGGGGTTGCGAAGCGTCAGAGTGAGCAAGGTAGCGGGTTCGGCGGGTCGTGCGGCGCCGAGTCGAGGCACCTCGATGAAGTCGCTCGTCATCACGGCGTTCAAGTCGGTGTAGGGCATCGGTGTCGCGTCGATCCGGTTGACGACCACCTCGGCGGTGGCAGCCCAGCGCTGGGTCGATGATGCGAAGGTCAGCGTGAGGTTGGCATGGCAACGCGACACGCGGACGTCATCGCCTGAGACGCGCGCGGAAGCGCCAGCAGCAGGGTCTGCCGGCGCGGCGGGGGCCCGCACGTCGGCTTCGATCACCAGCACTTGTCCTGGCTCCCCGCCGGACACCCGGCCGACCTGGAGGCAGGGGTCGTCGCTGACCGGCTCCAGGACCTGCCAGTCGTCCCCGGCGGGACGTGGGAAGAAGATCGTGACGCTACTTGACTCGGTGCTCAGCTGATCCTCGTAGTGGATGGCGACCGTCTGCACGTCGGCTTCGTTCGGATGGGCGGGAACGGAGCCGGGTCCTTGTGCCAGACCGACGAAGACGACCTGCATGAGCGCGACCCGAGCGATCGTCGCGGGAACGGCGCTGCGCATGCGGAGCGCCCGGAGTGAGGGCGGGCGGATTCGACGCATCGACTCTCCTCTCGAGAAGGTTCGGTTGGCCGGTGGGCGACCGAGGAGCCGTGGGTGGACGGCCGAATCGGCGCCCACCCACGAGTCCGGCGTCCTTGCCGGTCGTCAGTAGCCCTTCGTCTGGACGACCGAGTAGCGCGCCCAGCGGTTCTCTCGCCGGCCTGTATCGGTGATCCCGGTGCGATCGCGGCTGCCGTCGCTCCAGTACTCGACGAGTTCGACCGTGATCGTGCTGAAGTTCCGCATGTTGCCCTTGTAGACCTTGGCCCGGTACCCGGGTTTGATCGGGATCTCGAGCTTGATCTGGCGGGCGCAGTGGTACGTCGTGCCGATGTTGACGTTGAACCCGTTGCTGATACCGACCCCGCCGCTGAGGAAGACGTGGCGGCATTCGTTGGAGTAGGTCTGTGTCGCGGTGTACGTGTCCGTGCCGTAGACGTTCGAGAACTCGTCGACGATGGAGTACGACAGCTGCTCGGCTGACGAGTCCACCTGGCGGATCACGAGCCACTCGCTGCTCTCGACGTACGGCTCCTCGTCATCGTCGTCGCTGGAGCAGGTGGAGCACACGCCACCGTTGACGCTCGCGAGTTCCGGCGCGTCGATGGCGACGAGCCCGGCGAGGCCGTGCGGGTCCGTGCTCGCGACAGCCGTCTTCGCGAACGACGGCCCGACGAGCAACATGAGTAGGACGGTACTTACGATTCCGAACAGGGTGCGGCGCATTGTGCCTCCTTGGAGGGGTAGGGGTCAGAGGGGCGGCGGTCTTCTCGAAGCACCTCCTCTCGCCCCCGCCAAGGCCGTCCACCCGACGAGCGTCAGGCAGACCAGCGCACCGACCCAGTCGCCGTACCGGACGTACGGCGTTAGGCCGGCCCCGATTCCCAGCGTGGCGACCAGGGCGTCCTGCGTACCACCTTCGGTTCTCGCCAGGACCCTGCCCGCGGCGTCGACCACCGCGCTCGGCCCGGTGTTCGATGCGAACGCCAGGGGCCGCCCGGTCTCGACGGCGCGGAACGCCGCCACGCGTAGGTGTTGGATGGGAACGTCGCCGCGCGCCGCGAACCCGTCGTCGGCAAGCACGGCGATGAGGTCCGCGCCGGCCCGGACTGCAGCTCGAGCGAACGTTGGAAGCACGGCGTCGTAGCAGATCGCAGGCGCGATGGCGACACCGTCGACGTCGATCACGGCGGGCCCAGGACCGGCGTCCAGCCCGTCCTCGGCGATCGGCACGAGGTGATGTTTGTCGTAGACGTGCCGCAGCGCTTCGCCAGTCCACAGGAAGGCGGCGTTGGAAGGTCGTTGGGTGACGGCGTTGCCGGACGCTCCACCAGGCGCAGGCGCACCCGTACCGCCGGACGCTCCGGCGGGCGCACCGGTGCCGCCGGACGCTCCGGCGGGCGTACCGGCGCCGCTGCGGGCAGGCCCGCCGAGGAGCAGGGGCCCCAAACCGGCGAGCCACGCCGCGTCGCGGGCGCTCAAGGAAGCGACGTGCCCGTCGTGCCGCAGTCGCGTGGGCCACGCCGCCTCCGGCCAGATCGTCAGGACGGCGTGGGAGTCGTTCGGTGAGCCGACGGCGGGCCTCAGCGACGCCTCGCGCAGCCGGGAGAGAAGCGCTTCTCGCATGCCCGGCACGACGACGGCCGCGGCTCGCTCGGAGTCCATCAGATGCGGCTGGACCAAGCGGACGGTGACGCGCTCGAGTTGGTGGGGCGCTTCTGCACCGGCACTGGTGTCGGCTGCGGCGCGCGTCCACCAGGCCGCGGCGACCAGGGCGGCTAGCGCGACCAGCGCCCAGGCCGCCCGTGCGCTGCGGTGCGCGAGCCAACGCGCCAGCAGGACGTTACCGACCACGACGGTGAGGCTGGTCGCGGTGACGGAGCTGAAGCGCGCCAGCTGCATCGCCGGTAAGCCCGCTTGGCTGTACCCGATGATGCCAAGCGTGAGCGCCCAACGCCCCATGAGCCATGGTTGGGCAGGCAGCCATTCGGCGGCGCACCACAACAGCGGAAGCAGGGCGGCGGCGGCACGCCCACCCAACCTGCGCCGGAACGCGACCGCGGCGGAACCCGCGGCGGCGAACGGGAGCGTGGCCACGACGCAGACGGGCGCGTACGCCCACACGCCGATGCCCGCGACGGCTTCGTAGGCCACCCCGACCAGACCGAGCGACGCTACGGCCGCCACCCCTGCCCCTTCCCCGAGGGTACGTGCACGAAGGATGGCGACGAACGCCGGGACGAGCGCGATCCATGCCAACCACCCGAGACCCCACGGACGCGCGGCCACCGCCACCAGTCCGGCGCTGAGCGCCGCCGGCGCCCACGGCCCGACCCGCGTCGTGAACGGGGATACGAGGCCGCTCATGCCCGTCGGACGAGATTCGGGGAAGGCGGCGCGGGTCACGATGCCTCCCGCGGAACGAAGACACGGCCACTGAAGCGGCGAAGGAACGCGCGCAGGGGCACGACCATCGCGCCGACGGCCGGATCGGCCATCACCACGTGTGACCGCACGACGGCGTGCACGACCACGAAATGCTCGTCGGGAACGGAGAAGTGCGCGACGAAGGGGGTGGGTGTTGCGGGTAGGCCGGAGGACGCGACGCGGAACCAGCTCCCGGGTACGTCGTGTGCGTCGGCCAGGCGACTGAACTCGGCCAGGCTGATCCCATCGTCACCGAGGCGCGCGGAGCGCAGGACGTCCGCCTCGCTGGTGGGCCGGCCCAGCCAACCTGCGAGCGTGGCGATGGCGGCGGGGCCGCAGGAGTTGCGCTTG
>CAZOTV010000054.1:8391-13902 GCA_964582795.1 uncultured bacterium
TGGTAGCGCTTGTTCTCCGGTGACGGCGTCACGTTGGTGCGGGCATACGGCGCCACCGGGTTGAGGATGGCCCGACACTGCGGGTTGACGCAGCCGGGGCAGCGCAGGCCGTACTGCAGGGTGCACGGTTCTCCCGCCGCCAGATGCTCGGCGACGACCTCGGCCAGGGCGTCCTGGAACAGCGGCATGCCGTTGAACGCGGGCGCGCGGCGGTAGTTCGCGATGCCGACTTCCTTCGCCAGCTCGCCGTACTCGATGTCGAGCTCGTGCAGGGTCTCGATGTGGTCGCTCGTGAACGCGATGCCCACCACCAGCACGTTCTTGCGCTTCTTATGGCCGAGTTCCTGGATGACGTGCTCGGTCGATGGCCCCAGCCACGGCACCGGACCGACCTCGGACTGGTACGAGATCAGGTACTGGTGGCGGTACGCCAGGCGCCGCATCACCTCGTGCACGGTGGCGCCGATCTCGGCCGGGTAGGCGTCGCCGCGGTGGATGACGCTCATCGGCAGGGAGTGGGCGCTGAAGACGATGACCACGTCGTCGCGCTCGTCCTCCGAGAAGCCGGCCAGTCCCTCTTCGACCGTCTTCGTCATCGCCTCGATGAAGCGCGGGTGCGTCGGCCAGCGGTCGATGACGCTCCAGTCGAACGCGTCCTGCAGCCCCAGGCGCCGCGCCGCGCGCCACAGCTCGTTGAGCGAGGACCCGGTGGTGGCGCACGAGAACTGCGGGTACTGGGTGAACGCGACCGCGCGGCGCACGCCGTCGGCCTTCATCGCCTGCAGGGCGTTCTCGCTACGCGGGTCGATGTAGCGGAACGCCACGTAGAACTTGTGCGGCGCGGTGCCTGGCGACAGGCGGTCGAGGCGCTCGACCATGCCACGCCCCTGCTCTTCGGTCCAGCGAAGGATCGGTGAGCCGCCGCCGATGTCGCGGTAGTTCGCCTGCACACTCTTGGTCCTGCGCCGAGCGATGAACGGCCCGAGCTGGTCTTGGAGCGGGAGTTGGATGATCTCCCTGTCGGCGAAGAGCTCGAGCAGGAACGGTTGCACTTCGCTCAAGTCCTTCGGGCCGCCCAGGTTCATCATCACGATGCCGGTGGGTCCTGCGCTCACGGGTTCCTCCGTTTCACGTGAAACATGTCGCTCCCATGGGGCGGCGACGCATCGGCGTGGTCGGCAGCACCGCCGTCGTTGGGTTCCGACGCCGGAAGCCCGCGATCACTGTCCGTTCCCACCCAGTCGCGCGGTTGGTAGAACGCGAGCGCCTCCTCCTCGGGGGAGCCGTGCTCGGGTCGGTAGTCGAAGCGCCAGGACGCCAACGGCGGCATCGACATGAGGATCGCCTCGATGTTGCCGCCGGTCTGGAGACCGAACGCCGTGCCGCGGTCGTACACCAGGTTGAACTCGACGTACCGGCCGCGGCGGATGGCTTGCCAGGCGCGTTCGCGCTCGCCGAATGGCGCGTCCTTCCGCCGCTCGACCACCGGTAGGTACGACGGCAGCAACGTGGCGATACCGTCCTCGACGAAGGCGAGTTGCTCCTCGAAGTCGCCTCGTCCGGCCGGCGTGATCTCGTCGAAGAAGATCCCGCCGATGCCGCGCATCTCGCCGCGGTGGCGGACCGTGAAGTAGTCGTCGCACGTCTGCTTCCAGGCCGCGAAATCGGCCACCATGTGCCGGTCGCAAAGCGCCTTCAACGCGCCGTGGAAGTGCTCGCCGTCCGCGACGAACGGGTAGCTCGGGGTCATGTCCGCGCCGCCTCCGAACCACCACACGTCGCTCGGTCGGGTGGCGTCACCGACCTCGAAGTAGCGGTAGTTGGCGTGGAACGCGGGCACGTATGGGTTGCGCGGGTGAAGCACCATCGACACGCCGGTCGCGAAGTACGGCAGCCCTTCGACGCCGGGATGCTGTCTCGCCAGGCTCTCCGGCACGCGCGCGCCGTGCACGGCCGATACGTTCACACCGCCGCGCTCGAACACGGCGCCGCCCTCGATCACGCGCGCGCGGCCGCCACCACCGCCGGGCCGCTCCCATCGCTGTTCGCGGAAGCGCTCCTTCCCGTCGACGTCTTCGAACGCCTGAACCAGGTCGTCCTGGGCGCGGTGCATCAGGGCGGTGACCCGCTCGCGGCGCGTCTCCGTCGGTGTGGAAAGGGTCATGGCGTCACCTCTCGGTCCTTCGCAGTGAGGCGTGACGGTTCGGCGGCGCTCGCGCCTTCCGTTCGTCGATCGAACGCCCGCACGAGTTCGACCAGCCGCTCCACTGCGGCGGGGTCGGTGCTGGGCAGGATGCCGTGGCCCAGGTTGAACACATGCGCTCCGCCCAGGCCGGCGCGCAGCACCCGGCGCGCGGCGTCCTCGAGCGCGTCCGGAGGCGCGAGCAGGGCAGCCGGGTCGAGGTTGCCCTGCAACGACTTGCCGCCCACGAGCGGTCGCACGCGGTCGAGCGGCACGCGCCAATCGACGCTGAGCGCCTCGAGGGGCAACTCGGCGAACGTCGGGTAGAGGTGAGAAGCGCCGACGGCGATGTAGATGCGCGGCACGCCGAACGGTGCGAGCGCCTCGAGCACGCGCGTGGCGTACGGCAACCCGAAGGCGCGGTAGGTGGCCTCGTCGTGCAGACCGGCCCAGGAGTCGAAGAGCTGGATGACTTGCGCGCCCGCGCGGACCTGTTCGCTCAGGTACCGGATGCTCACCTCGGTGAGCTTCTCGAGCAGGGCATGCGCGGCGTCGGGTTCGGCCTTCAGGAAGGCGCGGAAGACGTCGTACTCCTTGCTGCCTGCGCCCTGAACGGCGTACGTGGCGAGCGTGAGCGGCGCGCCGCCGAAGCCGATCAGCGGCACGCTCGCCTCGCTACGGATCAGCCGGATCGCGTCCGACACGAACGGCGCGATCTCCTCGGCGGGCGGTACGCGCAGCGTCTCGACGGCGGCGCGGCTTCGCACCGGCGCCGCCAACACCGGCCCGGGGCGGAAGTCGAGCTCCAGCCCCATGGCGGGCAGCGGCGTCATGATGTCCGAGAACAGGATGGCGGCGTCGAGACCGTAGCGACGGATCGGTTGCAGCGTCACCTCTGCCGCCAGTTCGGGCGTGCGCGCCAACTCCCAGAAGGCGTGCTTCTCCTTCAACGCGCGGTACTCGGGCAGATGACGGCCCGCCTGCCGCATGATCCAGATGGGCGCCACCGGGGTGTTCTCCCCCTGCACGGCGCGGAGGAACAGGCTCACGGTTGGTCCTCTCCTTCGGGGGTGAAGCGGTAGCCCACGCCCCAAACGGTGTGGAAGTAGATCGGCCGACTCGGGTCGGGCTCGAACAAGCGGCGCAGGCGCACCACGAAGTTGTCGACCGTGCGGCTCGACGGGAACGCGTCGTTGCCCCAGACGCGATCGAGGATCTCGTCACGGCTCACGACCTCGCCTGCGCGTTCGGCCAAGGCGCGGAAGATGCCGAGTTCTCTCTCCCCTAGCGGCTCGCGTCGGCCGTCTTCCAACTCCGCCGTCCAGGCGCGGTAGTCGACGCGGTGTCCGGCGAAGCGGAACTCGAACGCCTCCGGAGCTTCCGCCGCGCCCCAGCCACGCCGCCGCAACAACGCCTGCACGCGCAGCAGGAACTCGGGCAGGTGGAACGGCTTGGGCAAGTAGTCGTCCCCGCCTGCGCGAAGCCCCCGCACGCGGTCCTCGGGCTCGCCGCGGGCGCTGAGGTACAGCACCGCCGTGTCGTGCCCCGCAGCCCGCATGCGCCTGCAGAGCTCGTACCCGTCGACGCGCGGCAGCATCACGTCGAGCACCACCAGGTCGGGTTCCGCCCCTTCCCACGCTCCGCCTTGCCAGGCAGTCTCGGCCGCCTCGCCGTCGCGCGCGACCCGGACGTCGTGGCCTTCCGCCTCGAGGTTGTCGACCAGGACCTGCGCGAGCGACGCCTCGTCTTCGACTACCAGGATGCGGGCGCGGTTCATACCGCGACCTCCACGCGCCGCGGCAGCACCACCGTGAAGCGGGCGCCGCGCTCGGCGGTCGGGTTCGGGCCGGCCACGACCCAACCGTTCATGGCTTCGACCGTGCTGCGCACCAGGTGCAGCCCCAGCCCGACACCGGGGGACTCGCGGCGGAGTTCGTCGCCGGCGCGATAGAAACGGTCGAAGATGCGTTCCTCGTCCCCGGGCGCGAGGCCGACACCTTCGTCGTCGACGTGCGTCTCGATCAAGTCGCCGCGCTGCCCCAACGACACCGACACCGGCTTCTCCGGGCCGGGGCTGTACTTCACGGCGTTGTCGAGCAGGTTGCCGAGCACCATGTCGAACGCGGCCGGATCGACCGACACCGGCAGCGGCGCGGCGCAGTAGGTCACGTTCAAGGTGGCGCCCCTGGCCTCCAGGCCGGCGCGCATGCGGCCGATGACGGCCTGGACCAACCGGTTCAGGTCGTGCGCCTCGAGCCGCGGCGGTTCGCGCGAGGCCTCGAGGCGGGCGCTGGCGAGCACCTGATCGCTCGTGCGCTCGAGGCGGTCGAGTTCCGACTCCATCCGCGCCAGGTAGTCCTGTTGCTTCGCCGCGGGCAGGGTGCGCATGCGCGCCGTCTGCACCAGCAACCGCAGGGTGCTGATCGGCGTCTTGAACTCGTGGGTGATCGCCGAGAGGAAGTTCTGTTGCCGCCGCTTCAGGTCGCGCTCGGAGCGCAACGACGTGGCGATCAAGAGCAGCATCGACAGCACCACCACCGCGAACGTCGGTCCTTCGAACGCCAGCATGCGCTTGCGGCGCGCCTGTTCGTCGAGGAACGCGAGGCGGTGCGCCGCGTCGATCTCGAAGCGGTTCGCCCCGGCGTCGAACGTCAGGTGAGGGTAGCGGCCCGCGAGCTCCGCGACGAGCGTGGCCGCCTCCGGACCGTCAGGGACGCTCGCGTACCAGGAGTTGGCCGTGGCCACGTCGCGCGCCCAGGCCGCGTTGGTGTCCTGTGTGCGTTCGTCGATCGAGCGGAACTCGAAGATCACCCACCACGCCGCTTGCGCCAGCACGAACACGACGATGATGCCGAACGCCACCCGCGTGGCGGTCTGCGACCCGTGCCATCCGCGCTCCTGGGCAGAGCGCGGCGGACGTTCGTCGGTGTTCCGTTTCACGCCGCGCCTCCGCGGCATCGTGTTGCCCTTGCGTTCACGCCAGCCAGCCTCGCTCCAGCGCCTCGATGGCGTGATAGGTGACGACCAGGTCGGCGCCTGCGCGCCGGATGCTCGTGAGCGCTTCGCGCACGGCGGCGGCCTCGTCGAGCGCCCCGGCGGCCGCCGCGGCGCGGATCATGGCGTACTCGCCCGACACGAAGTACGCCACCAACGGCAGGGTCGTCATCGGGCGCAGCCGAGCGAGCACGTCGAGGTACGGCAGCGCCGGTTTGACCATCAGCATGTCGGCGCCCTCGGCTTCGTCGAGCGCGACTTCACGCAGCGCCTCGCGGGCGTTGCGGGGGTCCATCTGGTAGGTCGCGCGGTCCCGCGGGGGGTCGGTTCGCGCG
>CAZOTV010000054.1:14002-18076 GCA_964582795.1 uncultured bacterium
CCCGATCCCGCCGGCGACGACCCCGCCGCCTCGCGGAACGGACCGTAGAAGGCCGAGGCGTACTTCACCGCGTACGACAGGATGCCGACGTCCTCGAATCCGCCGCCGTCGAGGGCGCTGCGAAGGGCCGCCACGCGGCCGTCCATCATGTCGCTCGGCGACACGATGTCGGCGCCCGCTTCGGCGTGCGTCAACGCCATCGCGGCGAGATGCCGGAGGCTGGCGTCGTTGTCGACGACCACGCCGCGCGGCGTGTCGGCGAGGACGCCGCAGTGGCCGTGGTCGGTGTAGCCACAGAGGCAGACGTCCGTAACGACCGTGAGGTCACGGCCGAACGCGCGCTTCGCCGCCCTCACGGCTTCCGCGACGGGTCCGTTCGGGTCGTGCGCGGCGAGGCCGAGCGGATCCTTGGCGCCCTCGGGCACCACGCCGAAGAGCACCGTAGAGCGGATGCCGAGCTCGAGCGCCCGCTCGAGCCGCGGCAGGAGCGCGTCCGGGCTGAGTCGCGAGACGCCCGGCAGCGAGGCGATCGGCTGCTCTTGGCCGCGGCCGGGTACCACGAAGTACGGCATCATCAGGTGCCGCGGCAGCACGTCCGTCTCCGCCACGAGATCGCGCACGGCGGAGGCCACGCGCAACCTGCGCGGGCGCACGACGGGGGTCGGTCCTGTCACCACTTCGCGTTCACGTACGTCAGCCATCGACGACCTCTTCTTCTCTCGGCCTGTCTGCCCGTCCTTCGGTGGCGGACGTCCGTGGCCGTTCGGATGCACGCTCAGGTGCATGGGCGGCAGCCTGATCCGCGGTTCGGCCCGAACCGCGCTCCGACGCCGCGTCCGTTGCACGCACGACCGCGGACACGATCCCCTTCACGTCGGCGGTCTCGGCCACCTCGCACGGCACCCCGAGCGCGTGCACGGCGGCCGCGGTGGTGGGGCCGATGGCGACGATGCGCGGGGCGATGTCGTGCGCGGCCTCGATGCGCGGGGCCGTGTTGCCCGTGGCCGTGTTGCCCGTGGCCCCCTCGCGCGGGGCCTCGATGCGCGAGGCCTTGGCGCGCGCTCCCTGCCCTTCATCAGCATCGCCCCCTCCGAGCGATCCCAGGGGCAGCGAGGCGACAGCGGAAGGACTGGCGACCACGATCACGGTGGGCTCGACTGCGTTCGTGCTCCGGTGCGGTTCATCGTTCCAGGCGAGCGACTCGGTGTCGTAGAGCACGACCGCCCGGGTGGCGTAGCCGGCCTCGCTCAGGCGGTCGGCAAGGGTGGGCCGCGCGCGGTTCCCGCGGGCCAGCCCGACCGGTCCGGCCGCGGCCGGATGCGCCGTGAACGCGTTCGCCAGGCCCTCGGCCGTCGACAGCTCGGCGACCAGGTCCACGCGCGCTCCGGCGGCCTGGAGCGCCGCGGCGGTTCCCGCTCCGACGGCGCCGATGCGGGGAGACCTAGAAGACGCCGGGTGTCGCTCGAACCCGACGCCCAGCGCGCGCCAGGCTTCGACCGCCGAGCGGCTGGCGAAGAGCAACCAGGGCAGATCGAGCAAGGACGCCGCCGCCACGCGCGTGGCTGCGTCCGTGCGGGGCCGGACGGCGATCGCCGGTTCGTGCACGACGTCGAAGCCCAGCGCGCGAAGGCGTTCGGGGAGGCCCTCGAGTCGTCCGGCGGCGTGGGTCAGCACGACGCGCCCGCGAGCGTCGTCGGGCGACGTGCCTCCATCAGGGGCGCTCGCACGCTTCGGCGCGCTGTCGTTGCCCCCAGGGCGGGCATGTGCCGGCGCGGTCCTACCTGGCGCGACGGGCTCGTCCGGTGTCTCCCCTCGCGCTCGCACGCCCGTCACCCGGTGGGCCCAGGCGGAACCGGGAACGTACGCGCCGGCGCCGCGCTCGCGGGCGCCGGCCGGCCGAGGGCTTCGAACGCCAGCACCGCCGCTTCCTCGGCCGTGCGCCCCTCGACGCAGACGGTGCGGCCTTCGTAGTAGGCGTGCAAGGTGAGACCACCGCCTGGCTTCGCCGCCGCGTGCGCGCCGAGCGCCAGCTGGCACCCGCCTTGCAGCATCCCCATCAACCCGCGCTCCGCCGCGACGGTGGCGTACCCGGCCACGTCGTGTAAGCGCGTGAGCAGCGCCGTCAGGTCGGCGTCGGCGGCCGACCGGCGCACCTCCAGCGCGAGCGCCCCCTGCGCGGGTGCGGGCACGAACACGCGCGGGTCGAGCGGAACGACGACCAGTCCTCGAAGATCGAGCCCGAGCCGCTCCAGCCCGGCCGCCGCCAACACCACCGCGTCGAGTTCGCCCGCTTCTACGCGCGCGACGCGCGTCGGCACGTTGCCGCGCAGTTCGCGGAGTTCGAGGTCGGGGCGATGGTGCGCCAGTTGGTGACGCCGCCGCGCGGCGCTGGTGCCGACACGCACGCGCCGATGCAGTGGCAGCCAGGTTCCCTCGCTGGGATCGTGCGCCTCGGGTCGAACCACCAGCACGTCGCGCGGATCGGCCCGCGTGGGCACGGCCGCGATCTCGAGGCCCTCGACCGGCGCGCTGGGAAGGTCTTTGTGCGAATGCACGGCGAGGTCCGCGCGGCCATCGAGGACGGCTTGCTGCACGGCCTTGGTGAAGAAGCCGCTGCCGGGCATGGCGGAGAACGGGGCGTTGCTGCGGTCTCCTTGCGTCTCCACCAGCACCAGTTCGGTGGCGGCGCCGAGGGCCGTCAACTGCGCAGCGACGCCCCGCGCTTGCGTCAACGCCAGGTCGCTGCCGCGAGTGGCGATCCGCACGCGCATCCCGGCGCCCGGCCGGTCTTCGTTCCCTTCTCGAAGGAACGAGGGCGGGCTGCTGGGCGCGGCGTCTCCATGACGGTCCTGGTTCACGATTCCTCCTGGATGCCGACGGCCCGTAGGAAGGTCGCGGCGGCTTCGAAGCCATGTTCGCGCGCCACGGCACGCAGCCCGGTGATGGGCACGTGCGCGAAGCGCTTCGCGAGGCGTTCCGCCGCCTCGGGCGGCAACGCCTCGCCGATGGTGCGAAGGTACTCCGCCCGCAGGCGCCGGATCCCGTGCGCCAACTGCCGCTCGGTCCAGGCGGACACGGCCTCGTCGAGCTCCGAGCGGACGATGGCCTCGGCAGCGAGCAGGTTCTCGCCCATCGCTTCGCGCCGGGCGGCGCCGGCCGCTTGCAGGCCGTCGACGTCGAGCACACGCAGGGCCCGCGTCAGGGCGGCGTCCGGGTCCACGTTGCGTGGCAATCCGAGATCGACGACCAACGCGAGGGCGGGCATGCGCTCCAGCAGTTCGGCGCTCACGAGATGGCGAACGGGGGTGGCGCAGACGAGCACGCGGGCGCCCTGCGGGGCGGCGTCGCCGCAGAGCACGTCGTCGAGCGGCGCCGCGTTGACGGTCGCTCCATTCGCCACCTTCGTCAAGGCACGAGCGACCTCCTCGGCGCGCGCCACGCTGCGGTTCGCGACCACGACCCGCACGCCCGGCAATTCCGCCAGTCCGCGCGCCGCCAACGCCCCCATCTCCCCCGCGCCCAACACCACCGCGGTGTCGCCTGGGCGCAGTAGCGCCTCGAGCTCGGGACGCACGAGGCTGAAAAGCGACGTCCGAACGGGTGCGAGGGCGACCTCGCGGCGAACGCGTTTGGCCACCCGTAGCGCCGTCTCGAACGCGAACGACGTCACCGGCCCGGTGTGGCCCAGCTCGCGCGCGACGGTGTAGGCGTCGCGTACCTGGCGCATGATCTGGTCTTCCCCGGGGTTGAGCGAGTCGAGCGAAGCGGCCACGCGCGCGAGTTGCTCGAGCGCGCCGTCCTGCACGAAGGCGTACGGAAGCGGTTGGCCGTCGGGCGCGAGGCGTTGGCGCAACGCGTCGAGCGGTTGGCCGTCGGGCACCACCGTCACCACGTCCCAGCGGTTGCAGGTGGCGACGGTGACGTACTCCCGCAGGCCGAACGCCGCCAGGCGCGCTTCGCCTTCGCCGACGTAGCGCTCCTGGTACGCCTCCAGCGCCGCCGCGCCGCCGCGCCGATGCGAAACCCCGATGAGGGCCAACCCGTGCACCCGGACATGGTACGGACGCCTCCTCG
>CAZOTV010000055.1:0-17457 GCA_964582795.1 uncultured bacterium
GCTCCACCGCCGCGTCCACGAGCGCGCGCACGCGACGCTCGTCGATGACGTCGGCGTCGTACTCGAGGTAGACGCTGTCGTATGCGGGGATGACGTCGAGCACGGCGGACGCCGTGGCGACGCGCTCCGAATCGCGCTCGTCATCGCGCGTGGCGACGCACTCTCCATCGCCCGCGCCGCTGCGCGCGGATTCATGCGTCGCCGGGGCGGCGAGCGCAGCAAGGACGGCGTTCCCCACCTCGTAGGGCGCACGGCCGCGTGCCTCCGGGTCGTCACGATGGACGTAGATGCCACGCACCGCGCGCTCGCCTCTGCTCATCGCAGGCTAGAACGCTTCCAGCCGCACACCGCTCGTCTCGAGCGCGGCCCGCACGGCGCGCGCCGCTTCGGGCGCGGTGGCGCCGTCGCCATGTAAACAGAGCGTCTCCGCACGCACCACCACGTCACCGCCGTCGATGGCTGCGAACGGTTCACCGCGCGCCATCGCCACGGCGCGTCGTGCGATCCGGTCCGGGTCGGTGATCAACGCCCCGGGTGCGTCGCGAGGGGCCAGTCGTCCCTCGCGGTCGTAGCCGCGGTCGGGGAAGGCCTCGTTCACGGCCCGGAGCCCCGCCTGTTGCGCTGCTGCGCGCATGATCGTGCCGCCCGCGCCCGCCAACACCACGAGCGGCAGTGAGCGATCGAACAGGGCCACGGCTTCCGCCACCGTGCGCGCGGTGGCCGCGTCGCGCATCATCTGGAAGTAGAGCGCGCCGTGCGCCTTCACGTGGTGCATGGTGACGCCGGAAACGCGCAGGAGCCCCTGCAACGCCGAGAGCTGGTAGAGCACGTCGGCGGTGAGTTCCTCGAAGGAGAGTTGGATCTCGCGCCGTCCGAAGCCGACCTTGTCGGGGTGCCCGGGATGAGCGCCGATCGCGACGCCGTGCTGCTTGGCCAGCGCGATGGAGCGCAGCATGTTCCGCGGGTCACCGGCGTGGAAGCCGCACGCGAGGTTCACCGATGTCAGATGGGGGAAGAGCGCCGGCTCGTCACAGACGGTCCAGCGCCCGAACGACTCGCCTGCGTCGGCGTTCAGGTCGACGGCGGCGGTCTCGCCGGCCACGCCTGACTCCGAAGCGGGAACGTCCTCTGCCGTGCTCGCTTGCTCGGCCACGGAAGCATGCTAGCAAGCTCCTGGCTCGTCGCGAAGGCGCCCCGCGGGTGGGGGCCTCGAAGTCGGGGCGCACACGGCTGCTATGAAACATCCACCTGCGCCTCGCCAGGACCACATGCCTACAATGCCGGAACGATGTTCGTCCGATCCACCAGCTGGCGCATGGGCGCCGTTCGAGCGGGCGCCCTCGCCCGTGTCCCGACGGTTCTCGTAGCACCTCGTGGCGCCCGGCCGCGTGGCGGTCGATGACCGGCGGCACCCCGGCCGGTCTTCGCGCGGACGCGACGCTCCGCCACACTCCCCATGGGTCCGGCGTGCTCGCCGTCGTAAGGCGGCGTCGACAAGCCGTCGTCCAGCAGACCTTGTGGACGCTCATGGCGGTCGTCGGCGCCACCATGGTGATCAACGCGTTCTTGCTGGGGCGCGCCCTCGTCAGCGTTCAGGCGTTGGCGCCGAACCTGTTCTTCGTGGGCGTCATCGGTGTGGCGCTGTGGTGGAACGGTCGTGGCCGCCTCGAACATGCGCTCGGTCTCATCATCGGCGTCGTGCTGGTTGCGGTGGCCGTGCCGTTGGTCGTCGTCGGGGTGGGAACCGGCGCCATCGCGTTGTTCCTGGTCTTCGTGCCGGTGGTGATGGCCGGCCTGTTGATGAGCCGGCTTGCTTTGCGGATCGTGGGGACCATCAGCCTCGCCTTGATCCTGGTGCCACCGCTGCTGCGAAGCGCGGGTTGGCTGCCTCCGGAAGCCGCCGACGCTTCCGTGGTTCGCATGATGGTGCTTCAAGCGGCCATCGTCTTCTCCATCGTGCTGTTCCTTCTCGATCGGTTCGGCGCGTCGTTACAGGAGGCGTTCGTCGCCACGGCGGAGCGCGAAGTGGCGCTGGAGCGGGAGATGCTCGAGCGCAGGTCCGCCGAGAGCGCGCTCCTCGACCAGCAACGCTTCACCGACGCCATCGTCAACGCCATCCCGGCCGTCTTCTACGTGCTCGACGAAGGAGGGAGCTACGTCCGCTGGAACGACAACTTCCAGGGCGTGTTCGGCTACTCCGAGCAGGAGATCATGCAGCTTCGGCCGTCGGACCTGTTCGAAGGCGCCGAGAAGGGCCTCGTTCTCTCGAAGCTCGACGAGGTCTTCGAGTCGGGCGACGCCACCCTGGCCGCCACCGTCGTGACCAAGCAGGGCGAGCGCATCCCACACTTCTTCAACGGAACACGTGTCGAACTCGGGGGGCGGCAGTACCTGGTCGGCATCGGGGTGGACACCTCGGAACTGGTGATCGCGCAGTCGCGCATCGAGGCCTTGAACGACGAACTGCGCGAACGCTTGGAGCACATCTCTGCCCTGCGCGAGATCGACCGCGCGATCACCGGAAGCCTCGATGCCGACCTGACCCTCGGCGTCATCGTGGAGCAGGTGCGCAAGCGGCTTGGCGTGGACGCGGTAGCGGTGCTGCGGTACCAGTCGCGGCGGCAGACGCTACGCTTCGGGGCGGCGGCGGGCTTCGTGACGACGGCGTTGAGAACGGCCAACTTGCGGCTAGGCGAGGGTCTCGCCGGCCGCGCGGCGCTGTCGCAGGAGCCCGTCAGCATCGAGGGTGCGAGCGCGGTTCGGCGCGCTTTCGCGGGCGCCGAGCATGTGGAGACCGCGGGCTTCGCTGCCTACATGGCGGTGCCGCTTCATGCGATGGGCCAGCTCCAAGGGGTGCTCGAGCTGTTCCACCAGCGGTCGTTCCCGACCGATCCGGAGTGGGGTTCGTTCCTCGACGCGCTCGCGGCGCAGGTCGCCATCGCGCTCTCGAGCGCGGCGCTGTTCGACAACCTGCAGCGCACCAACGCCGAGTTGCTGCTGGCGTACGACACCACCATCGAGGGCTGGGCGAAGGCGCTCGACCTGCGCGACGAGGAGACGGTCGGCCACAGCCGACGCGTGACGGAGATGACCGTGCGGCTCGCCGAGCGTCTTGGCGTGAGCGACGAGGAGCTGGTGCACGTTCGGCGTGGCGCGCTGCTTCACGACATCGGCAAGATGGGCGTGCCCGACGCGATCTTGCGCAAGCCCGGCAAGCTCACCGACGAAGAGTGGGCGATCATGAAGCGCCACACCACGCACGCCCTCGACCTGTTGGCGCCGATCCCGTTCCTGAGGCCCGCGCTCGACATCCCGCACTTCCATCACGAGAAGTGGGACGGCACCGGCTACCCGGGTGGCCTGCACGGCGAGCAGATCCCGCTCGCGGCCCGCATCTTCGCGGTGGTGGACGTCTACGACGCCCTCACTTCCGACCGGCCGTACCGGGAGGCGTGGAGCGTCGAGCGCACCCTCGAGCACATCCGTGGCGAGACGGGTACGCACTTCGACCCCACGGTGGCCGAGGCGTTCCTGGCGATGATCGCCGAAGACGAGGGGTCCGCCTGAGGAAGCGACGTCTGGTTCGTGGTGGGGGCGCCAGGTGGCGCGTGGCATCCGGGAACAGGTCCACGCCCGAACCGCAACGTAACGAGGGACTACGGTGGATCGAGCGAGTCGCTACACTGGACCCCGAGCCCCGAGGGGCCGGAAAGGTAGGTCGGCATGAACGTCCTCCTTTGGATAATCTTCGGCGCGTTGGCCGGTTGGATCGCCGGGGCCATCATGAAGAGCGGCGGTCAGCAAGGGCTCATCACCAACATCATCGTGGGCATCGTCGGGGCGGTGCTCGGCGGTTGGGTATTCAACCTACTGGGTGGTCAGGGCGTCACAGGCTTCAACCTGTACAGCCTGCTGGTGGCCGTCGTGGGCGCCGTCATCTTGCTGGCGATCCTGCGGGCGATCCGGCGCTGACCGAAGCCTGACGCTTGCCGAGTCCGGTGGATCGTCGGTCCGCGTAGCGCCCCGGGCTTGGGAGACAGCGATACCTCGATGCCCGCCAGGCCGCGACGCCCGGCGGGCATCAACGGTATGGAAGACGCCACTTGACGCCGCGCAGTACGCGGCGGAGAAACGGCCGGCCGCGTCGTGTCCATGCGTAGTGGCCGAACGCGACCGGTCGCAGCGCGAGGCTACGCCAGGCGGCGGGCGCCTCCGGGTACCCGTAGCGCCGCAATTCCGGAGCGATCATCGACTCCACCAGGGCGCGGCGCCATGACGCGCCCTCGCTGCGCCAACGCTCCACGTCGGTGTTGCGCGGTGCTCGACCCAGTCTGTCATGGACTTGCTTCTCTCGCTCGCGTGGCGTTTGGATGGCGTCGGCATGCGAGTGCGCCTCGAGCATGCCGGGCTCGAAGGTTATCGCAAGGAAGGCGCAGACGCGCTTGAGCGTGCCCCGCGTGTCCACGACCAGGTCCTCGTACCGCACCGTAAGGAACCGTGCCGCCCCGAGACGCGCCTCGCCGCTGGCCGCGTTCCGCACAGCGCGGCTCCAGTATCGTCCGACCTCGTACGGGGTCCAGCCGCGATCGCTCCAACGACGCTTCTCCAGCGACAGGTACACGTCCCGTCCGTCTCGCACGATGTGCACGAACTGCGCCCGCGGGAAGCAGCGGTGGAGGTCGTCGACGTGTGCGACGTACTCGGGGGTCTTGTCGCCCCAGCGCGTGCCGGGTCGGTCGTGGGTCTGAAGCCGGTAGAGCGTGTCGATGAACTCGGCGGTCGTCACGATCCCGTTCGCCTCGAGCCGCGTCCGAAGTTCCGATGCAGCAACGCTCCAACCGTCCACATAGCGCGGGTGCGACGTGACGATCTCGATGGCTCGGACCACGTCGTTGGATGACAGTGCGGCGGTCGGCGAGAACGCTCGGAACAGGTCGATCAGGAACCAGCTCTCGTTCGGGACGGCCAGCGCCGAGTGCGCGTTCAGGTAGAGCCGCAGCAGGGTCGTTCCCGACCGATCTGCACCGACGACGAAGAAGGGGGCTGAGTCGCCGCTTCGACCGAGGTCGTGCTCTGGGCCATCCAACGGACGCACGTTGCGTGAAGTGTACGCCCGCTCGAGATCACGGGGAGCCGCGCCGCGTCGTCGTGTGCGCCGTCGCCTGTTCGTACCAGGTGCCCTGCCGGACGTACCGGGACGGGCGCCTCCGACGGCGCGCGCCTTGGGCACTAGCGGATGCTGGCACCGGACGCGTCGAGCGGGGGCACCACGAACTCGATGGGACCGTCGTGACCATCGGCATGCCACGCCACGGCGGACACCGGCGTTCCCCCGCCACCCGAGTGGCGCGCCAACCGGTACGCGCGCAACGTCACTTCTGCCACCATCGCTCGCGCGGCGCTCGCCACGCGTAGCCGCTTCGCTGGCGGTACGAGCAGCCAGTGTTCGAACGTTCTCCCTGCCTGCAGATGGAGCCGGCCAGATGGCGAACCGTTGGAGCCGATCTCCGTTTTCTGGCTAGGTTCGGCGAGCACCACCTCGGGCGCGTCGACGCCCGAAAGGGTGAGCCGCAGTAGGGAACGAGCGGAAAGGCCGCCGTTGCCGTCGAGAGCAACCACGCGGCCTTTCAGCCACAACAGCAGTGGCTCCTCCGGCAACGCCCACACGATCGCGTGCTCTTGGGCCGCATCACCGTGGTGCGCCCAGGTGGCCGTCGTGCCATCGAGGTAGGCCGCGGAGCTCTCTGGCTGACCGTCGTCGAGCCAGTGCTCGTCTCCACGATGCACGCGCACGATCGGCACGGGCGGGCCCTTTCCGGACGCTGTCAGTTCCCGCTTCCCCTTCTTGCTGGTCGTGGTGACGGCACCGTTGCCCGGTTGCTGCTCGAGGTCGGTGGTGCTGCGGATGCCGCGAAGCAGACGCGTCCGTTGCCCATCTCGGATCGCCGCACCGATGAGCCGCGGGATAGCGGGATCCGCGTAGCGCCAGACTCCGTTCTCGTACCTCAGCCAGCCGTGCCGCTCGAGTTCGTCGACGTGTGCGTCGGCGCGTAGCGTTTCCAGCAACGTGGATGTGAAGACGCCATCATGCACGCAAAGCCGCTCGAGGGCGTTGCGCGCTGCTTCGCCGAGGCGTCGGGCCTCCAGCGCGTACATGGCGCGCAGTCGTTGCGGGACGGGTAGGTCGTGCGCGCCGCGCATCCGGTCGTGGAGTTTCGTGAGCTCGCCGAGGTACCCGGGGTTCCCCCCCGAGACCAGGTACCAACGCGCCGCCTCTTCGAAGGCAAGGCCTTCTGGCATCGTGGCTCGTGCTTCGTTCCAGGTGAGCGGCGGGAGGCGCACGAACCGAAGGCGCTCGGGCGGGATCATCGCGCGCAGCCTCATGACCAAGGCGGGGTCTTCTCCGAACGTGGATCGCGTGATGACCCACACGTTCTCATCGTCGTTCGATACCCGCACCGCTACCTTGTCGTTGTCGCAGGCGGCTGGGTCCACGTGGCGCACCGCCGCCTCGCCCGCCATCGCGTCGGCGCCGACGAGGAAAGGGAGGTCCAGCCGCCGTGCCAACGCCTGCGCCAGGTCGCGACGGCCCGAGCCGGGTGCGCCTTCCAGCACGATGACGTAGGGCGGTGCGACATCGGCCGCCAGTTCGTCGACGAGGGCCGTGCGCACCGAGCGGCCTCCGTCTGTGGACCACGCCGCGCGGCGGTACTCCAGCCAGTCCTGGTAGCTGGTCGATACGTCGTCCAGCCCTTCCATGAGCTCTCCCGCGCCCGAGCCGGCTTGGACGTGGATCACGCGCGTCAACGTGAGCGGGTCGGTGCTGCCCTCGAACGGGTCGACGTTCCACGGCGCGAACGCGCTGCGCAGTCGGTGAATCTCGACGCGCAGGTTGGTCATCGCCTGACGGTGCCCCCACAGCAGGCTGGCCAGGCGTTCGCGGGCCGCCGTGCGCTCCAACGCCAGATAGCAGAGCAGCGCGAGACCCTTGCGTGCCAGCCGCACCTTCCGGCCGTCTACGGTCACGTGGGCGGGGCCGAGGAGGTGAAGTGTGATAGCGGGACGACGGTTGGACATCGCTTGGTGAGGAGCCCCCAGCCCCTTCGTTCGTGAGCGAACGACCCAGTGTTCGAGTGTCGTCATCAGCGCGGCCCGAAGGCATCGGCCGCGATGGTCCGGGTCGTGGTTGGTTCTCACCTTAGAGGTGGTGGTCTTACGGAACTCTCACGTTCACCGAGTTGGTCGTAACGGTTGGTGTGAATGCGGCGTTACAACCGGCCCGTGTTCACGAGGGTCCGTAACGCGGTTCTCGTTTCACCTGTGCCCAACGGCGTGCACCACGTTCACGCCGACGTTACGACCGACCGGCTAGCGTCGCCACAACGGGTGTCGAAGGAGGTGAACAGGGCCGGCAACGGGGAGCCGGTCACCAAGGAGTGTCGCTGCTGACGGAACGATTCGCAGCGGCGCGTCGAAAACCACGAGAGCACGTCCGCAATCATCGTTTCGACCATCACGGAGGAACCCATGCTTCGCAAGTTCATGCTCAGCTTGGCGCTGCTGGCGGCTATCGGCTTCGCCGCGGCGCAAATCACCGTCGACCCAGTCAAAGGCGAAGGCGACCCCGACCAGATCTCCAAGGGTGCTACCTCTGCTGAGGTAGACCAGCTCGTGCATCTCGACCTTCCGCAGGCGACCGCGTTGCACCTCGCCGCCCCCATCATCTCGTTCGACCTCACGAAGCTCGACGGCGGAGACTGGGACGACCGCGCCTCGAGCGGCGAGATGCCCGACGGCTTCAACCTCGCCTGCGCTTATGTGACCGGGAACGACGTGCGCGACCAGCTCGGTGACGAGTTCTGGAACCAAGAGCAAGTCGTTCCGGGCGGGATCGCGTACCATGCCGCGACCTGGGACCAGATCTACCTCGAGTACTTCGGGAACGGCATGAGCGGTCAAGTGCCGCAGGACGCGCGCGTGGTCAACTACCCACCTCTGCGCCTCAAGGACGATGGCGACTTGGCGCCCGGTTCGAAGGACTACTTCGTCTGCTACCAGACCTTCGTCCTGCAACTCTTCTCGAACTTCGACACCTGGGATCTCCAAGTGAGCCGGAACGACGAAGCTGCCCAGGGCATCGAGCACCTGTACATCCAGGGCAACACGTGCGCCGACTTCGGAACGCCGACCGGCCTGTACGATCTGCCGGACGGCGCGATGCGTCACCTGATCCCCAAGACCCTCAACGTCGGTACGACGGGTGAACTCGCCAAGTCGCTGGGCAACCAGTGCAACGACAACACCAGTTGGCTCGATCTGCTCGGCGTCATCGCTGTGAAGATCAACGCCGATCACCACGGCGACAGCTACGCCAACCTCACCTACACGCTGCTGTCAGCCGACGTCGACTAAGACGACCGATCGACGGTTCGGACGGGCGACCGCCACGGTCGCCCGTCCGAACGGCTTCGGCACCCGCCTCGTTCCGAGGCCCCAACCTTACAGGTCGAGTGCGGCGTGCCTCATCCGCGGCGCGCCGTGCGCGACCCCGACCGACTTTGCTTCTCGTCCTAGGCGGTATCTTCCGATCATGTTCTCTATCACTACGACCCTCGTTTGGCCCACCAGCGCCTCGGTTCGCTTCCGCCTACCTCTGTTGGCCGCTTGTTGCGCGCTGCTGGCGGTTCTCGCCGGCCGCGCGGACGCGCAGGGCGCCGCGATGTTGGATCCTTCCGCTGCGAGGCACACGGCGGAACCGGGTGCCACGGTCGAAGGGTCCGTTCGTGTCACCAACCCAACGGGCGACACGTTGCGGCTCAGACTCTATCTTTCCGATTGGGAACTCGATCCGGCCGGAAACTTCGAGTTCGCCGATCCCGGTGTCATGGCGGCCAGCGCCAGCCCGTGGATCACGTTCGACACGACCGTCCTCGACCTCGCGCCGCAGTCCAGCGCCACGGTGCGTTATGCGGCGGTCGTTCCCGCCGACGCCGAACCTGGAACCCACCGCTCGGTACTGTTCATCGAGTCCGAGCCGGGCGAAGCAGCGCCGGGCCAGGCCGCCGCCACGTTCTCCGTTCGCGTCGGTCACGTCGTGTATATCGACGTTTCACCGCTCACCCGCGCCGGGGCGATCGCCGGGATCTTCGGTGAACCGCCTGCCGAACCCACCGGGGCGTATCGTTTGACCGTTCTCTACGTCAACGGTGGGAACGCCGTGACGGGCGTCCAGGGTCGTTTCACCCTGCGTAACGACCGCGGCGAGGCCGTCATCGAGGCCGACATCGACCGCGCCGTGGTGTTGCCCGGCTCGGAGCGCGCGTTCTCGATCAACATCCATGGACCGCTGCCTGCGGGCAACTACACGGCCCTCGTCGTGCTGGACTACGGCGATGAGGCGCAGGACGTTGCCGGCACGTACGACTTCACGCTCGACGAAGACCTACGGACGGCGAGCGAGGAGCCATGAGCCTCGGGCCGTTCGCCACGTCGCGTCTACGGTGGCGCCACGGCCGGCGTCGGTGCCGTCGTCTGCAACGGCACCGACTCAGTGAACGGAGCGGACGCCCGTCCCAGGCCCTACGGGGTTGGTCCGCGAACGCAGCGGCCGGGACGAAGCGGCCGCGAGCGGCGTTCGCCGCCCTCGCGGCCTGGCTCGCGCTCGGGCTCGCGGGGTTCTTCGCACCGGTCGGCGCACAGGGGAGTCATGCCAGCGGAGCCCAGGTCACCGGCTCCACGGTGGCCACACTCACGCTGCAAGCCACGGCGGACCTCGGGTCCGTGCTGGAACTGGCGCTGCCGCTCGACACCCTGGCCTTCGACCTCCGCATGGCGCCGGGTGATGATGGCGCGCCAACGTGCGTCGCCGCTTCCGGCGAGGACACGCCCGTCGGCGGGGATGGGCTCGGTGGCGGTCTGGTGGCGCCCGGTGGCACCGACTTCCGCGTGGAGGTATGGCCGCTGGTGAGCATCGTCGGAGGCGAGCCGCTGACCTCGTATCCGCCGCCACCCGAGGTGGGAGCCGTCGTCTGCTACCAGTCGTTCGTCCTCCGTGCCTTCGCCAACGAAGCCGGCTGGCTGCTTGGTGCAGCTCGACTCGACGTACCCGGCGTCGAGCCGCTGCGCTCGACGTATATCGGAGCGGTCTGTGAGGGCGAAGATGGCACCGGACTGCGGGCCATGGACGACGGCATGCAAGCGAACCTCGCAGCACCGACCGCCTTGACGCAGTGTCACCGGGTGCTCGTCGTGGTGGCCGTGAAGGTCGGCCCGCATGCCGCCGGCACGTCCGCCTCGGTCGTTCGCTACACGCTGCTTGGGCCAGATGCCGACTTCGCTGGCGAGTAGGGGGAGATCCTCATGCACGAAGCATCGAACACATGGTCACCGATCCCGAACATGCGGGCGACGATCGCAGCGTTCGCTATCGCGCTTCTCACTTGCGCCGCGTCCGCGCAGGCGACATGGACCGTCGAGAGCCTCATCCCCGACGTCATCAGTATCCGCGTTCCGACCACGGAGATCGCGTTCGCCATCTCGGCCGCCGACTACCCGCCGGCGGCGTTCCCGGCGCGCTACCCCGCCACCACACCGGAGGGCGGGACCTTGCCGGTGCAAGTGTTCTCCAACGCCGACGGGGTGTGGAGCTTGGTGCTGGAGATCCCGGAGCTGACCACGCTGGACGGTAGTGCGACCATCCCACCCGACCGGGTACAGGTGCGCGTCAACGGCGGCCTCTGGTTGCGTGGAGACGGGAACCCGCAGGTGATTCACACGCAGAGCGGACCGACGCTCGCTTGGGAGGAGCTTCGTCTCGAGTTCGTGCTGGAACTGCAAGGCGACGAGCCTGCCGGCGCCTACGTCGTGAACCTCCTGGTGACGGCCATCCGCGAACCCGGTCTGTGACTCCATGACGCCAACGCGCCTCGTTCGCTGCCTGCTCATGCTCGTCCTCGTGACGGGCGCGGGTTCGTGGGCTGGGGCGTTGCGGCTTCTCGACGAGCCGCGCGCCGCGGGCCGCCCAGGCGAGTACGTGACGCTGCCGTTCCGACTGGTGGGTGAAGGCACGTACGGCTACGAGGTGCGAACGGACACGGGATGGACGCCGCTGGCGAACACTGGGACCGTTCGGTTGGATGGGGACGGCTACATGTCGGTAACGCTTCGCGTGCCGCGCACTGCGGTCGCCGGAACGCGCTCGTTCGTCGAGGTCGTCTTCACGAACCGAGACGACCCGCAAGACGTCGTGCACCTGTCGGGCGTCGTCCTGGTCGAGACGCTCACCGAGATCGCGCTCGTGGTCCCGGAACGGATCGAGGCCGAGCTCGGCCGGGCGTTCTCCTTCCCGATCGTCGTTACCAACGCAGGCAACCAGACCGACCGGATCACGTTGCACGCCGAACGACCGATGTGGGATGTGCGGTTCTCCGAGAACGAAGTGGAGGTGGACCCTGGCGCGTCGTATGAGGTCATGGCCGAGGTCTCCACGGACGGCGAGGTCTTCGCCGGCTACCGGCTGCTGCTTGCCGTCGAGTCGACCTCGCGCAACGATCCGAGCGTGACCGCCGAGGCGTTCGTCCGGGTCACCTTCCAGGACGCCGCCAGTCGCACGCTCGCGGCGACGACGGACCAAGCGCCAAGACTGGCGCTGGCGCTAGCGAGCGGTGTGAACGCGGGGGTGTCGCTTCATGGCGGTGTGGCCGACGCCGACGTGGGGTTCTCGATCACCCCCGGGCTCTCGGGTTCCCTCTCCGACTACGTCGACGTCGGTCTCGGGGTGGGGTCGTTCCGCGGTAGCATCGAAGACCCGTTCGAGGAGGTCCCCTCGCGCTTGGACGTCGCCCTGACCGCCGCCTCCTGGGACGCCAGCGCTTCGATCGGACCGGGACGGTACGGTCTGGCCGCCGGCACGGTCGTGGGAGACTGGCGCGTCTCGGGCGGGGCCGATCTCGCGCCGAAGGAGAGCGGCACGACCTTCGGCGTGTCGGCCTTCGCGTCGAGCCTGGCTCCCGAACTCGACCTGCAGTTCTCGGGCCGCTCGGCCAGTGTCAACGGCAGCGGCCGGCGTGACGCCATCGGCGCTCGGTACAGGACGCCCCTGTCCGAAGGTCTGGTGCTGGGAACGGGACTAGACATCATCGGTTCGGTTGGCGAGGACCCGTACCAGGTCGACGTCGGCGTCCACCAGAACCTCTCTTACCAGACACAGGCCTTCGACGTCACCCAGAGTTACTCGGGCCTCCCGCTCGCCGGTCTGCACAACCTCGGCCTGAGTGGCGGCCTTCGTGGGACGGCGCCGTTCGGCGTGCGCGCATCGACCGCCCTGCAGTTCGCCCCCGACACGATCTCGTGGCGCAGTGCCGTGACCGTCGGTGTCACCCCGGTGCCCGCTCTACGTACTTCCGTCACGGGGCTCTACCGGACGAGCGCCACGACGACCGGTGACGAAGACGCCACGTTCGGCGTGCAGGCCAACCTGTCCTACCGCTTTGGCAACGGTCCCGTGCGAGGTGGCTTCGGTGTGGGGTACACATACACCGGCGTACTGCGTGGCAACGCGCTGCCGACGTCGACGGCGTTCGCGCGGTTGTCGGGGAGCGTCGCAGGGCTCGAAGTCGCCTTGGGCGGCTCGTACCTCACCGCTCACGGTGGACAAGCGGCGGACCCGGAAGAGGACGGCGTGGCCGAAGCGTGGGAAGCCGGCGGCACGGCGTCGTACGCCGCCGGGCGAGCGGCGACGTTGCGTTTCGAGGCCGGCTACGCGTGGGAACGGGGGCTAGGTGCCTCTGCACCGACGGTCGAGTCGACGAGCCTCGAAGCCTCGTGGACGCAGGCTTGGTCGGATGAAGTGCGGTCGGAGTTTAGCTACACGCGTTTGGTGGACGTCGTGGCACTCGATGTGAACCGGTCCGAGCGCGTGCAACTATCCGTGCAGGTGAGCGGCCTCGGCATCGATGGGTTGGCGGCGAGTAGTGGTTACGCGCTGTCGACCGACACCGGGCTGCTCACCGGCCTGACGCCTTTGCGCCACGAGTTCCGGGTACGCCTCGGCTACACCTTGGTCCTACCGTTCGCCACGCCGGCGGCCGTCGTGGACACGTTCGGCGGCCGGCGTGGCGGCGAGGTGAGCGGGGTGGCGTTCGTGGACCGCGACCTCGATGGCGAACGCGACGCGAGCGAGCCTGGCATCGCTGGCATGACCTTGGCCCTAGGAGGCGTGCAGACCATCACGGACGATGACGGGAAGTACCGACTGCGCGTGCCGTCCGGCACGTACCGTTGGTTCGTCGTGCGCGGCGCGCCCGCCTCCACCGAGGCGACCGTGGCGTCGACGATCGACATCGAGGACGACAGCGAGCAGGTCCTCGATCAACCGTTCGTGCCCGTCGTTCCGCTGAATGTGACGCTCTTCGACGACGCCGACAACGACGGCGCGCGCGCCGCCACCGAAGGCGGCATCGCGTTCGGCGGCGTCATCGTGGACGGACCTGTGCGCAAGATGGTGCGCGTTGACGGCCGAGGGAACGCGCTCGTCACCGGCCTCGTGCCCGGTGCCTACCGGGTGGCCCCCGATCCGGCCGCACTGCCCGCCCGGTACCACGTGACGACCGACGCCGTGCTCGTGGTCCTGAGCGAGGGGCAACGGCCCGCGCCCGTGGTCGTCGGGGCGGGCGCACCGCCACGGGAGGTCGTGACGACGTTCGCGAGCGGTTCGCTGGCCGTTTTCGCCAAGACGAACAGGGCGCAGGTCCCTGCAGGTGCGGAAGTGCGCGTCGATGCCCTCGTGGGCGGCGCGGCGGAGCGTGTCACGCTCCTACTCGGTGCCGAGGCGATCCCGATGATGCAAGGCTCGACGGGCTGGAGCGCAACCGTGCGCATCCCATCGGGAACGCAGCCCGGACCGCTCGCGATGCAAGTGCGGGCCGAAGGCGGCGGTGCGGAGGCCGTCGGGAGTACGCGTGTCGACGTTACCGACGACGCGCCGTTCCGTCTTGAGCCGACCCGCATCCGGCCAGGGCGTGACGTTCCGCTCCGTCTCGAGACGCTGTTCGCCGCTAGCTCGGCGGAGCTCCGGGTGGGAGACGTCAGCCTCGCGCTCGTGAGTGAGGACGGATACCGGTGGACCTACCTTTGGGAAGCGGAAAGCGTTCCGGAGGGTGTGTTCGAGGGCGAAGTGGTCGTCGATGGCGTGGTGATCGGCCGTGTCAGGGTCGAGCCGCTTCCGCCGAACGACTGACCTCACACCAGGCGATCGCGCGCACGTGGTCTTTACAGGCGCGCGATGCCGTCACGGAACGGTGGGCGTGCACCGTGAACTCCGAGACCATCGGTCGGCTCGTTCCGCTCAAGCGCAGCATATGTCCCGCTTCGATCAGAAACCACAACTCGAACTCGTCCGCCAGCGGCACCATCGCTTCATTCGGGTAGCGCGGTTGACTGCCACCCAGGGTGCCGAGAAGTAGGTCGGGTGCTTCGGCGCCCACCAGCGAGAGCCGGAAGCGATAGCCAGGGCCATGGTCGTGACGGCAGTCGCTTAGCTGGCCACGTTGGCATTCGTAACGCGTCGCCGCGTCACCGTTTCCCCCCACGACCCTTCCCGCGAACCGCAGCAGCACCGGCGTCTCGGGTAGAGACCAGGCGATCCCGCTGTCGTCTGCTCTGGCGTCAGGCTTCGCCCATGTGACGGTGTCTCCGAAGAGCGTCGCGGTCGTGCCCGTCACTCGTGCGTCATCGAGCCAGAGCTCATGGCCCCGGCCGATGGTGACGATCGATGGACGGCCCCGACCAGGATCCTCGCTGTCGCCGACTGAGTAGGAGCTGGTGGCCAGCCCCCCGGATCGTCTCTGTCCGGCTGCGCGACGATGCCCTTCGTCTCGGGCACAGGACTGGATTCGACTCCGGATCCGTTCTCGCTCACCTTCGTGAATTTCGCCTTGCAGCGCCTGAGCAGCAGCGGCGTCGGCGAAGGTCCACGAACCGCTCTGGTACAGGAGCCAACCGCAGCGCTCCAGCTCGTCGATGCACGACGCCGCACCCAACGCCTCGAGTGCCTGGGACGAGATCGCACCTTCGACCAACGACAACCGCTCCAGCGCCTGGCGCGCCGGCTTGGAGAGGCGCCGGGCTTCGAGTTCGTACGCCGCACGCAACCGTTGTGGGATGGGTACCGGAGGAACGATGGGCTCCCCGCCCCGAAGGGCGACGAGCTCGCCCAGATAACCAGGGTTCCCGGCCGAGGCCAAGTACAAGGTTGCGGCCTCGTCGAAGGCGATTCCCTCGGTCATGACTCGTCGCGCTTCGTCCCAGGTGAGTGGTGCGAGTCGCTCGAAGCGTAGGCGTTCGGGTGGCAATGCCGCCCGGAGTCGCAACAGCAACGACGGGTCTTCGCCGAACGTCGACCTTGCCACCACCCAAACGCTGGCGCCGTCGCGCGTGATGCGCTGAGATGTGGCGGCAGGATCACATGACTCCGGATCCACGTAACGCAACGCCCGGACTTCGTGGGCAGCTTCGGGACCCTCCACGAAGGGCAGAGCAAGTCGGTGCGCGAGGGACTTCGCGACCTCGATGCGCCCGGAGCCAGGCGATCCCTGAAGAACGATGACGAGACCAGGCGCCGCCACGCGGACGAGCTCGTCGACCAAGCGGTAGCGCGCCGTGCCGTCTCCTTGCGGCGCCCAGGTCGAACGCTTGTACTCGAGCCAAGCCTGGAACTCCGGCGCCAGGTCGTCCAGGCCCTCCATCGGTGTACCCGTTGCCGACGCCGTACTCACGACGATCCGATCGTCCAACCTGAGCGGGTCGGTGCTGGTGCCGAATGGTTCGAGCCCGAACGGTCGGAACGCTTGCCGCAGGCGGTGAAGTTCCACCCGCAGGTTCTCCATGGCGCGAGGACCCTCCCAGAGAAGATCGGCCAGGCGCTCGCGGCGCACGGAGCCGTCGAGCGCGAGCACGCAGAGGATCGCCAGACCCTTGTGGCGCAGGTGAACGATCTGGCCGTCAGCTTGGACGTGCGCAGGACCGACGAGATGGAGCAGCAATTCGGGAGGTGACGACGCCATGTCCTGCGGCGCTCTCTCGTCGCCGCGGCCGGTTCGGTCTTCCAGGGCCGAAGAACCGAGCCATCTGCGAACCTTCGTGCGGTACCGACGCGGTACCGAAGCGCGTTTCGCGGGCGTTGCCAAGGCGTTGCCAGCACGTTGCTAGCGCGTTGCCACAGCGTTGCACGCGAGTCACGCCCGGGTGCCGGGCGGTCACGACTGCTCTCATGGTACGCCATTCGTCACTCCAGGACGCGGCAACGCAGCGGTAACGGCCTGCCCGTTACGTTGGCGGTGACGCGTGTCGAAGGAGGTGACGCGGGGTCGGCGAGGCAGGCCGACGATACGCAAGCATCAGCGCCCTGCGGCATGGAATCGACCGCTCGTGCGCGAAGTTCATCGGGTTCGAGTTCACTTCCCCACGTTCGATTCGATGGGAGAACCCACCATGTTACGCAGATCGGCCTTCGTTCTCGCGTTGGTGGCAGCGTTCAGTCTCGTCACCGCGCAGAGCATCATCATCAACCCGGTGACGGGCGACGGCCCCGACGTGATAGCCAAGAACACTGACGGCAATACCGCCACCGTCAACCAGATCGTGGAACTGATCCTGCCGCAAGCGACGGCGCTGCACCTCGACGCCTCCACCATCACGTTCGATTTGACAGCTCTCGACGGCACGGGTTGGGCCGACCGCGCCGTGAGCGGTGAGATGCCCTCCGGGTTCGACCTGGCGTGCGTCTACGTCACGGGCAACGACGTCGAGAACGTACTCGGCAGCACCTACTGGGGCCAGACGCAGGTCGTTCCAGGTGGGATCGCCTACCACGCCGCCACATGGGACCAGATCTACCTCGAGTACTTCGGCAACGATCACTCTGGCCCTGTCCCGCCCGAGGCTCGCGTGGTGACCTACCCGCCGATCCGACTCGATGCCAACGGCGAGTTGGTGCCGGGCTCGAAGGGCTACTTCGTCTGCTACCAGACCTTCGTCCTGCAGCTCTTCTCGAACTTCGACTTCTGGGATCTCCAGGTCAGACGGACGGACACGGCCGGTGTTCAGCCCATCGAGCACTTGTACGTACAGGCGAACACGTGCTCCGACTACGGCGCGGGAACGGGCCTCTACGCTCTGGACAACGGCATGTTCGTCCACCTGATCCCGAAGACCCTCAACGCGGGCACGACGGGTGAAGAAGCGCTGACGAACACCGCGGCTTGCGGCCTCAACACCAGCTGGCTGGACGTGCTGGGCGTCTTGGCGGTGAAGATCAACGCCGACCACTACGGCACCAGCGTGGCCAACCTGCAGTACACCTTGCTGTCTTCGGACGCTCAGTTCAACTGAGTCCCCCCGGATGCGGGCGCGGGCACCGGAGGTCGGCTACTCGGCGCAGATCATGTTCCAGGAGCTGCG
>CAZOTV010000055.1:17467-17758 GCA_964582795.1 uncultured bacterium
CCCCCCGCCCCGCGACTCTCGAATCAGGCGGTCTTATCCATGATGGGAGTTCGTATCGCGCACGGCAGGCGCCATGATTCAAGGCGCTACCTCGCGGCGCCCTTGACCTTCTTCGCGATGGTAAGCGCTTTCGCGCTCCTGGCCCCGTTCGCGCACGGCCAGGGCGCCGCCATGGTCGACCCGGCCTCGGTGGTCCACGTCGCCGCTCCCGGCGAAACGATCGCCGGGACCGTTCACGTGACCAACCCGATGGAGGAGGTCCTGCGCTTGCGCGTCTATCTTTCCGACTGG
>CAZOTV010000056.1:0-2063 GCA_964582795.1 uncultured bacterium
CAGCAAGTGGTTCGAGATGAGCCTCGAGATGGAGCGCGTGATGGAGCGCGAGATGTCGAAGCGCGGCAAGCAGGTCAAGCCGAACGTCGACTTCTTCAGCGCGTCGGTCTACCGCATGCTCGGGTTCCCGGCCGACATGTACACGCCGATCTTCGCCGTCGCCCGCATCTCCGGCTGGATGGCCCACTTGTACGAGCAGTACGCGGACAACCGGCTGATGCGCCCACGCTTGGTGTACGACGGCCCCACCGGCCTGCGGTTCACGCCGATCGATCAGCGCTGATCTCGACCTGCGCCGACCTCGACCAGCGCCGATCTCGATCTGCGTTGATCTCGATCTGCGTTGATCTCAGTGGTCGGCATCCTGCCGTCGGCGTCCTAGGCTTCCTTGCCGCCGGCGGTCGAAGGGTCCGCGCTGGCGGCGGTCGAGCGTTCCGCGCGGCCGCCGGCGGTCGACGGTTCCGCGCTGGCGCCCGCGGCCGCGACGATCGAGACACCTGCGGCGCCCGTCAGGAACCCGCGCAACGCCGCGTCGTAGGCGGCCGGGCCTGCGTTCCACCCCTCGACGTGCTCGACGCCGTCGAGCCGAAGGTACTCGAGCGGGGCGCGAACGCGCGCGGCGAAGCGATCGATCGCGTCGATGGGCACCGTCGTGTCGGCCGTGCCGGCGACCAGCAGAAGGGGCACGTCGATCTCGTGCGCCCGGGCCTCCTGGCGTAGGTCGGCGAAGTCCACGCCGGTCCGTAGGCGCGCGGCCCGGGTGACGAGCCGAGCGGCCGCCCGTGCGAACGGGATGCCGGCGCGCTCGGCGGCAAGGCGCACCGCGGCAGCGGGATCGACCAGGGGCGAGTCCAGCACCAGAGCCGCCACGGGCGGAAGGTCCGCGGGCCAGCGCCGGATCGCCTCCAGCGCGACCGCTGCGCCCATCGAGATGCCGAACGCGACGATGCGCGTCGCGCCCCGCTCGGTCAGCGCCCGCGCGCCCACCAGCGCGTCTTCCCACTCGCTCGCACCGTAGTGGAAGAGGCCGTCGGGCGACGGGTCGCTGGCGTCGTGGTTGCGGTAGGACATCGCCAACACCGGCATGCCCAACTCGTGCAGCGTCGGCAGGACGCGCAGGGTCTCCTTGCGCTCGCCTCGGCGCCGCCCATGGAGCAGCAGCACGGCGGTGCTACCCTCGGCCGGGACGTACCACGCCGCCAGCGCTCCGGCCCGACCCTCGAGGCGCACGTCCTCGAACGCGATCCCGTGGTCGCGCAGCGGGTCGCGGCGGAAGACGAACGCGTCCGTGCGGGCCGCCCCGCCCCGTCGCGGCGGCGCGCCCTCGATGACCGTCAACGAGCGCTCGATGCGCGCGCCGTCGTCGGCGATCACGTCGCCGAGCAGACCGTGACCACCCTCCCACACCAGGCCGTACGTGCCCGACGCGCGCGTCTGCGCATGCTGCGGCGCGTTCGGGCCGGGGGCGGGCAGCGTCACCGTGATCGCGTCGGGCGCGCCCTGCACGGCAAGGACCTCGAACTCCGCCATCAGCGCGTACGGGCGCGGCACCACGAAGCGCGTCGTCATGCGCCGGACGAGCACCGCCGCCAGCGCGATCACCGCAGCGACGACGAGCACCGCCCCGGCCACGAGCCACCAGGCGGCCTGCGCGCTCACGCGCGCGTCTCCTTCCGGAGCAAGCGACCGTCGTTCAGTCGCCACACCTCGTCGGCCGCGGCGACCAACGCGGGCCGGTGCGCCACCACCACGACCAGGCGTTCGCGTGCCTCGCGCCGTACGGTCCGCACCAGCACCGCCTCGCTCGCCTCGTCGAGGTTGGCGCTCGGTTCGTCCAGGAGCAGGACGGCCGGAGCGCTCAGCAACGCGCGGGCCAGCGCGAGCCGCTGCCGCTGCCCCCCGGAGAGTCCGGCCCCGTCCTCCCGCAAGGCGTACGACAGGCCGCCCGGCAACGCCCGCACGGCGCCTTCGAGGTCGGCTCGCTCCAACACGGCCCACAACGCTTCGTCATCGAAGTCGCGGCCGAGGGTCAGGTTGTCGCGCACCGTGCCGCTCAGCATGGC
>CAZOTV010000056.1:2163-17497 GCA_964582795.1 uncultured bacterium
CATCGAAGTCGCGGCCGAGGGTCAGGTTGTCGCGCACCGTGCCGCTCAGCATGGCCGCGTCCTGAGGAACGTAGGCGACGCGCGAGCGTAGCTCCGGTTCGCTCCACGTACCTAGCGGACGCCCGGCGACCGTCACGGAACCGTGTGCAGGGCGTAGGAAGCGCAACAGGATGCGGAGGAGGGTGGTCTTGCCCGCACCGCTCTCACCCGTGACCGCCACCAGGCCGCGGGCGGGCAGCGTCGCGCTCGCTTCCTGCAGCACCGGCGCTTGCTCGTCGTACCCGAAGTCCACGCGGTCCAGCGCGAGGCCCTCGTCACCGTCGCGTGCCGGCCCGGCTTCCTCTTGGCCGTCCTCACCGCTCGTCCGCGCGTCCTCCGGCGCCACCAGCGCCTTCAGGCGCGCGCCGGCCGCCCCCGCCTGCTTGGCGATCGCGAACGCCCGCGGCAACAACTGGCTGGGCGTGGCGAGCAGCGCGACCAGCGTCACGTACCCCACCACCTCGCCGACGGTCATGCGTCCTTCGGCAGCAGCGTGGGCGAGGACGCTCACCAACACGCCAAGGGCGGCGAACAACAAGGTCTGTGACAGCGGGACGGGGAGGGCGGCCAGCAGGTTGCGGCGCCCGACGGCCTTCGCCGCGTGCTGGTTCGCCTCACCGAACCGCCTCAGCATGAAGCCCTCCGCCCGGAACGCGCGCACCACGTCGTGATGCTTCAGGCCTTCCTGCAGGTGTCCGCCGATGGCCTCGGTGCGGTCCTGCGCGCGACCGCTGACGCCGCCGATGGCGCGTCCCACCCGGTCCAGGATCACCACCAGCGGCACCGCCATCGCCACCAGGTACGCCGTGGCGGTGGCGTTCGTTGCGAACAACACGGCGCCCACGCCGAGCAGGGTGCAGGTCTCCGCCACCAACGACCCGAGCCCGTACTGGTAGTAGACCTCGATCTCCTTGAGGTCGGCGAGGATGCGGCTCGCCAGGCCGCCGCTGCTGCCGGGTAGGCGCCCCGGCGTGCGAGCGAGCAGCGACCGGTACGCGCGTTCTCGCCAGGCGGCGGTGACGTTCGCCGCGGCGCGGCCCAACGCGGCGTCTTGCAGCAGCAGCGCAAGCGATCCCGCGACCACCACCGCGGCAGCGACGGTGAGGACGCCGGGAAGGGCGTCGACGTCGCCGTTCGCGAGCACGCGGTCGAACAAAGGCGTCACGAAGAGGGGAACCACGGCCACACGCAGAGCGGCGTTCGCCACCGCGGCGGCCATGCCGATCAGCGCGGCCGAGCTTCGCGGGAAGAGCAGACCGCTCACGGCGCCCATGGCGCTACCAGCGCACCTCGCCGTACGTGTCCTCGCGGTCGGGGCTGGTCGAGAACATCGCCACCGGGGCGCCGGCGTGTTCCTCGATGAGCTCGAGGTACGCCAGCACCTCACGCGGCAACGCGGCGCGGTTCCCGAGACCGCGCAGCTCGCCCCAACCGGGCACGTCCTGGTACACCGGTTCGCCGTCTTGGTACGCCACGCACACCTTCAGGGTGTCGAGGCCGGAGAGGACGTCGAGTTTGGTGACGACGAGGCCGTCGACACCGTTGATGTCACAGGCGTAGCGCAGCTGCACCAGGTCGAGCCAGCCGACGCGCCGCGGCCGTCCCGTGGTGGTGCCGTACTCGTCCCACTGGTTCGCCCCACTCCCGCGCAGCCGCAGCGCCAGCGCCTCGTCGTGGATCTCGGTCACGAACGGCCCGTGGCCGACGCGGGTGCTGAAGGCCTTCACGACGGCGTACACCCCGTCGAGCGCGCGATGACTGACGCCTGCGCCCACGAGGATGCCGCCCACCGTCGGATGACTGCTGGTGACGTAGGGGTAGGTGCCGTAAGCGAGGTCCAGCATCGTGCCTTGCCCGCCCTCGAACAGCACCCGCTTGCCCTCGCGCAGCGCCTCACGCACCAGCGCGCCGGTATCTTGCACCAACGGCGCCAAGCGCTGCCGCACGCCCGCCATGTCGGTCATGGCGGCGTCGACGCTGGTCCATCCCACGCGCGCCGTCGAGTTGGGTTTCGCGTCGATGAGCCTTCCCAAGCGCTCCCGCAGTAGCGTCTCGTCTCGTAGATCACCCGCGCGGATGCCGATGCGCCTGGCCTTGTCCGAGTACGCCGGCCCGATGCCGCGACCCGTGGTGCCGACGAAGCCGCCGCCCTCGTCGTTCTTGCGGTGGTGCGGCAGCACGAGATGCGCCTCGTGCGACACGTGCACGGGGCCCGGGTCGCGCCGAGCTCGCATCGCGTCCAACTCGTCGAAGAACGTCCACGGATCGATCACCATGCCGCCGCCGAGCACCGAGGCCGGGCGGTCGTGTAGGGTACCGACCGGAAGATGATGCAGTTTGAAGACGTCGCTCCCGATGACCACCGTATGCCCGGCGTTGGCGCCGCCCGAGTAGCGCACCACCAGGTCCGCCTGGTCGGCGAGCGCGTCCACCACCTTGCCTTTGCCCTCGTCGCCCCACTGGGCGCCAAGAATCGCGATCCCCGGCATGCTGCCTCCTGCACCGCCCACGCCCGGCTCCGGCCCCGTGATGGGCCGTGGCACACGCCTCGAGTTCGAGGGCCGGCGCTCTCGTTCGAGGTCCGGTGCGCGACGACGTCCGTCCGCGAGCGTACCAAGTCGGTGCCTCGACACGTGCCTGGCCGACACCACCGCACGCCGCAGGCGACCGCTGGGCCGCGGGGGCGGTAGGCTGTGGCGTGCCAGGATCGCGATCCTCCTCCCGTCCGCGCGTGCTGCTCAGCACCTCCACCAGCCACCGCACCACCGGCCTTTGGCGGGAAGACGCCGTCACCGGTCGGAACTACTCCGAAGCCGTCGCGGCCGTCGGCGGCCTTCCGTTCATGGCGGCGGTCCTGCATCCGGACCTGGCGCACGCCTACGCCGACGAGGCCGACGCGCTGCTGCTCACGGGCGGAGCCGACGTGGACCCGGTGTTGTTCGGCGGCGTGCCCGAGCGCGACCTCGGCAGCGTCGACGAGCGCCGGGACGCGTTCGAGATCGCCCTGTATCACGCCTTCCGCGCGGCCGGGAAGCCCGTGCTCGGCGTGTGCAGAGGGCATCAAGTCATCAACGTCGCCGAAGGCGGCACGCTCATCCAGCACCTCCCCGCGCTCGAAGGATCGTGGCAGCACGACCAGCGCGACCTGCGTGGCGTGCCGTTCCACCCCGTCCGGCTGGAGCCGGGCAGCATGCTGGCCGAGGCGTTCGGCGTCACCGAGATCCGCGCGAACACCTACCACCACCAGGCCGTCGACGGCCTGGGGGCGAACCTCCGGGTGACGGCTCGCGCCGGGGATGGCGTGATCGAGGCCATCGAAGGCACCCAGGGGGCGTTCGTGTTGGGGGTCCAGTGGCATCCGGAGATGTGCTGGAACACCCATCCCGAGCACCGCGCGCCGTTCCAGCTTCTGATCGACGCCACGCGAGAAGGCGTCGGAACGGCGCCGGACGCGCACACGCGAACCACGGCGCACCGTTGACATCGCGGCGCCTTCTGGTAGACTCTCGCCCATGACGCGTATCGGGGCGGGAGGTGGTGCCGTGGAAGACGGCTATGGCTACGAGGCCATCTGCACGTCCGCATCCTTCGTACCGTCCCGTGTGACGGTCGCCCGATCCCCCGCGTGAGCGCCGCCTGACCTGGTTCCCCTGAGTGCCGGGGCCCTCCGACGACGCGTCCGCGCGCCGTTTGGAGAGCCACCATGGTCGTTGTGATGACGAAAGACGCCCCGCGCGAGCACGTCGCGCGCGTGGTCGAAGAACTCGAGACGCTCGGTTTCACCCCCCACCTCAGCGAAGGCGAATCGCGCACGTTGATCGGCGCGATCGGGCCGGCCCCGACGGAAGAACTGCGCGAGCACCTGCGCGCCCTGCCCGGCGTGGACACGGTCGTCCGCATCACGAAGCCGTACAAGCTCGCCTCGCGAGAGTTCCGGCACGACGACTCGTACGTGATGATCGGCGGGGTCAAGACCGGCAACGGTCGCTTCGTGGTGGCCGCAGGCCCGTGCGGCGTCGAGAGCCGCGACCAGCTCGAGGGCGCGGCCGAGATCGCGCGCAAGCACGGCGCGCAGTTGCTGCGCGGCGGAGCGTACAAGCCCCGGACCAGCCCGTACGCCTTCCAGGGCCTCGGCGCAGACGGGTTGCGCCTGCTCGAGGAGGCGCGCGAGCGCACCGGCATGCCGATCGTCACGGAGGTGACCGCACCCGAACTCGTCGAGACGGTCGCCGCCAGCGCCGACATGCTGCAGATCGGCGCGCGCAACACGCAGAACTTCGCGCTGCTGGCCGAGGTCGGCAAGGCAGGCAAGCCGGTGCTGTTCAAGCGCGGCATGTCGACGTCCATCAGCGAGTTCCTCCAAGCCGCCGAGTACATCCTCAGCCAGGGGAACCCGAACGTGGTGCTGTGCGAGCGCGGCATCCGAACGTTCGAGACGGCCACGCGCTTCACCCTCGACGTGAGCGCCGTGCCGGTGCTGAAGGAACTCAGCCACCTGCCCGTGTGGGTGGACCCCAGCCACGCGGCAGGCAGGCGCCCTCTGGTCGGGGCCCTGGCGTTGGCCGGCGCGGCGGCAGGAGCCGATGGTCTCATCGTCGAGGTCCATCCGAACCCCGAGCAAGCACGCTCGGACGCCGCCCAGCAGCTGGACGACTCCGAGTTCGGCGCCCTCATGACGCGCCTGCGGGGCGTCGTGGAAGCCGTTGGGAAGCGGCTCTGAGCATGCGCCCGGCTCCGTTGCTCTCGACCGTGGTCGTGGCGGGAGTCGGCCTCATCGGCGGTTCGCTGGCGCTTGGCGCCCGCCAGCGTTTCCTCGCCGAGCGCGTCATCGGCCTCGACCGGGATCCCACCGTGCTCGACGCGGCGCGCGGCCTCGGCGTCATCGACGAGGCGCATCTCGCGCCCGGGCCGTGGCTCGAGCGAGTGGACCTGGTCGTGCTCGCGACGCCCGCCCGCAGCCTGGTGCCGCTCGGACGCGAGATCTTCCCCTTCCTCTCCGAGCACGCCGTCGTCACCGACGTCGGCAGCGTGAAGGAACCGGTCGTCCGGGGTCTGCGCGACGTGGCGGAGGGGCGCTTCGTCGGTGGCCATCCGATGGCGGGCAGCGAACGGGCCGGCGTGCTCAACGCCGACGCCGCCCTGCTCGAGAACGCCGTCTGGGTGCTCACGCCGGACTCGGGCAGGACCGCCGCACCGGACGCGGGCGCGAGCGCCGCACAGTACTCCGGCACCTCGGAGCGCGCTCTAGGCACGGTGCGCGGGTTCGTGGAGGCGCTCGGCGCGCGTACCATCGAGACGAGCCCCGAGCAGCACGACCGGTTGGTCGCCATCGTCAGCCATCTGCCGTATCTGGCCGCCGTGGCGCTGACGACGTTGGTCGACCAGGGTGACGAGCGCGGTCTGAAGATGCTGCTCGCAGCAGGCGGCCTGCGCGACCTCACGCGGGTGGCGAGCGGCGACCCGCGCATGAGTCGCGACATGGTCAGCGGCAACCGCGCCGCGGTGAGCGCCGCACTACGCGCGTTCCGCGACGAACTGGCGGCGCTCGAACGCTTGCTCGACGACCCGGAAGCGCTCGAGGAGCGGGCGGCGGAGGCGAAGCGGGTGCGCGACTCGATCCCGATCGTGCGGCGCAACCTGCTGCCGGCGCGCTACGAGGTCGTCATCGCCGTACCCGATCGCCCGGGCGAGTTCGCCCGCATCACGCAGGCGCTCGGCGCGGAGGGCGTGAACATCAAAGACCTCGAGGTCCTCGGCGTGCGCGAGTCGGGGGGCGCCATCCGCCTCGCGTTCGAGGACGAAGACGCGCTCGAACGCGGCAAGCGCGTCCTGGCTGCGGCCGGTTACGAGGTGCGCGGCCGCAACGGCGCGCACGATGCCGCCGCAGGATAGGGAGTCGGGATGGTTGCTGCCGAAGGGCCGAGTGGCGCCGGCGGATCCCGCTCCGCACTCTTCGACCTCGCGGTGCAGCGCGCCGCTCGGTACGCGGCGCGCCTCGGGCTACTGGAGCGAAGCCGCGCGTCGACCGAGGCGTTGCGGTTGGGGCTCGAGCCGTGGTACCTCAAGACCCGTTTCGCCTACCGGGTCCCGCTCGAACACGTGCTGGACGCCTTGGCCAAGCTCCCCGAAGGGGCCGACCCCGAACGCCTGCGCTGGCGCGGGGGCCCGAGCGGCGGTTGGTTCGGCGACGAAGCTTGAGGCATGCGGTCGACCCCGGCCTAGCGCACCGCCTGGAACAGCCCCGCCATCCCTTGCCCACCGCCGACGCACATGGCGATGATGCCGAACTCGGCGTCCCTGCGCCGCATCTCCGCGAACAGGTCGGCCGCGATGCGCGCCCCGGTGGCGCCGAGCGGATGGCCGATGGCGATCGCGCCGCCGTTGACGTTGAGCTTCTCGTCGGGGATCCCGAGTTGCTCCTGGCTGTAGCTCGCCTGGCTGGCGAACGCCTCGTTGATCTCGATCAGGTCGACGTCCTCGATCGTCAAGCCGGTCTTGGCGAGCAGCTTGCGGATCGCAGGCACCGGCCCGACCCCCATGATCTCCGGCGGCACGCCCACCACGGCCGCCTGGACGAAGCGCGCCAGCGGCTTCGCGCCGATGGCCGCCGCTTCGTCCGCTCGCATCAGCACCGTCATCGCGGCGCCGTCGTTGAGGGGACTGGAGTTCCCGGCCGTGACGGTCGCTGCCTCGTCGTCGGCGAACACCGTCGGTAGCGTCGCGAGCTTCTCAAGGCTGGTGCCGGCGCGCGGCCCTTCGTCTTGGGTCAGCACCACCTCGTGCCACACGCCCTCTTCGTCCTGCA
This sequence comes from uncultured bacterium, assembly GCA_964582795.1. Lineage (GTDB taxonomy): Bacteria > Deinococcota > Deinococci > Deinococcales > Trueperaceae > CAZACZ01. The sequence goes on from CAZOTV010000056.1 coordinate 9,008, forward strand.
CGCGGGTCGGTACCGGCACGACCTGCTCGTCGAAACGGCCGGCGGCGCGCGCCTCCAGCGCCTTGCGGTGGCTTTCCAGCGCGAAACGGTCCTGCCGCTCGCGGCCGATGCCGTAGCGACGCGCCACCTCCTCGGCCGTCTGGCCCATGGTGTGGTAGGCGCCCGGCTTGCGCCGCGCCAGTTCTCGGTTGATGGCGAGGTGATGACCGCCCATCGGCACGCGACTGGTGCAATCGCTGCCGCCGGCGAGCACCACGTCGGCCATGCCGGTCGCGACCGAGTGCACGCCCTGCACGATGACCTGCAACCCGGACGCGCAGAAGCGGTTGATGGTGGCCCCGGCCACGTGGTCCGGCAGCCCGGCGATCTGCGTCGCGATGCGGGCCATGTTGTAGCCGGCTTCGCCCTCCGGGTGAGCGTTCCCGAGCAAGACGTCGTCGATGCGGTTCGGGTCGAGTCCTGGTGTCCGAGCGAGCGCCTCGCGGATGACGAGACCTGCCAAGTCGTCGGGCCGCGTGTCCTTCAGCTTGCCCTTGTGGGCGCGTCCCACCGGAGTGCGGATGGCGGTGGTGATCACGACGTCATGCACGACGTTACTCCTCTCCCGGCCCAAGGCCGGTCTCGCTGAACTCGCGGCGGATGGGGCATGGCCGCAGTCGGTCGCGCCCGGCCCGTAGTCGGTCGCGTCCGGCCGGCAGTCGGGCGCTCTCGGCCCGCGGCCGGGCGCGCCCGGCCCGCGACCGGGCGGCGCGGGCCGCGTGCGCCCGCGCCTGGGTCCTCAGGTGGCGTGCCACGGCCGGATCACGATGGCGCCGTCCTTGAGGTACGCCACCTCGGGCCCGTTGCCGTCGTCCTCGTCCAGTTCTTCCGCACCCGCCTGGGCCAGCGCGCTGCCGATGCGAAGCTGCGGACTGCGGATGCGCTCCGCCCAGATGACCGCCTTCTCGTTGCCGCCTGCTCCGGCGTGGGCCAGACCGCGGAGCGTGCCGACGACGATGATGTCGTCGTTGGCGAGGATCTCCGCCCCCGCGTTGACGTCGCCCAGCACGACCACCGAACCGGTCGACTCCACCCTGCCGCCCGAGCGCACGGTGCGGGCGACGATGACGGTCTCGCCGCGCGCTTGCATCACCGTGGTCGGTGGCCGAACGTCGGTGAGCGTGCCGCCGGCCGCCTCCACCTTCTCGGCCACGACCTGCACCACGTCGTACGGGGTGCGCTCGCCGATCTCCAACGCGACCTTCTCCTTCAGCAGCTCCCGATGCGCGTCGAGCGCGTCGGTCACGCCGGCCACGTCGTCGCCGACCTCCAAACTGAGCAGGATGCCTCCGCGGGTCCCTCGCGCCTTCATGGGTTGACGGCCACCTCCACACCTTGCTGGCTCCAGTACCCCGCGAGGAAGTCCCGTGCGACCGGGACGGACACGCGAGAACTGGAGCCGCCGTACTCGATGAATACCACGACGGCCACCTCGGGCTCCTCCACCGGGCTGAAGCCCATGAACCAGGCGTGGGTGTAGTCTCCCCCGCGCGGCGTCTGGGCCGTGCCCGACTTGCCGGCGACGCTCACGGGGAACACGCCTGGGCCCATGATCGTGCGGGACGGGAAGTCGGTGAACATCGCCGTCATCCCGTCCTTCAACGTCGACCAGAAGCGGCCCTCCACCGGATGAACCTCCGGGGTGACCGGCTGGTCATCGATGTTGCGCACCAGGTGCAGCCGAGGCGCCATGCCCTCCATGGCTAGGGTGGCGATGAACTGCGCGATCTGCACCGGCGTCGCCAATACGTCGCCCTGGCCGATGACGGTGTTCAAGGTGAAGCCGGGCAGCCAGCCGTGCGGGTACTGCGGTTGCGCCCGCACCCAGTCGCGGTCGGGCACGCGGCCGGCCTTCTCTTCCAACAACCCGACGCCCACGGGGCTCCCGAACCCGAACTCGCGCGCGCGCTCTACCAAGTCCTCGATGAACGGCGCCCAACCCACGGAGAAGTCGGGCGTGTTGACCGCGGCGTTCCAGAAGTAGGTGTTGCACGAGTCGGCGATGGCCTCCCGCACCGTGTACCCGCCCTTGTCGTACGTCGCCCAGTTCTCCCAAGTGATGCCGCCGAACCGGAACCGCGCCGAGCAGGAGTACACGGTGCCGGGAGAGACGTATCCGTTCTCGAGCAGGGCCGAGGAGGTGACGACCTTGAAGGTCGAGGCGGGCGCGTACGCCTCGACCGCACGGTTCGCGAGCGGCATGTTGCTTGCGTCCGTGAGGATGGCGCGCACCAGCTCCGGATCCGAGGGCCGGTGCGTGAACACGTTCTGGTCGAACGTCGGATGGCTGGCCATCGCCAGGATCTCGCCGTTGCGCGGGTCGACCGCCACCAGCGCGCCGCGGACGTTCGCCTCGAGGGGAAGCCCGACCCGCGCGCGGTCGGCGTTGACGTACTCCAGCGAGTCGGCGAGCACGTCCTCCGCGAGCCGTTGAAGGCGAGGATCGAGCGTCAGCATCAGGTCGCGTCCGGGCGTCGCCGACCACTGGACCTGCGCCGCGATCTCGGTGCCTCGGTTGTCGACCTCGACCTTCCGCTGGCCGGCCGCGCCGAACAGCACGTCCTCGTAGCTCGCTTCGATGCCCATCACGCCGACGAGGTCGTTGGCCGAGTAGCCGGGGTTCCGTTGCGGGTCGGCCTGGGACGTGTACCCGATGGTCTGCGCGGCGAGGTTGGTGGGGTAGGTGCGTTCGATCCGCTCACGCAGCGACAAGTTGGGGCTCAACGCGACCCGCTCCTCGACGGCGGGCACGAGTTCGTCGGGGATGTTCCAGGCAAGGACCGCGCCGTGCTGGACCTCCTCCGGCTTGGTCGGATCGGGCGGGCGAGGATCGCCGGTGAGGCCAAGCAGCGCCCGCAACCGGTCCCAGTCCGGGATCTCGCCGCCGGTGTAGAGCAGGTCGTACGCGACTCGATCGTCGGCCAACACGGTTCCGTCGCGCGCCAGGATCCGGCCCCGCAACGGCAGGATCCGCTGCTCCTGGATGGCGTTCTGCTCGGAACGCGCGACGTACTCCTGGCCCATCACCAGTTGGAGGTACATCAGCCTGACGGTGTAGAGCGCCAGCACCGTGAACATCAGCGCAAGGACCACCTTCATCCGCGCGGCCATCACAGCAGCTCCTTCTGCAGCACGCGGCTGCGCTCGAGAAGCGCCGCCGACCACGGAAGCACGAGCAGTCCTGCCGCCACCGTGAGCGCGCCTTCCACCACGGCCACGGCCGCGACCCGCCCGAACCCGACCGGGGCGTCCGCCAGCCACAAGAGCATGCCCGTGAGCACGAGCCACTTCCCTGCCGTCGCGACGAAGACGACCAGCATGCGCTCGAGGATGCCGGCGTTCGTGAGCTGCGCGCGCAGGAACGAAGCGAGCAGGGCGGCGCCCGCGAGCGCGTACGCATGCATGCCGAGAAGCCCGTGACCGGCGAGGTCCTGGATGAGCCCCACGCCATAGGCTACCAACACCAGTTGCCACGGCTGGACGCGCCACAACAGCGTCAGCACCGCCAACAGGAACAGGTCCGGAGGCGGCACCGGCGCGAGCAGTGCCGACAAGAAGCCTTGCGCCACCATGAGGATCAGGTAGAAGAGCACCAGGCGCATCGCGCCAGTCTACCGAAGCCAGTCGCGTCGCCTTGCTCGGTACCGGCTCGGGAAGCGTGGCCGCTGCGGGCGGTATCGTGACGCATGGCGATCCTGGTGATCCATGGCGGCGCCGGCTCCATCCTCGAGCAGGACGAAGCGGCCTATACGCGTGGCCTCGCGGTAGCCGCCGACGCCGGCTACGAGGTCCTCACGCGCGGCGGCACGGCGGTCGAAGCGGTGCTCGCGGCGGTCGCCTCGATGGAGGCCGACCCGATGGCGTTCAACGCAGGTGTGGGCGGGGCGCTGACGCGCGACGGCCGCGCCGAGTTGGACGCGTGCGTGATGACGTCCGACGGGCGGGCGGGCGCCGTCGCCGCAGTCGGGAACAGCCCACATCCCGTCCTGCTGGCAGAGCGCGTACGACGCGAAGGTACCCACGTGCTGTTGGTGGGGGCTGGAGCCGAGGCGCTCGAAGACCGCCCCGTGGAGAACGACCGCTTGATCACCGAGCGGAGCCGGGCCCAGCTCGCGCGCTGGCGTGAGCGCAGGCAGCCCCCGGTCGGCTCGGCCACCGTGGGAGCGGTGGCGATGACCGACGACGGCGAGCTCGCGGCTGCCACCAGCACCGGAGGCGTCGTCGGCCAGGCGCCCGGTCGTGTCGGCGACGCTCCCATCCCCGGAGCGGGCACCTACGCCAACGCGCGCGCGGCGTTGTCGTGCACCGGCAAGGGAGAGGCGTTCTTGCGCGCCGTCACCGCCAAGTCGGTCGCCACGGCGCTCGAAGCGGGAACGGACGTCGCGACGGCGCTCGAGTCTGCGTTGAAGGACGTCGCTCGCATGGATGGCTCGGGCGGCATCATCGTCATCGACCGCGAAGGCGAGTTCGGCTATGCCTACACCACGGCCGCGATGGCCTACGCGTTGCGCGCGCCCGGCGTGCACGAGGAAGGCGTGGGCCGCAGCGCGGGCGTTCGGGTGACGCGCGCGTGATCCACACCCTCACCCCCAACCCCGCGCTCGACATCACCTACCAGGTGCCGGAGTTCGCCTTCGACGACACCATCCGTGCCACCACCGTCCTGCGGGCCCCCGGCGGGAAGGGCATCAACGTCAGCCGCGTCGCGGCTCGCCTCGGTCACCCCACCGTCGCCATGGGGTTCGCCGGTGGGCGGGCGGGGGACGAACTCGAGGAGCTGCTCGAGGCCGAGCGGGTACGCACGTGGTTCACCCACGTGCCGGGCGCCACGCGTACGAACGCCATCGTGCAGGACGCGCGCGGCCGGCAACTGCGGGTGTCGGCGCCTGGCGAGGAGGTCGAGGCGCGCCACATCGCCACCTTGTTGGCGAGCCTGTTCGACCTCAGGGCGCCCGACGTGTTGGCGTTGTCGGGCTCGCTTCTGCCCGCGACGCCGTCCACCTTCCTCCACGACGTCATCGACCGCGCCGCGAGCGAGGGCGTGCGCGTCGCGGTGGACGCCGACGGAGACGAACTCGCCAATGCCGTGGAGGCAGGCGTCTACCTCGTCAAGCCGAACCGTTACGAGCTCGAGCGGCTCACCGGCCAGACGGTCGCCACGGTCGACGACGCCGTGACGGCCGCGCACGGGGTCGCGTCGCGTGGCGTCACGATCGTGCTGGCGAGCCTCGGGGCACTCGGGGCCGTCATGGTCGAAGGGGGCGTCGCCTTGCACGCCCAGGCGCCTCGTGTCCCGGTCGATTCCGCCGTCGGGGCCGGCGACGCGCTCCTGGCCGGCGCCTTGGTGGCCTTGGCGCAAGGTCGCGGACGAGAGGCGGCGCTGCGCCTCGGGGTGGCGTGCGGCACGGCGACGGCGATGACCCCCGGCACGGCGCTCTGCCGCGTCGAGGACGTGGAGGCGCTGTTGCCGCACGTGAAGGTGCAGACCGTCTAGCCCGGCGTCTCGTCGCCGACCGCCGCGTCCATGCCCGGCGCGTCACCCACGGGAGCGTCGCCCACCGGCGCGTCGTCGACGGCCTGGAGCACCACGAACTTCAGGTAGCGGCTCTCGGGGAAGCCTAGGCGCTCCGGGTGATCGGGCGACGGACCGTAGCGCCCCAGCAGCCGGAAGGAGCGTCCGGCGTCCGCCGCGGCGTCGACCAACATGTCGAGGAAGGCGAACTCGGAGAGGTGGGCGCTGCAGCTCGACGTCGCCAGCACGCCGCCCGGCGCCAGGAGCCGCATGGCGCGAAGGTTCAACTCCTTGTAGCCGGCGGTGGCGCGCGGTAGGTCACGCGCCCGCTTGGCGAGCGCAGGCGGGTCGACGCTGATCGCGTCGAAGCGAGTTGCTTCCCGGTCCAGTGCGCGGAGCCGCGCGAACGCGTCCGCGCGCGTCAGGCTCGGCGCCCGCAGGCCGTTGCGCTCCGCGGCGTCGCGCGCCGCGGCAAGGGCGTCGGCCGAAGCATCGACCAGTTCGACCTCGGCGTAGCCAGCGGCCAACAGGTGCAGACCGAAACCGCCATGGTAGGAGAACGCGTCGAGGCCGCGGCCATGGCGCGCGCCGGGCGCCATCGATGCGAACCGCGCGAAGCGGCGGTGGTTGATGCGCTGGTCGAGGAACGCCCCGGTCTTCTGGCCGGAGCGCGGCTTCACCCGCCACGTCAGGGTCCCGTCCGACACGTCCACCTCGTCGGGAACGTCGCCGAACAGGACCGGCGTGCCTTGCTCGAGCCCCTCGAGCGCCCGAGCGCGCCCGTCGAAGCGCCCCAGCACGCCGCGGGGCGATCCTCGCTCCACCAGCCGCCTTACCAGCGCGGGCAGGTGGGGCTCGATGGCGGCGCACCCGTTCTGCAGCACCAGCACCGGCCCCAACCGGTCGACGACCAGACCGGGAAGGCCGTCTGCCTCCGCGTGCACCAGTCGGTACCCGGTCACGTTCTTCATGGCCGCGGACGGGTCGCCTTGCAACGCGTCGCGCAGGTCGAGCGCGGCGTCGAGCGCCGCGAGCAGCGCCGCCTCGTTCACCGGCGCGTCGTGACGCGACACCAGGCGCAACGCGATGGTCGAGCGCGGGTGCGCCGCTGCCCACCCGAGCGCCGCGCCACGACGGTCGACGACGCGAGCGAAGCCCGGTTCCTGCACGGTATGCGCGACGTCGGAACGGTAGACCCACGGATGCCCCGCCAGCAGCCGCATCGCGCCACGATCGCTCACCGTCACGGACGGCGGCCCTTCCCCCAGGTGCGGGGCGCTCGAGCGTCGGGCGCCGTCGCCTGTGCCGCTCACTTGCCGAAGATGTTCGGAAGCTCGCCCAACTCGACGAGCACCTCGCGCGGCTTGCTTCCCTGGTGCGCTCCGACCACGCCGAGCGCCTCGAGCGAGTCCATCAGCTTGCCGGCACGCGCGTGGCCGACCTGGAGCCGTCGCTGGAGCCGCGACACACTGGCTTGCCCCTCGTTGATCACGAGTTCCGCGGCGACCCTCAGCTTGTCGTCGTTCCAGTCGATGAGGCCGCCGCCTTCGGCGTCGTGGGCCGCCGGAGGGTCGAAGTCGGCGCCGTACGCCTCGACGAAGTCGTCGTCGTAGTACTGACGGCGCAGGAACGCGCTCACGCGCGCGATCTCGTTCTCGCTCACGAACGGCCCCTGCAGGCGCACGGCTTTCACCAGGCCCGGCTGGTAGAAGAGCATGTCGCCCATGCCGATCAGGCGCTCGGCCCCCATCGAGTCGAGGATGGTGCGCGAGTCGTGGCTGCTGGACACCGCGAACGCCATGCGAGCCGGGACGTTCACTTTGATCAGGCTGGTAAGGATGTCGACCGAGGGTCGCTGGGTGGCGAGGATCAGGTGCATGCCGGTGGCGCGCGCCATCTGCGCCAGGCGCATGATCGCCGACTCGACCTCCTTCGCGCTGGTGACCATCAGGTCGGCCAACTCGTCGATGACGATGACGATGAACGGCAGCGGCGGAAGGTCGAGGTTCTTCGCCTTCTCGTTGTACTGGTCGAGGTTCTTCGCGCCGAGCTTCGACATCATCTTGTAGCGGCGTTCCATGTGGGCCACCGCGCCGAGCAGCACACCGGCGGCGTCTTGTGGGTTGGTGACGACCGGCCTGAGCAGGTGCGGCGCGCCGTCGAACGGCGTGAGCTCGACCATCTTGGGGTCGATCATCAAGAACCGCAGTTCGGTAGGCAGGAAGCGGTACAGGAGCGACCCGACCAGCGTGTTCACGGCCACCGACTTGCCCGATCCGGTGGAGCCGGCGATGAGCAGGTGGGGCATCCGTGCCAAGTCGCCGACCACCATCTCGCCGTCGATGGACTTGCCGAGGATGATCGGTAGGCGCGCCTTGGTGCGCCGGAAACTGGCCGACTCCGCCGCCTCGCGGAAGCGGACGAGCTCGCGGTTCGCGTTCGGCACCTCGAGTCCGATCACGCTCTTGCCCGGGATCGGCGCCTCGATCCGCACCGAGGCGGCCGCCATCGCGAGCGCCAGGTCGTCGGAGAGGTTGGAGAAGCGGCTGATCTTCTCGCCCGGCGCCGGCTCGACCTCGAAGCGGGTCACGGTGGGACCTCGCACGGCGGCCACGACGCGCCCGCCGAGCTTGAAGTTGGCGAGCGTCTCGTCGATCTGCCTAACGCGGGCACGGTGCTCGCGGGCCAGCTCGCCGCTGTCCAGGGCCGGGGCCTCCGGCTCGTCGAGCAGGTCGACCGGCGGGATCTGGATCGGGATGGCGCCGTACTCGGGTACGGCTGCGGTGTCGCCGGCGGCGCCTGGGCCGGATGCTCCTGCCTTCGGAACGCCTACCTTGGACGAGCCCGCACCGGACGAGCCCGCACCGGACGAGCCCGCACTGGACGAGCCCGCACCGAGCGAGCCCGCATCGTGCGCGTCCACCTTGCTCGAGCCCGCC
>CAZOTV010000057.1:0-15156 GCA_964582795.1 uncultured bacterium
ACGGCCAGGTGCGCCAGCGTGCCGGCCACGCCCTCGCCACGCCGCACCACGCCGTCCGCCGCCGCCCGCCCGCGCACCGCGCCAAGCGCCCACTGGTACGCCACGCGCTTGATGACGTTGGCGTCCTTCATGTGCAGCTCGACGAGCGAGAACATCTTCTCCCAGATGCGCGGCACGGCGAAGAAGACGGTGGGGCGGATCTCCTGGAGGTTGGTGAGCACCGTGTCGAGGTTCTCGGTGAAGCTCACGGTGTAGCCGAAGCGTAGCGGCGCCGCCACGCTGATGAGGCGCTCGACGATGTGGGAGAGCGGTAGGAACGACAGCAGTTCGTCGTGCTCGTCCATCGGGAACGCGTCGTAGAGGGCGTCGATGGCCCAAGACAGGTTGGCGTGGCTGAGGACGGCGCCCTTGGGGTTGCCGGTGGTGCCAGAGGTGTAGATGAACACGGCGGGGTCGTCCGGTCGGATCGCCGCCAGCCGCTCCTCGAGCGGCCCGGGGTCGGACGCGTAGCGCGCGCGACCCGCTTCCAGCACGTCGTTCCAGGCCAAGGTTCCCGGCACGTCCTCGGGCTCGACGACGATCACGAAGCGCACGGCCGGGCAGCGCGGCGCGATGGCCAACCACTTCTCGAGTTGTTCGGCGTCTTCGAGGATCAGGCCGACCGCGTCGGAATGGTGAAGGTAGTACTCGAGTTGCTCGGAGCTGCTGGTGGTGTACACCCCCACGGTGGCGCCGCCCGCTGTCTGCGCCGCGATGTCGGCCACCATCCACTCCGGCCGGTTCTCGCACAGCACGGCGATGCGATCTCCCGGTTCGAGGCCCAGGTGGACCATCTCGCGCGCCAGCGCGTTGACGTCGGCGGCGTACTCGGCCCACGTGATGCCGCGCCACAGGCCGAACTCCTTGACGCGATGCGCCAAGGTGGTGTGGTGCGCTCTCTCGCGCAGCATCGCGGGGATGCTGCGCGCGGAACCTTGCGGGTTCTGCATCTGAAGTGGATTCTACCCAGGAACGAGGGGCGCGGCAGCCGCCGCTCGAGCCGGAAGTGCAACACCGACGTCCTGAGCGAGGGCGGCTACCCAGCTCCTCACGCGCTCGTCGGTTCGCTCGGGTTCGTTGTCCTCGTCGAGCGCCAGGCCGAGCAGTCGGCCGTTCCGCAACGCTCGCGACGCGGTGAAACGGTAGCCCGCAGCCGGCCAGGTCCCGAGGAGCGTGGCGCCGGCCGCGCCCACGGTCGAAGCGATGTCGTCGAGCGCGTCGACGAAGGTGTCGGGATAGCCGCGTTGGTCGCCGGTGCCGAACAGCGCCACGCGCTTGCCTCGGAGGTCGAGCGCAGCGAGCTCCGTCAGGCGGGGCGCCCAATCGCTTGGCAGTTGCCCCGTGTTCCAGGTCGAGGTGCCCAGCACGATGAGGTCGTGGTTCGACAGCACGTCGAGGTCGAGCCAGGCGACGTCGCGACAGGGCGTGTCGCGGCCGAACACCGAGGTCAGCTCGGCCGCCACCTTCTCCGCCACGGCGGCCGTGGTGCCGAACATGGTGGCGTAGACGACGATCGGTGCGTGCACATCGGCATGCTACGTGGAGTGGTCGGCCTTCGCCTTGACCGGTGTCAAGGTCGCCGCGCGCCGAGCGGAAGCGCCCACCCAAGGAAGAAGCGTTCGTGAACGGCGCCAAGCGGCGCGGTCACGAACGCTTCCCCACGTCGACGGGCCGCGCGCTGGAAGCGCACCCGACCCGACCGGCGTTACTTCTTGTCGCCGACTTGATCCTTCAGGCTCTTGCCGGCCTTGAAGGCCGGGTACTTGCTCGCCGGGATCTTGATCTTCTCGGTGGTTCCGGGCTTCACGCCGGTCCGAGCCTTGCGCTTGCGCACCTCGAAGGTGCCGAAACCGGTGAGCGTGACCTTGGACCCCTTGGCGATGCTGGTGGACATCGCTTCGAGGAGTGCGTCCATGGTCTCCTTGACGGACTTCTTCGAAAGTCCGGTCTCGTCGGCGACCATGTCGACCAGGTCGGCCTTGCTGACGGTCTTGGCCTTGGCCATGCGCGAGCTCCTTTCTTGAACTCGACAAGAGTATAGGGCATGGGGAAGGGGAAAACCACGGGTCGGCACGATGGGGCTGGGAAAACCCGCCGCTTGGGCTCGGGTACCCCGGCACTTGCTCGCGTCGGGTCGGGTGGGCAACCGGACGAAGCGGACATATACTCTGGCGTGCGATTCGCTGCGAACCTTGCCCGCCACATCGTAGGAAGCCCGTCCCCAACGTCGATCGCTCGCCCGCTCCTGGTGCTCTTGGCGCTGGCGGCGATCGAGCTCGTGGGGGCTGCCCAGGCCCAGGGATCCGCCGGGCCGAACGCTTCGATGCCGGTGGAAGGACCCAACGTGCTGGTGGTCGACGGACGAGTGCGCGGCTACGAGCTGCATCTACCCGTGGCCGCTCGTGCGCCTGGCGCCGACGCGGGAGCGGCTGGGGACGCTACCGGCGCTACCGAAGCCGGCAGTGCGGCCGGTGCGCCCGACGTCGCAGGCGCGCCCTTGGTCATCTTGCTGCACGGACGGGGTGGCACGGGGGCCGGGATGCGTGACATCACCGACTTCGACGCCGTAGCAGACGCGCACGGCCTGGTGGTGGCGTATCCCGACGGCATCGCGCACGAGTGGAACTACACCCGCGGCCTGCCCGGCTACGAGAAGGTGGAAGACGCAGACCGCGACGACGTGGTCTTCCTCGCGACGTTGGCCGAGCATCTGGTGACGTCGCTGGGTCTCGATGCCGACCGTACCTACCTGGCCGGGTTCTCGAACGGCGGCTTCATGACCAACCGCGTCGCGTGCGAACGGCCCGACCTCTTCGCCGCCTACGGCAGCGTCGGCGGTGCCGGGTTCGGTGGGATGACGCAGCTCTGCTCGAACGAAGCGCCCGCCGCGTTCCTCGTCATGCACGGCACGGCCGACCCGATCGTGCCTTGGGACGGCTTCTCGGTGCGGTCCGAAGACGGCCGTGAGGCGGAGATCCTGATGTCCGTTCCCCACGCATTCGCCTACTGGGCGACGCGCGCGGGGTGTGACGACGAAGGCCAGCGCAGCTCGATCCCGGAGACCGGCGCGTCGCCAGGCACGCGCGTGGAGCTCCTCGGCGTTGGCGGGTGCGCGACCGGGGGGCAGGTCATCCTCGTCGCCGTGGTCGGGGGCGGTCACGTCTGGCCGGGCGTGCGCTCATTGCCCGAGGAGTCGCTCGGGCGCGTCAACATGGACATCGACGCCGGCGACATGCTGTGGGGCTTCTTCGAAGCGAACCCGCGGCGCCACGCGCCGTAACGCGAGCGAGGACGTTCGCCCGAGGACGCGCGCCCTACGCGGGCATAGGCTGGGGTCGACATGTCCTCCGACCTGGTCGTCGTCCTCGTCATCCTCGCTGTCGCCGTCGCGCTGTTCGTCAGCGACAAGATCCGCCTCGATCTCGTGGCGGTCCTGGTGGTCCTGGCGCTGGTGCTAACGGGCCTGCTCACGCCGGCGCAGGCGCTGGCGGGGTTCGCCGACCCGTTGGTGATCATGATCGCCGGCTTGTTCGTCGTGGCCGGAGCGCTGACGCAGACGGGCATCGCGCAGCGCGTCGCGCGCAGCATCGGCGCCCTCGCGGGCAACGACGAAGGACGACTGGTCGCTGCGCTCATGCTCGCCACCGCCGTGCTCTCCGGCTTCATGAGTTCGACGGGAACCGTGGCGGTGATGCTGCCGATCGTGGTGGCGCTGGGTTGGCGGGCGGGCGTCAGTCCGTCGCGCTTGCTCCTGCCGCTGTCGTTCGCCTCGTTGCTGGGAGGGATGCTCACACTGATCGGGACGCCGCCGAACCTGGTGGCGTCGCAACTGCTCGAGGCCAAGGGTCGGTCCGCGCTCGGCTTCTTCGCTTTCACGCCGGTCGGCGCCATCATCACCGTCGTCGGGATCGCGGCGGTGGCGCTCGTGGGCCGCAGGTTGCTGCCGCGGCGCGCGCCGGTCGCCCCGGGCGGCGCCTCCGACGAGCAGGAACCGTGGACCGACGTGGCGCAGCGGTACGGACTGCCGGAGCGTTTCGCTCGTCTGGTGGTGCCGGCCGAGTCTCCGCTCGTCGGCGCCACGCTCGGCGACCTGCAGTGGCCGGAACGGCTGGGGGTGCAGGTGTTGGCGGTCGACACCGACCCCGCGGCGGTGCGTGCGCACCGGCGAACGCGAAGGCACCTCGGCAGGTCGAAGCGGATCGGCCCGGGCACGCGCATCGAAGAGGGCGACCGGATCCTGTTGCAGGGCAGTCGCGACGGCATGGCCAGGCTCGCGTCCAACTGCGCGGTACGGCTCGTGACCGTCGACCCTTCGGACGAGGGCATCGTGCCCGCCGATCTCACCTTCGCCGAGGTCCTCCCCACGCCGCGCTCGAGCTGGCTGGGTCGGACGCTGGCGGACCTTCGGTTCCGGGAGCGCTTCGACCTGCAGGTGGTGGCGCTGCGGCACGGGGCCGACACGGTGCGCGAGGGACTGGCGGCAGAACGGTTGCGGTTCGGCGACACGCTCTTGGTGGAAGGCCCCGTTGCTGCGCTCGCGCTCCTGCGTCAGGAACGCCACGATGCGGTGGTGTTGAGCGTCGCGGGGCACACCGAGGAGTCCGCGCCGCGGCGCGAACGGGCCGGCGTCGCGACGGCGATCTTGGCGGCGATGCTGGCGCTCCTGACCTTCGGCTGGCTGCCGGCCGTGATCGCGGTGGTGCTGGCTGCCGCCGCGCTGGTGTTGACCGGCTGCATCGACATGGACGAGGCGTACCGCAGCATCCAATGGCCATCGGTCGTCTTGATCGCCGGGATGCTGCCGTTGGCGACCGCGCTCGAGGTCAGTGGTGGCGTGCAGGCGGCCGTGAACGCGTTGGTCGCGGTGGTCGGGTCGCACGGTCCGATGGCGCTGGCCGCGGCGCTCTTCCTGTTGACGTCGGTCGCTAGCCAGGTCATCTCGAACACGGCCACGGCGGTGCTGCTCGCCCCCATCGCGTTCGAAGCGGCGGTGCTGCTCGAAGTCGCGCCCGAGCCGATGGTGGTGATCGTCGCGCTGGCAGCGTCCACGGCGTTCGCGACGCCGGTGGCGTCCCCCGTCAACACCCTGGTGCTGGGGCCGGGGCAGTATCGCTTCATGGACTTCGTGCGCATCGGCGTCCCACTGCAGATCGTGGTGATGATCCTGGTGCTCGCGTTGGTGCCGCTGTTCTTCCCGTTCTGAAGGGTAGAGTGCGCGGCGGCGCTTGCCTGAGGGCCGCCGCTCGGCTATACTTCGACTTCTGGAAGCGAGGCGGCCCCCGATGGGGCGTCGCCCGCGGTTTCGTGGGTCGAATCACGGGCCGCGTCCGCAACCGGACGACGGCTCTGGAGGTCGGAGATGTACGCAATCGTGGAATCGGGCGGGAAGCAGTACCGCGTGGCGGAAGGCGACGTCGTTCGCCTCGAGAAGTTGGACGCCGAGGCCGGCGCCGTGGTGGACCTGCCCGTGCTGATGCTCGGTGGCGAGACCGTGAAGGTCGGCGCCCCGCGCGTCAAGGGCGCCACCGTGACGGCCGAGGTCGTTTCGCACGGTCGGGGCGAGAAGATCCACGTCTACAAGTTCAAGGCGAAGGCCAACTACCGGCGGCACATCGGCCACCGGCAGCCGTACACCGAAGTCCGGATCACCAAGGTCCAGGGCTGACGGTAGCGAGGAGACGGTCCTAGATGGCACACAAGAAAGGCGTCGGTAGTTCCAAGAACGGGCGCGACAGCCAGTCCAAGCGCCTCGGCGTGAAGCGCTTCGACGGCCAGGTCGTCGCCGCCGGCAACATCCTCGTTCGTCAGCGCGGCACCAAGTTCAAGCCCGGCCGCAACGTGGGCGTGGGCAGCGACTTCACGCTCTTCGCGCTGCGTGACGGCGTCGTTCGGTTCGCGAACAAAGGCGCGAAGGGCCGCTACGTGAGCATCGAGATGACCCCCACCGAGGCGGTCGCGGCCGACTGATCCAGCCGAGCGCGCCGACATCGAATCCTGACGCGGCCCTCGACGCAGGGCCGCGTTCTTCATGGAGTGACCATGCCGTTCCGTGACGTACTGGAGATCCACGTGCAAGGGGGGAAGGGTGGCGATGGCGCGCTCTCCTTCCTGCGGTTGAAGTACGTCCCGAAAGGCGGTCCGGACGGCGGCCACGGCGGCCGAGGCGGCTCGGTCGTTCTGCATGCCGTGGATGACGTGTCTTCGCTCGACAAGTTGGTCGACCGGACGCATTTCCGCGCGCAGACCGGACGGCAGGGCGAAGGCCGCAACAAGGCGGGTGCGAGCGGCGAGGACCTCGTCATCGACGTACCAGTCGGCACGATCGCCATCGACATCGATACCGGTGAGCGACTGGCCGACCTGGTGACGGTTGGCGAGACCGCGGTGGTGGCGCGCGGCGGCGAGGGCGGGCGTGGTAACGCGGCGTTCGTCAACGCCCAGCGGCGAACGCCGCGCTTCGCGGAGCGTGGCACGCCGGGTGAGCACCGGCATCTGCAGCTCGAACTGCGCACCATCGCGGACGTCGGCTTGGTGGGCTACCCGAACGCCGGCAAGTCCAGCCTGCTAGCAGCGGTGTCGGCGGCGAAGCCGACGATCGCCGACTACCCGTTCACCACGCTCAGCCCGAACCTCGGTGTGGTCGAGCGCGCGGACTCGTCGGAGCGGGAACGCCTGACCATGGCCGACATCCCCGGCATCATCGAAGACGCGCACCTCGGCAAGGGTCTCGGCCTCGAGTTCCTACGGCACATCTCGCGGACACGGTTGCTGGTGTACGTGCTCGACATCGCAGACGAACCCGCAGCGACGTTCGACGCGCTGCAACGCGAGCTTCGTGAGTACGACCCCGACTTGCTCGATCGTCCGGCCGTGGTGGCGCTGAACAAGACCGACCTGGCGGGCGACGGTCCACCGTCGGAGTTGGCCGAGGTGCGCGGGGTCGAAGACGAGCTGGCGCGGTTCGGGCTGCCGGTGTTGAGCGTGTCGGCGCTCACGGGCGCGGGTCTCGGCGCCTTCGTGGAGACGTTGTTCGACCTGCTGCCGCCGCGGCCGGAGCCCGTCAAGGCGGCCACCGGAAGACGCGTCGTGGTCCTACCCCTTCGCGTGGCGCGCGACATGAGCGGCAGTGGCTGGGTGGTGACCGGCAGCGCGATCGAGGCCGTGGTGGCCCGCTTCGACCCGACCAACCGCGACGCCGTGGCGTACCTCCAGCACCACTTCCGCACGCTCGGCGTGAACGCCGCGCTGAAGAAGGCCGGCGCCCAGTCGGGTGACGAGGTGGAGATCGCCGGAGCGGTCTTCGACTACTTCGATGACACCAGTGCGGTCGATGCACCGCCCGGCGAGGACGACGCCGTGGTTGCGGGCGTGAGCGACGGGGAAGAAGAGGACGCCTTCGCCGGCGGAGGCGCGGCGGGTGATGAAGACGCTTCGGCTGGCGCCGACGCCTCGGCTAACGCCGACGCCTCGGCCGATGCCGACGCCTCGGCATTCGCCGAGGACGACGTTGGATGACGAGAGGCGCATGCTACGTTGACCGTACGCCGGCTGCCGTTGTGACCGACCGCGGAACCGCCACCAGGCGCCGCCGAAGCGAAGCGCCTGCCAACCTCGGTGAGAGGAGACGTGGTCGATCGCACCTGCGGCCGCCGACACGAACATGATCGAAGACCGTGTAGCTTACGAAGCCTGCCTTCGTCCCACCGTCGCGCCCTACTGCGAACGCGTGCGCAGCGTCGTCGGTTGGGAGCGCTTCGAGCACATCCGGCGCGTCGCGAAGCTCGCCGACGAGATCGCTGTGGCGAACGGCTTCACCCAGGCCGAGCGCGAGCAGGTCGCGTTGGCCGCCGTGCTGCACGACGCCGCGCGTGACATGTCCGAGGAGGAGCTCATCGCCATGGCCCCGCCGACCTGCGCCGTCGAGGCGGAGCATCCGCTCGCGCTCCACGGACGCGCGGGCCGCATCCTGGCCGAGCAGTGGGGCGTGCATGATCCCACCGTGCTGGAAGCCATCGAAGGACACGTCTTCGGGGTCCCGCTCATCAACCGCGTCGGCGTGGCGGTGTACGTTGCCGACGTGTGTGAACCGGGCCGAGGCGTGAACGACGACATCCGCGGCCTCGCGATGCGTGACCTATCAGGCGCGTACCGCCAGGCCGTTCGCAGCAAGGTCACCTACCTGCGCCGCACCGGCAAGGCCATCCATCCACGCACGCTGCAGGCGTACGAGGAGATCCATGACACGCCGTAACGCGCGCCTGCTCACGGTGCTCGGGTTGCTGGTCGCGCTGGCCGGCCTGGTCGGGTACTGGCTCACGCGCGACGTGACGCGTCGGGCGCTGAGCGACGAGCAGCGTGACCTCCTCGGGCTCGCGGCGGACGACTTCCACGTCAGCATGGTGGTGGCCGGCCGCGACATCTTCTACGAGCAGGCAGATGCCCAACCGATCTACGCCCAGGACGGCACCATCATCGGCTGGAACTACGACGGCGCGACGAGCACCGCCGGCATCAACACCGACACCATCATCTACGTCGACATCAAAGGCGACGACATCACCATGATCGCCATCCCGCGCGACCTCTACCTCCAGGACGTGGGCAGGCGCATCAACGGCGTCTACGCGCGCGGGGGGGCCGAGGAACTCAGGCGCCGCGTCGAGGCCATCCTCGGCGTGCCGGTCGACTACTACGCCATCGTCAAGCTCGACATCTTCCAGAACTTGGTCGACGCGCTCGGAGGCGTACAGGTCGACGTGCCGTACCCCATGAACTACGACGACAACGTCGGTGGCCTGCACATCCACTTCCCCGCCGGTCCGCGCCACATGGACGGCGTCGACGCGAGCAAGTTCATCCGCTACCGCGCCAGCCTGCGGGGTGACATCGACCGCCTCGACAACGTCAAGCGGCTGGCATACGCCATGCTGCAACGCGTCAAGGAACTCAACGTGCGCGCCGTGACGCTCTTGCCCGAGCTCGTCGACACCTTCTTCAAAGACGTCGAGACCAACGCCAGCCCGGCTCTGGCACGCCAGCTGGCGACCCGCGTTCCCAACCTCACGCTGTCCACCGCCGCGACGCTACCGAACGAGGAGGCGACCGTCGAAGGAGTCGGATCGGTCGTGCTGTACGACCCCGCCACGGTGCACTCGTTCATGGCGAGCACCTTCGGGGGCACACCGCGCGTCTTCCGCGAGCCGCCCGACCTGACGCTGCTCGTCACGGATCACAGCGGAACGCCAGGCTTAGCTGACTGGTACCGCGACCGCTTGATCGGGTTCGGTGTGCCCGAAGACCGCATCCTCGTGAGGCAAGGCGAGCTCGACTCGACGCCGACGCGCGTGCTCGCCACGCTCGCGACGTGGGAAGACGCCGACTACTTCGCCGAACTGCTGCATGCCGGCAAACAGCAAGTCGACCGCTTCCAGCCGTTCCGAGGCACCCAGGTGGGGCTCGAGTTCGTGCTGGGGTCGGACGCCCCGGCCCGCATCTCCCGACCCGAGACGGTACTCGCCGTCCACGAAGACCGATGACCGGAGGATCCGACGTGACCACCGAAACGACGCCAACCGGGCGCGCCGCCGAGCCGGACGCCGGCCGCGACGGAGCGCCCGATGACGTGCAGCTCATCGTCGACGCGCTCGACGACAAGCGCGCGGCCGACATCGCCGTCCTCGACCTACGAAGCGTGTCGGACACGCTCGACTGGTTCGTGGTCGCCACGGGCGAGTCGAGCCTGCAGCTGAAGGCGCTCGAAGACGCCGTCCGCGAGCGGATGAAAGAGCACGGTCACCTGCCGCGCGGAGTGGAGGGCCCGTCCGTCCGCTGGGTGCTGCTCGACTACGGCGTGGTCGTGGTGCACATCATGAGCCCCGAGGCGCGCTCGTTCTACGACCTCGAGGGTCTTTGGGCCGACGCCGAACGGATCGCCGTCACGCCAAGCCGATGAACGAAACGACGCCGCCCGAGCCCGACCACTGGGCCGAGCGCGTCGCGTACCGACACCTGCTCGCGAAGGGCTGGCGCCCGCTGGCCGTCAACTACCGACTCCGCGGGGGCGAACTCGACCTCGTGTTCGAGGACGGCCCCACCGTCGTCGTCGTCGAGGTACGCCAACGCAAGAGCGCTCGCTACGGCGACCCGGCCGAGACGATCGACGCGCGCAAGCTCGGCCGCGTCCGACGAACGGCGCGGCAGTTCGTGGCCACCGTACTTCGCTCGCCCGACACCGCCATGCGCATCGATGCGTTCCTGCTGATCGGCGACGAGCGCAAGCACACCGTACGGCACCTGGAGAACGTCGGCTGAGCGACGGCATCACGGCCCATGCGATACTTGCCGCGTGCAGTCGGTCGCCATCATCGACCTCGGCAGCAACACCGCGCGCCTCGTCGCCCTCGAGTTCGAACCCGAGCGCCGCTTCCGGATGGTGGACGAGTTGCGTCAGCTCGTCAGGCTGTCCGAGGGCATGGGCGAGGAACGCGTGATCCGGCCCGAGCCGTTCGAACGGGCCATCGACGCCCTACGAACCTTCCGCAGCTACTGCGACGCGGCACGGATACGGCACGTGCGCGCGACCACCACCAGCGCCGTGCGCGTCGCGGTGAACGGCGACGCGTTCCTGAAGGCGGCACGAGAGCGCGCAGGGGTCGATCTGCGCGTGTTGTCCGGCGAGGAAGAAGCCGGCGCGGGCGTGCTGGCGGTCGCGAACTCGCTGCCCGTGAGCGACGCCGTGGTGTTCGACCTCGGCGGCGGGAGCATGCAGGTCAGCGCCATGCGAGACCGGCGCTTCCGTGTAGGCCGCGCCTACCCGTTCGGCGCCGTGCGCGCGACCGAGGAGTACTTGTCCACCGACCCGCCCAAGCCGAAGCAGGTCAAGGCGTTGACGCGCGCCGTGCGCCACGCGCTCGAAGACGACCTGGCACGCCTACCGCGGGGCGCGCCGGTGGTGGGCATGGGCGGAACCTTGCGCAACCTCGCCAACGTCGTGCAGCAAGCCGACGGCTACGTGCCGCAGCTGCTGCACGGCTACCGGTTGAAGCGCAACCGGCTCGCCGCCTTGGTCGACGACCTCCTCGCCATGCCGCTCGACGCGCGTCGCGCGGTGGGCGGCTTGAACCGTGACCGCGCCGACATCATCGTCGCGGGCGGAATCGTCATCCGCACGCTGCTCGAGCTGTTGCAGGCAGACGAGGTGATGATCAGCGGTCAGGGTCTGCGCGAGGGCCTCTTCTACCCCTATCTCTTCCCACGAGGCGATCACCTCGCGCCCGACGTCCGTGACTTCTCCGTCTGGAACCTCGAGCGCGAGTACCAAGGCCGCCCCGAGCACGATGGCCACGTGCGCGACCTCGCCGTGCAACTCTTCGACGACCTTCGCCCCCGGCACGGGTTCGGCGAGGCGGAACGCAGGCTCTTGGCGGCCGCGGCCGTCGTCCATGACGTCGGCATGGTCATCGACTACTACGCGCACCACAAGCACGGCATGTACCTGGTCATGGGGCGCCCGCTGGCGGGATTCGAGCATCGCGAGCAGGCCATCATCGCGTTGCTGGTGCGGTATCACCGGCGCGGTACGCCCTCGGAGCAGGGCCTCGGCGCCGTGCTCGAAGCCGGTGACATGCAGCGGGTGCGCGTCCTGTCGGGCATCCTGCGGATGGCGGAGTACCTCGACCGCGCGAAGTCGCAGCGTATCGAAGCGGTGACTTGCGAAGACCCCCTCGCGTCACCCCTCCGGATCGAGGCGTGGTCGAAGGCCGACGCGCACGTCGAGGTGGAGATGGCGCAGGTGCGCTCCGAACTTCTGGCCGACGCCCTCGGCGTCCCGATCGACGTCGTCCCGGCGACGGCGCCCGCGGTGCGTTCGTGAGCGCCGCCGACCGGTCCGTCGGATCGTCCGGCGAGCCCGAGAGCGCGGCCGAAGCGTCCGTGAGCACGGGCCACCGCGTTTCACGCGCCACCGTTCGCGTCAAGGTGTGCGGCATCACCCGACCGGAGGACGCCGTCATGGCCGAACGGGCTGGCGCCGACGCCATCGGGATGATCTTCGCGCGGCGTTCCAAGCGCCGTATCGACCGTGAGCGGGCCGAGGCCATCGTGGCCGGCCTCGGTCCGTTCGTAGCGCGCGTGGGCGTCTTCGTCGACGCTCCCATCGACGAGGTGCGCGGCGCGGTGCGCGGACTCCGCCTCGACGCCGTCCAGCTTCACGGTGCCGAACCGCCCGCATACGCCGCGGCGCTGCGCGAGGAGGTACGCGTCGTCCGCGCAGTCGCCTTCGGGCCGCACGTCACGCCCGAGGCTCTGGCGACGTACCCAGCCGATGCCGTGCTCCTCGACGCCGCGCATCCCGGTTCGGGGGTCGCGTTCGGCTGGGACGAGGCGGGTGCGTGGCGGGGGCATCCACGGTTGATCTTGGCGGGGGGCCTGACGCCCGAGAACGTAGCGGCCGGCATCGCGACGCTCGAACCGTACGGCGTCGACGTCGCGAGCGGAGTCGAGCGCGCGCCGGGCGTGAAGGACCCCGCGCGCGTCGAAGCGTTCGTTCGAGCGGTGCGCGCCGCCTCCGGCGCCTAGGCAAGACCTGAGGCTCGAGCGGCTCGAAGGCGACTCGTTGGAGGACCCGCGTGGCATCTACGGGGAGCATGGAGGGCCGCCGACGGCCGGCGCCACCGGAAGGTTGCCCTTGGCATCGGAACGCTCGGGTTTCTCCACAATCACGCGGAGTTCTCCACAGGCTTGTGGATAACCTAGGGTCACGCGCCAGAGACAGCGACTGCGACGGGGTTAACCGAGAGCGTGCGTCCAGGACGCGGTTTCTGGCATCGAATAGGATGCCGGCCCCCAATACCAGAGCCGCCCTCCCGATGTCAATAGCCACGACTTATCCACAGAATCAGGCGGTTATCCACACACCGTTCCCGACCGCGTTCGTCGCGCCTGCAACGGCACGGCCGGGCCGAGGCGAGGGCCACGATGTAGGCTGACGAGGAGGGTTCGCCGGAGCGGCCGCCAGCCAACGTGTCCGCGCCCGATGCCTGATGCGAACCAAGAGAGGACGCAAGATGAACATCGTCACCATCGGCGACGCACGCCGGTTCTCGCTCGCGGGCGTCCAACACAGCGACCTCGTCGACCAAGACGACCTTCGGGTCGCCATGCTCTGCTTCGAGGCCGGCCAGATCGACGAGCCAAGGGACCTCGGGCACACCGCGGTCTACCAGGTGCTGGAAGGGGAGGCCTTGGTTCGCGCCGGCGAAGAGACCGAGCGGCTCGGTAAGGGCAAGCTGTTGAGCGTACCCGCAGGTCTGGGCCATCGGATCGAGAACGCCGGCGGCGGGCTGTTGGTGGTACTGGCGTTCACGCCGCGTTGACCGGATGCCCGTCCGGCGCTCCAAGCGCTCCATCGCCCGCGTGGACTCGGCCGTGACGCTCGACGAGCGTCGCGCCGGCACGTTCCACGCCAACCGGAAGGCCTGGGCCGCGGCTGCCGCGGACCTGGGGGCGCAACGCGAGCAGATCGCGCTCGGTGGAGGCGCCGGGGCCGCCAAGCGACAACACGCCAAGGGACGCTGGACCGCGCGCGAGCGGATCGCTGCCCTGCTGGACGACGACGCCCCGGCGTTCGACGAGGTCATGGCGTTCGCCGGATGGCGGATGTACCAAGAGGAAGGCGGCGCCCCGGCGGGCGGCGTCGTCACCGGGATCGGCCGCGTTGCAGGACGCGACTGGATGATCGTCGCCAACGACGCCACGGTGAAGGCGGGAGCGTTCTTCCCGATCACGGCGAAGAAGGTCATCCGAGCTCAGACCATCGCGCTCGAGAACCGCATCCCGACCATCTACCTCGTCGACTCGGCCGGGGTGTACCTGCCGATGCAGGACGAGATCTTCCCCGATCAAGACGACTTCGGCCGTGTCTTCTACCTGAACGCTCGCATGAGCGCCATGGGCATCCCGCAACTCGCGGCCATCATGGGCAACTGCGTCGCCGGCGGCGCGTACCTGCCGGTGATGTGCGACACGCTGGTGATGACCGACGGCTCCGGCCTCTACCTGGCAGGACCGGCGCTGGTGAAGGCGGCCATCGGCCAGGACGTCGGCTCCGAGGAGCTTGGCGGCGCCCGCATGCACGCCGAGATCGCCGGCACCGTCGACTTCCGCGAGCCCGACGACGCGCACGCCATCCTTCGGCTCCGCCGGTTGGCAGCGAGCTACGCGCCACCGGAGTTGGCGGCCTGGGCACGTGGCAAGACGGAGCCGGTGCCGCCACGAGAACGCGAAGTCGACCTAGCGGGCATCCTGCCGGCCGAGGGCGGAGCCAAGCCGTACGACGTGCGTGAGGTGCTGGCGCGGTTGCTCGACGCGTCCGAACTGGACGAGTTCAAGGCCGAGTATGGCAAGACGCTCGTCTGCGGTACCGGTCGTTTGGGCGGCTACCCCGTGGGGGTCGTGGCGAACCAGAAGGTGGTCGTCAAGGATCGTGGGCGCCTCCAGGTCGGCGGCGTCATCTACGCCGACGCGGCCGACAAGGCGGCGCGGTTCGTCCTGAACTGCAACCAAGCCGGGATCCCCATCCTGTTCTTCCACGACGTCAACGGCTTCATGGTGGGCAGGGAGAGCGAGGAAGAGGGCATCATCCGGCGCGGCGCGAAGATGGTGAACGCGGTGTCGAACAGCGTCGTGCCGCGGATCAGCGTCATCCTGGGCGGGTCGTACGGCGCCGGGCACTACGCCATGAGCGGCAAGGCGTACGCTCCCCGCTTCCTGTTCGCGCTGCCGAGCGCCCGCTTCAGCGTGATGGGCGGCCAGCAGGCGGCCAAGACCATCCTCGACATCCAGGCCGCGCAACTGAAGCGCAAGGGTATCGAGCCGGACGACGACACCCTGGCGGAGCTATACGAACGCATCAAGGCCGGGTACGACGAGGCGCTCGACATCCGCTACGCGGGCGCGCGCTTGTGGATCGACGAGATCGTGCTGCCCACGGAGCTGCGGCAACGCTTGATCCGCGCGTTGGACGCCTGCGCGCACGACGTGACGACGCAGGACTTCCGCCTCGGGGTGTTCCAGGTCTGAGCGGCCG
This sequence comes from uncultured bacterium, assembly GCA_964582795.1. Classification (GTDB taxonomy): domain Bacteria; phylum Deinococcota; class Deinococci; order Deinococcales; family Trueperaceae; genus CAZACZ01. Next base: position 15,125 of record CAZOTV010000057.1, read on the forward strand.
TACCCGTACCGCGCGGCGCGTCGCGTCGCGCG
>CAZOTV010000057.1:15256-17484 GCA_964582795.1 uncultured bacterium
CGCGGGCAACGGCGCGTGGTGTCACGCGGGCGCCGGCGCGCCGATCGCTTCAGCGTCGTCTGCGAGGGTGGTCCGGCCGGGCCCGTCGCGTCGGTTGCCGTCGACCGGTCAACCTTGCTCGACGCCCGCCTGCGGGAAGTTGCCCGGCTTCCACTTCACGGTGCAACCCACCGCCCACGTCTCCGGCTCGGAGGGGACGCGACCGGCCAGCAGGGCGTCGAGGGCTTCGCGAAGTTCGTGGCGCGACACGCTCGCCGGGTCCTTCGGGCTGTCGTCGATGCGGCCGTGATACGCCAGCCGGCGCTGCTGGTCGAACACCAACACTTCCGGCGTGCGGAACGTGCGGTACGCCTTGGCGACGGTCTGGTCCTCGTCGAGTAGGTACGCGAACGGCAGGGCGTGCTCCTCGGCGAAGCGCGCCATCGCCTCGGGCGCGTCGTCGGGATACGCCTCGGCGTCGTTGGAGTTCACCATCACGAAAGTGACGTCTTGCTCGTAGGCCCGGGCGAGCGCGGTCAGCCGGTCGATGTTGGCCAGGACGTACGGGCAGTGGTTGCAGCCCTGGACGTAGACGAACAGCTTGGCGCGCACGTCTGCCAAGCGGACGCGGTTGCCTGCCGCGTCCGGGTTCACGGCGGGTAGGTCGAAGTCGGGCGCGGCGTCGCCGATCGCGAGCGGAGCGGGATGGACGGCGGCGGGTGGGTTCGGGTCGGGCATCGCGCACCTCCTCGGTACAGGCCCAGCATCACCCGGCCTGGGTCATGACCTTCGTCGTCTGGGTTGCCCGGCGAAGTACACTGCCCACGCATGCCGGCATCCACCGCGGACCTCCTCGCTCGGTCAGGGCGCGCATGACCTTCGCGGCGCCCACCTTCCTGTGGCTGCTCCTTGCGCTCCCGCTGGTGATCGCGCTTCACTACCTGCGCGCTCGCCGCCGGCGTCACGACGTCTCGGCGCTGTTCCTCTGGCGCAAAGCGCAACAGACCGTGGCCCGGAAGCGCCGCTTCTCGCCGACGTGGCTCTTGGTGGCGCAACTCGCGTTCACCGCTCTCTCCGCGCTGGCGTTGGCTCAGCCCCGTATCGCCGCGGCGGCGCTACCTGACCGTGTCCTACTGATCGACGCGTCGGCCAGCATGGGCGCGTCCACCGGCGCCGCGGGCGGAACACGCGTGGACCTCGCGCGAGCGGCAGCGAAGGAACTCGTGGCGGGAGCGGGCCGCGTGGCGATCGTGCGCGTCGGTCTGGAACCGCGCGTGATGGTTCCCCTCGACGCCCCTCCCGACGAGCGCACTGCTGCGATCGACGCCATCTCGACCGGCGATGCCCAGGCCGATGTGTCGGGCGCGCTCGATCTCGCCGCGTCCTTACTTCCCGGCGCAGAGGTCCACCTGTTCACCGACCAGGAGATCGATCTCGGCCGCGTGCAGGTGCACCGTCTCGGTGACGAAGTCGAGAACGTCGGGATCGCCGCGTTCGACGTCGGCATCGATCAGGCGTTCGTCAGCCTGGTCGCAAGCGGGGCGCGTCCTCGCGAGGTCGAGGTACGGTTGCTGCTGGACGAAGCCGAGCTCGCACGCGGAACCGTGCTGGTGCCTTCGGACGGCGCGGGCACCATCACTTTCCCGCTCACCGACGTCGTCGGCGTCATCGAAGCGCGCCTCACCGTGCCGGAGAGTGACGCACTGGCACTGGACGATCGCGCTTTCGCCGGTAGCCGTACGCTGAGCATCGTCACCAACGATGCCCACGGCCCGCTCCTGCGTGCGCTCGAGGCCATGCCGAACAGCGAGACGTCGCTGGTGCGCGCGGCCGCGCTGGTGCCCGCCGACCTGCATGTCCTGACACGCGCGAGCGCCGAAGGGCTTCCGCCCGGGCACTACGTCTTGTTCGCGCCACCGGCGGAGGCGCCGGAGTACCGCGTGATCCGCGACTGGGACCGAGCGCATGACCTCCTTCGGTTCGTCGACCTCCGCGACGCAGTGGTCGGACTCGACCCGACGTCCGAAGCGTTCGGCGAGGAGGACGGTTGGCAAGTGCTCGCGCGTACCGCCGATCTCACCCCCGTGCTGCGGCTGCGGGATGACGGCGACAGCTGGATCTTGCAGGCCGCGTTCCACCCGAGTCAGACCGACCTCGTTCTCCGGCCCGCGTTCCCCGCGTTGATCGCGAACGTGGTGGCCGCGATGGAACCGAGCGAGCGGATCCGGCTCGGCGAGACCGCTGCGACG
>CAZOTV010000058.1:0-7725 GCA_964582795.1 uncultured bacterium
GGTGACATGGTCGCTGCCGAAGGCTCGGTGTGGGTCGGCGTCCCGGACGGCGACATGCAGGACTACCTGCGAAGCCTCGCCCGCATCGCCGAAGCCGATCCCTTGGCGATCGGCGCCGGCCATGGCGGCATCGTCACCGACCCGCGCCGGAGGCTGGCCGAACTACGCGACCACCGGCTGGAACGCGAGCGTCAAGTCCTCGACGCGCTCGCCGGCGGGCCGCTCGATGCCGCGGGCATCACCGCGCGCGTCTACCCCGCGCTACCCGAGGCGGTGCTGGAGCTGGCCGAGAAGAGCGTGTTGGCGCACCTGGTGAAACTGATGCGCGAGATGCGCGTGGTGCATCTCGGAGACGACCAGGACGGCCCGTACGCGCAGCGCCGATGAGCCCGCTGCGCGGGCACGGGTGAGCCGCCGATCGCGGCCGGCGCGCTCAGTCGTCGTCGTGGTCGGCCCAGGCAAGCAACACGTCTCGTAGGGCCGTCGGGTCTGCTTGCAGCGGCTCGACGCGGCGTTCGGCGCGTCGCAACGCCTCGAGGTCCGGGTGGAGCGGCGGCGCTTGACCTACGGCGCGCTCCACCACGTCCGGGAACTTGGCAGGGTGCGCCGTGGCCAGCACGAGCGTGGGGGTGCGCCGCCCTTCGCTCGCGCGCGACCGCGCGAGCGCCTCGAGGCCGACCGCGGTGTGGGGACAGACCATGACGCCGTCCTCGTCGTACGTCCGCCGGATGCGCTCGAGCGTGGCCGCGTCGTCCACGGCGACGCCACGAACCTTCTCGCGGAGACGGTCGCCGAAGAGCGCGATCAACCGCTCGAAGTTCGACGGCGCCCCCACGTCCATCGCGTTGGAGTACGTCGCGACGCTCGCCTCGAAGTCGTACGGCCGCACCTCACCGCGCAGGTAGCGGGCGAAGTAGTCGTTGGCGTTGTGCGCCGCGACGAAGCCGTCGACCTCGAGCCCCATGCCTTCGGCCAGCGTGCCCGCCGTCAGGTTGCCGAGGTTCCCGCTGGGCACGACGATCCGCAGCGGATGACGGGCGCCGCGAAGGCGCGCCACCTCGCGCGCCCCCCAGAGGTAGTAGAGCGCCTGCGGCAGGAGGCGGCCGACGTTGATGGAGTTGGCCGAGGATAGGCGAAGGTCCGCCAGCGCGGGGTCGGCGAAGACACCCTTCACCATCCGCTGGCAGTCGTCGAACGTGCCGCGCACGCGGAACGCTCGCACCCCTTCACGGCGCGCCACGAGCTGGCGTTCCTGCACCTCGCTCACGCCACCCTCGGGGTAGAGCAGCACCACGCGGGCGTGCTTCGATCCGGCGAACGCCTCGGCCACGGCGCTGCCGGTGTCGCCCGAGGTGGCCACCACGATCCAGGCGCGCTCATGGCGCCTTCCCAACTCGCGGTCCATCAGCTGCGCGAGCGCTCGGGCCCCGACGTCCTTGAACGCCGCCGTCGGGCCGTGGAACAACTCCAGCAGGTAGCGCTCGTCCGAGAGCGGCGTCACCGGCCATGGGAAGTCGAGCGCCTGTCGAAGCGCAGCGGCCAGAGCGCTTCGCTCTTCCCCGCCGTTCCCGTCACCCTCGAGCAGTGGCGGCAAGACCGCGGCGGCCAGTTCTGCTGGGCTGGACGCGCCTTCCCAGCCCGGGGGCAACGCAGGCAAGCGCTCGGGCAGGTACAGTCCGCCGTCCGGCGCCAGGCCACGCAGCATCGCCTCGCCGAAGGGCACCGCAGGACCCGAAGGTGCGCGGGTGCTGACGTAGTGGATCGTCCCGGCCGCGTCCTCGGCAGCGCAGTGCTCGGAGAAGTACGGGCCGGCAGCGCGTGGTGGGGAGGCCGTGCTTGGGCTCACGCCTCGACCTCGATGTACGCTTCGGACGCTTCGGGTACGCCGCTCGCGGCGTCGGCGTCGACGTCGGTTCCGGCCGTCGGCGCCCCGGCGCGCGCCGCCAGCGGTGCGGCTTCGGCAAGCGGAAGCGGTCCCGGACGGCCATCCAGCGCTGCCAGGACGTCACCGACGACGCCGCTGGCGGTCGCGCCGCCACCCGCGCCCGGACCTCGAACCAACACGCTGCCCAACGGCTCCGCCACGAACGACATCGCGTTGACGGGGCCGTCGGTGACGAGCGCGTGCCCGTCCGGCAGCGCGACGGGCCGGACCGAGGCCTGCCACCCCGCTTCCGACGGCTCGATGCTCGCGACCAGGCGGATCCGTCGCCCTTCGCGCCGCGCCGCCGCCATCCGGTCGACGCCCAAGCCCCGGATGCCACGGATCCGAACGGTCCGGAAGTCCAGGTCCGGGTCGAACGCCAGGCGCGCGAGCAGCGCCAGTTTGTGCCCGGCGTCGATGCCGTCGACGTCCAGCGTCGGGTCCGCCTCGGCGAATCCCGCCCGTTGGGCGTCGGCCAGCGCCGTCTCGTACGGCACGCCTCGCTCCATGTCCGCCAGGATGACGTTGCAGGTACCGTTGAGCACGGCGTCGAGGCGCCGCGGGTAGGATCCGCGAAGGGCGTTGGCGAGCGGGCCGATCACCGGCGTGCCCGCCATCACCGCCGCCTCGAAGTGCACGTTGCCACGCTTCAGGTACGGCAGGAACGCGTCCCACCGTTCGGCGAGCGCCGCCTTGTTCGCGCTCACGAGGGTCGCGCCCGAGGACAGCGCGCGAAGGGAGAGATCGACCGCTCGGTCCACCCCACCCATGACCTCCACGACCACGTCGGCGCCTTCCAGCGCCCGCGCATCGTCGGTCGTCACCAGCTCCTGCCAACCATCGAACGGTCGCGGCTTGCGGTCGTCCCGCACCAACACCGCGCTCACCAGCACCTCGGGCCGGCGGCGAAGCAGCCTAACGACCTCACTGCCGACCGTTCCACCACCCAAGATCGCCACCCGCTTCGGTCGGACCATGCGGGGAAGTGTAGCATGGTGCGCTCCCGCCCCCGGACGCCGTGGGCGCTGGACGGGGGCACGGAAGGCGCGTCCTAGACGCGTCCCGTACGCAGCCACGGCGGCGGCGCCCGTGGTATCCTTCGAAGTTCCGCGGCCTGGATGCCGCGCCGGAGACCAGCATGTTCGGAATCGGAATCGTCGGCCTTCCCAACGTCGGGAAGAGCACGCTCTTCAACGCCATCACACGCGCGTCGGTCGAGGCGGCCAACTACCCCTTCGCCACGATCGACCGCAACGTCGGGGTCGTCGCCGTGCCGGACCCCCGCTTGGCCGCGTTGCAGCGCCTCTACGTCAAGGGCGAGCGCGTGCCCCCGATCGTCCCGGCCCACGTCGAGTTCGTCGACATCGCCGGCCTGGTGCGGGGCGCGCACAAGGGCGAGGGGCTCGGGAACCAGTTCCTCGCGCACATCCGCGAGGTGGCGGCGATCGCGCACGTGGTGCGGTGCTTCGACGACCCGAACGTCGTTCACGTCGCCGGCGCCGTCGATCCGCGCGCCGACATCGAGACGATCCAGACCGAGCTCACCTTGGCGGACATCGCCACCGTCGAGCGGCGTGTCGAGCGTCTGCGGCGCAGCGCGAAAGGCAACCCCGACGACGCAGCCGAGCTCACGCGCCTCGAGGCGCTGCTCGCGAAGCTCGGTGATGGCGTTCCGGCCCGCAGGGCGGGCGTCGCGTTGCCGGACGACCTGCACCTGCTCACCGCCAAGCCCGTCATCTACGTCTGCAACGTCGCGGAGACCGACGTGACGAGCGGCAACGCCTACGTCGACGCCGTCCGCGCCGTCGCCGAGGCGGAAGGCGCCGACGTGGTCGTCGTCTCGGCGCGGATCGAGGAGGAGCTGGCGCAGCTCGAGCCGGAAGACGCCACGGCCTTCCTGGCCGACATGGGACTGACGGAACCGGGCCTCGAGCGCCTGATCCACACCGGGTACCACACCCTCGGGCTGCTGACGTATTTCACGGCAGGCGAGAAGGAGGTGCGGGCCTGGACGGTGCACGCGGGCGCGAAGGCGCCGGAGGCCGCGGGCGAGATCCACACCGACTTCCAGCGCGGCTTCATCCGCGCGGAGGTGATCTCGTTCGACGAGCTCATCGAGGCTGGCAGCCTCGCGAACGCGCGCGCCCGCGGGAAACTTCGGGTCGAGGGCAAGGAGTACGTGGTGCAGGACGGCGACGTCATGCACTTCCTGTTCAACGTCTGAGGACTCGTCCAGGACGCCCCGGCGCGAGGGTCACCAAGGCGCACGATGTCGGACCCTTGTACACGGATAACGTCGCCTGTGGCCCGCGGCGGGCGGTCGGACGGCGGTATCCTCGAATCGTGACGAGTTTCACCAGCCGCTTGGTTCTCTCGTGGCAGGGTTCGCGCCTGGAGCGGAGTGCACCATGACACGCACCGTCCCCCGGCCCGATGTCGCGCGCGCGTACGGCGCGGGTGAGATCGTCCTCTTCCCCGGCAGGGCCGACCACCTCTACCGCGTCCGCGCTGGACTGGTACGGCTCCACACGGTCGACGACGACGGTACGGGTGTGACGCTGCGGTACGTCAAGCCCGGCGGCTACTTCGGCGAGGAGCGGTTGATCGACCGTCCGCGACGGTACTTCGCGGAAGCCGTCACGAACTCCGACATCGAAGAACTGGACGCCGAAGACCTCGACGCCGAGCAGCAGCGCGACTTGGCCAAGCGCTTGGCGGGGATCATCGACGGCATGAACCGGGCCATGCACCGACTCGCGGGCAAGCCGTTGCGGGCCCGCATCGCCGCGGAACTGCTGGAGCTCAGCGACAGCGAACTGGCCACGCGCCTCCCCGAGGGCACCCCCGTGGTGCGTGTCACGCACGACGACCTGGCCGCCGCGGTCGGATCGGTCCGGGAGACGGTCACGAAGGTCGTGGGCGAACTCGCCCGCGCCGGCGCCATCCGCGCCGGCTACGGGAAGATCACCATCCTGGACGCAGTCAAGCTGCGTGCCGAGGCGGGCGAAGAACGGGTCTGACCCGGCCTAGAAGACCGGTCCGATCCGGAACCCGAACACGCCGGCGCGATGCTTCTCGCTGAAGGCGTAGTCGAGCCGCACGGCAGGCAGCATGACGCCCCCGAATCCGAGGTTGACTTGGACGCCGACCCCGGCGCCGGCGAACACCGGCGCTGCGTACTCGGCGTAGCCCGGCACGCTCGAGGCCCAACCGACGTCCACGAAAGCGATGCCGATCACCGTCTGCGTCGCCACGGTCGACAGTTGGAAGTCGTAACGGTACTCGAGCGAACTGGTGACGTACGTGCGCGAGAGGTTGAAGTCTTCGCGCGTGTAGCCGCGGATCTGCGTGCCGACGTCGTTGGTGCGTCCGACGACGAAGCGCTTCGAGGAGGGGTAGTGGCCCCCGAACTGGTGGCCCACGTCCAGGCGCACCGCGAAGACGTGACTCGGGTCGTCGATCTCCTCGGGCATCAGGTCGGCCAACGCCACGTAGGTGCGCGCGCCGGCGGTCACCTGCTCGTAGACGTAGGTGACGCGGTCGTTCGTGTTCGGGTCCAACAGGTCGTTACCGAAACCGACGCCGAGGCCCCCGTAAGCAGCGACGCCGCTGGAAGGGAAGTTGGCGTCGTCGCGCGCGTCGTAGTCGACCCGTGCGCTGGTGAACGCGGCCAAGCCGCTGGTCGGGAGGTACTGCACGGCCGCCCATGACGGCAGGGAGCAGGTGTCGCCGTTGGTGACCTCGCCACCTTCGATCTCGCAGTCCTGCGACGGCGGCTCGAGCTTGTACTCGGTGTACGCGCCGTTGGCGGCGATGGTGAGATGGGTGTCCGGCGCGATCGGCCTGCCCACCGTGAAGCCCAGACCCGTCGCCCGCGAGGTGTACTCGCCCACCCGCACGCGGTTCTCCGGCACGTCCGTGAGGCCGGGGTACGTCACCGTGGTCTGGCCCGCTGCGCTCATCGGCCGGTTGTTCGACACCACGCTGAAGATCGAACCGCTGATGGAGGTCGGCACGTCTTGTAAGTCCAGCGCGTCGACGTACAGCCACGGGATGTCGTAACTGATGCGCCCGCCCAGCATGACGCCCACGTCGGTGCTCAGCACCTCGACCGCGGCGCCGGCGGAATGCCCCAGCCCAAGGAAGTTGCGCTCCGAGTAGCCGATGCTGGCCGACAGACCCGTGTCCGTGGCGTACTGGGCCGAGGGGCTGAGCTCGCCCGTCTGGCGCTTGCGCACGACGACGATCACGCGCACCTCGTCCTGTGCGTCGGTCGACTCCAGGCCGTAGTTCACGACGTCGACGACCCCGAGCTGCGCGACCTCGAGCAGTCCGTCGACGATGCGCTCGTCGTTCACCACCTCGCCCGGTCGCGGCAGGTAGCGCGTGATCACGCTCTCTTGCGTGGAACTCGGCTCGCCGTCGTACCTCAGTTCGTACTCCCGCACCTTCAACTCCGTGACCCGCTGCACGTAGACTCCGTCGTCGTAGCTGAAGTCGGGGCGCGTGAGGATGCGATACCCCCGGTCTTGGTACGCGCGCACGATGGCGCCGAAGTCCTCCTGCGCCACGGCCGACGTGAACGTGTCGCCGACACCGAGCCGCAGGACGTCCATCAGGTCGGCTGCGTCGACCACCGTGTTGCCTTCGATGCGGATCTCGTCGACGGGCCCGGCCGTCTCCGGCGCCCCCACGGTGAACGTCACGCGCACGCCGCCGCTGGCAGACACACCCGCCTGCAGCTGGATATCGCTGCTTCGACCACGCGCCAGACGTTTGACGTCGGCAAGCAGCGTGTCGTAGTTGAAGAGGTCGCCCGGCTGCAGCTCGAGCTCGGAAGGGTCGACGCCCAACGCGGTGGTGTCGATCGACGCGATGGTGAGTTCGCGGACCCGCACCGTGAGCGTCCCGTCGACCAGCTGGGTGGCGGCGGTATCGACACCGCTGCCACGGAAGCCCTGCAGCGCGTAGCGGGTGGCCACCGCTTGCACGGTCTGGCCGTAGAGCTCCGGCGCGAACGAACCTTCTCGTTCGATGCCGGTGAAGATCGCTTCCAGGTCCTCGTCGCTCAGCACCGTGTTGCCTTCGAACGCGATGCGGTCGATGGTGGCCGCCTCGTCGACGGTGTAGATCAACCGCACCGGAACCGCAGCAGCGCTCGCGGCAAGGTCGGGCGCGGGCATCACCTCGAGGTCGACGGCGACGTCGAACGGGAAACCGGCTCCGCGGTACGCCTGGCGGACGGTGGCCTTGGCCTCCTCGGCGCGGGTGGTGTTGTACACCCGGCCGCCTTCCAACAGGTTGTTGGTGCGCAGCGCCTCGAGCAGGTCGGCGACGGCGACGGCTTCGACGCCTTCGAACTCGATCTCGCCGATGCGCGGGTTCTCGGTGACCCGCACCACCAGGACGGCGCCGGAGAGACCCGTCTCGATCTCGACGGTGACGGAGTCGAACGTCCCCAAGCTGTACACGCGGTTGCGCTCGGCCTCGAGGTCGATGGTATCGACGGCGGTGCCCACGCGGGCGGTGATGATCGTCTTGACGATGTCGGCGTAGATGGAGGTGCCTTCCACGCGCACTTCCACCAGCCGCCCCTGCCCGGCGTCCTGCGCGTAGGTGACCGTGGCGATGAGCAGCGCGAGCAGGGCGCGGAGGATACGGGTTCGCGGCATGCGAGTAGTGTACCCAAGCGACCGTGAGAGGACTAAGAAGGCTCATTGGGGGCGGCGGAACGACGCGCCTCGTCCGTGACGCCGTTCGGACGAACGTCCCTACATACCCCCAACGGGTATCACCTACCC
>CAZOTV010000058.1:7825-17394 GCA_964582795.1 uncultured bacterium
TGACGGGCACCATCTGCCGCCGCCTCGGCATCTCCTAGCCCGATCCACTGGGGGGTTCTTGGCGGCGCCGGTATGATGCCGGCCATGAACGCCGCCTCCACCCCCTCCCTCGGGCCAGCGCTGACCCGCGCGGTCGAGGCGATCCGCGCGGTCACGGACGTGACGCCCGAGGTCGCGCTCGTCCTCGGTTCGGGCCTCGGCCCGCTCGCCGACACCATCGAAGCCGACGCCGTCGTGGCGTACCGGGACATCCCCGGCATGCCGGTATCGAGCGCGCCGGGCCACGCCGGCCGCCTCGTCGTCGGGTCCTTGGCGGGCCGACGCGTGGTGGCGATGCAGGGCCGGGTGCATCCCTACGAGGGTCTCTCCGCGGCGGACTGCGTCTTCCCCATCGACGTGACGTTCAGCCTCGGAGCCCGCAGTCTGGTCGTCACCAACGCATGCGGTGGGCTCGATCCGAACTTCCGCGCCGGCGAGTTGCTGCTGCACCAGGACTTCATCAACGCCACCGGCATGAACCCGCTGATCGGCCCGAACCCGGAGCCGTTCCCGCGCTTCCCGGTGATGTTCGATTGCTACGACCCCGACTACCGCGAGGCCGCGCGCCAGGTCGCCCTGCGAGAGCGCATCGTGCTGCGCGAGGGGGTGTACCTCGCGATCACCGGGCCCAGTTACGCGACCCGCGCCGAACTCCGTGCCTTCCGCACCATGGGTGCCGACGCCATCGGCATGTCGACGGTGCTCGAGGTCATCCGCGCTCGTCATCTCGGCATGCGCGTGGTGGGCTTGTCGGCCATCACCGACATGGCCGTCCCCGACCGCGACGACCACGCGACCGGCGACGAGGTACTCGAGATGGCAGCGCGCGTCGGCGCGACGTTCGGCCGCCTGGTGGGCGGACTCGTACCGGAACTCTGAGCGCCATGCTGCGCGACGTGCTCGAGCGCATCGAAGCGGCCTGCCGTCGCGCGGGTCGAGACCCTGCCGAGGTGACCTTGGTGGCCGTGACGAAGGGGCACGACGCGGCTGACGTCGAGCGCAACGTACTGCGTCACGGGCACCGCGTGCTGGGCGAGAACCGCGCCCAAGAACTGCGGGACAAGCGCGCGCTGCTGCCGCCTGACGTCACGTGGCACTTCATCGGCAACCTCCAGCGCAACAAGGTCAAGTACCTTTCAGGCGTCGCGATGGTGCACAGCCTCACCACCTCGCGCTTGGCAGACGCGCTCGACCAGCAAGCGGCGAAGGACGGTCGGCCGATGTCCGTCCTCATCGAGGTCAACGTCGCCGGAGAGGCCACCAAGCAAGGCGTCAGCGCGGACGAGGCCGACGCGCTCGCCCGCTACGTCCGCGGGCTCGCGCACCTTCGCTTGGAGGGTGTGATGACCATGGCGCCGTACTCGGACGATCCCGACGCCGCGCGACCCGTGTTCCGGGCGGCTCGCGCACTGCGCGACGAACTCGGGCTGCGCGAGCTCTCCATGGGGATGAGCAACGACTTCGAGGTCGCCGTCGAGGAGGGCGCCACGCTGGTCCGCGTCGGCACCGCCATCTTCGCGCCCGGAACGACCGAACCGGCGCCGCCGGAATCAGGAGAGGAGTGAGCATGCGCTTGAGCCCGCTCGACATCGAGCACATGGAGTTCCCACGCAGCGCCGCCGGCTACCACCGCGGGCACGTGCGCGAGTTCCTGCAGCGTGTCGCCGCCGACGCCGAGGAGATGCTGCGCGAGATGCAGACGCTTCGCGCGAAGCTCGAGGAGAGCGAGCGTCGCGTCGAGGAGCTGCAGACCGCCGAGGCGGAACTGCAGCGCGCCGTCATCGCGGCCGAACGGATCGGCAACGAGCTGAAGGAGAACGCCAGGCGCGAAGCCCAGCTCGTGCTGCAGGAAGCCGAGCGTCTCAGGGAACGTCGCCTGGCCGACGTCGAAGGCAGCATCCATCGGGCACGCCTCGAACTCGATCGACTCGAGCGGGACCGGAACCTCTTCCGCGAGCAGTTCCGCGGGCTGCTCGAGGCCTACCTCCGGTCCCTCGAGGCCACCACCGCTGCCGCGGTCGAACGTGAGACCGCCGAGCGGGAGACCGCCGAACGTGAGACCACCGAGCGTGAGACGGTCGAGCGTGAGACCGCCGAGCGTGAGACCGCCGACCCGGCCTCCGCGCTACTCGACGACGCCGTCGGAAGCTGAGCGGCCTGCCGCGACCGCGCGGGAGGCATCGGCTTCCTTCGCCAGCGCCCGCTCAAGCGTCACCCACGGCAGCGTGGCGCACTTCACGCGCGCGTGCAGGCGCGAGATGCCCTGCAACAGTTGAAGGTCGCCCAGCGCCGGATCCACGTCGCCGCCCTGGACCATGGTACGGAACGCCTGCGCCAACTCCAGCGCGCGCTCGACCGTCTCGCCCTTGACGGCTTCGGTCATCATGCTGGCCGCGGCCTGGCTGATGGCGCACCCCTCGCCGACGAACCCGAGGTCCCGCACGACCCCGTCCTGGACGTCGAGGTAGAGCGTCAGCTCGTCCCCGCAGACCGGGTTGAACCCCTCCTCTTCGTGCGTGTGCGGCTCGACCGGCCCGTGGTTGCGCGGTCGTTTGTAGTGCTCGAGGATGAGGTCCTTGTAGAGGTTCTCCAGCATGCCCATGGGTCGATCGCCCCTCCGCGCGCGGACGCGCCGCGTCTCATAGCGTCAGACGAAGGCGGCGAAGTGGTCGCGCGTGCGCGTCACGGCGGCGACCAGCCGATCGACCTCGTCGAACGTGGTGTACAGGTAGAAACTCGCGCGCACCGTGGCGCTCACGCCGAGCGAGCGCGCCAGCGGCTGCGCGCAGTGATGGCCGGCGCGCACCGCGACGCCTTCGAGGTCGAGCGCCGTCGCCACGTCGTGCGGGTGGATGCCGTCGACGTCGAACGCCACGATGCCGCCTCTGTCGTCGCCCTCCGGCCCGTAGAGCGTCACCCCCTCGAGGTCTCGCATCTTCGACAGCGTGTACTCGAGGAGCGCCGCATCGTGGGCATGGACGGCGTCCATACCGACCTCTTCCAGGTACGCCACGGCTGCAGCCAGACCGACGGCCTCCGCGATGGCGGGCGTGCCCGCCTCGAACCGCATGGGGATGTCGGCGTACGTGCTGTCGTCGACGTCGACCTTGCGGATCATCTCGCCGCCGCCGAGGAACGGCGGCATCGCCTCGAGCACCTCGGGCCGGGCCCACAGCGCGCCGATACCCGTCGGGCCGAGCATCTTGTGACCGGAGAGCGCGTAGAAATCGCAGCCGAGGTTCGCGACGTCGACCGGCAGGTGCGGCGCGGCTTGCGCGCCGTCCACCAGCATCAAGGCGCCGGCCGCGTGCGCCAGATCGGCCATGCGCCTAACCGGGTTGATCGCGCCAAGGACGTTGCTCATGTGGAACGTGGCGACGAGCCGCGTGCGCTCCGTCAGCGCGGCCTCGAACGCCTCCATGTCGACGCGGCCCTCGGGGGTCAAGCCGACGGGCCTGATCACCAGGCCGCGTTCGCGTTTCAGGAAGTGCCACGGCACCAGGTTGGCATGGTGTTCGGCGATCGTGAGGACGATCTCGTCGCCTTCCCGGACGTTCGACCTGCCCCAACTCGCGGCTACGAGGTTGATCGCCTCGGTCGCGTTGCGCGTGAAGACCAGCGAACGAGCGTCCGAGGCCCCGACGAAACGCGCGACCCGGGCCCGAGCGGACTCGTAGGCTTCCGTCGCCTCTACCGACAGGGTGTGGGCGCCGCGATGCACGTTGGCGTGATGCTGCGTGTAGTACGCCCGCATCGCGTCGATCACCTGGAGCGGCTTCTGCGACGAGGCGGCGCTGTCGAGGTACACCAGAGGCTTGCCGTTCACCTCGCGGGCGAGGATCGGGAAGTCACGGCGTAGCGTGCGCGGGTCGAGAGCCGGCATGTCGGCGCCAGTCTAGCACCGCCCTCCCGACGGCGTTCCCCTCGGCGAACGCTGACGGCGGCGTTTCGGCCCGCCGGGCGCGGCATCGTGGGCGCCGTGGCCTGGCCACTGGGGGACGGTACACTTCCCCCGTGCGACTGCGCTCCCTGGCACAGCTGAACGCGCGGAACCTGCGTACGCCGCGCCTCGATTTCGGTTCGGGCGTGATCGCGGTGGTCGGGCGCAACGCAGCCGGGAAGAGCAACCTGCTGGAGGCGGCCTATCTCGGCTGTACCGGCGAACTCCCCGCCGGACGCGTCACCGACGTGGTGCGGCATGGCGAGGAGCAGGGATACGTGGCCGCCGAGATCGAGCACGACGAGGGCGTCAGCCGCGTCGAGGTCGGGCTCTCGCCCGGACGGAAACAGGTGCGCCTCGATGGTCAGCAGGCACGCTCGCTCGACGTGGCGCGCGTGGTGTCCGCGGTGTTGCTCACGCCGGAAGACGCGGACCTGGTACACGGGTCCCCGAGTGGGCGGCGCGCCTACCTCGACGGGCTGCTTGCCAAGTTGTCCGCCCGCTACGCCTTGTTGCTGCGTGAGTATCAACGCGTGGTCGAGCAGCGCAACGCGCTCCTGAAGTCGGCGCAGGGTCGTCACGGCGCCGACGATCCCACCCTGCCGGCCTGGACCGACCGGTTCATCCGCCTCGGGAGCGAGATCGACGCCTTGCGCGACCGGGCCGTGGCCCGACTCGCGCCCTTGGCCGCCGACGTCTACCGTGACGTAGCCGGCTGCGGCGACTTGGCCGTCACGCTCGCGCGTCCTAGGGAAGGCGCCGACCTGGCAGAGGCGCTGGCCGCGGCCGCGCAAGAGGAGCGCGCCCGCGGCGTCACCCCGGTCGGGCCGCACCGCGACGACCTCGCCATCGCCCTGGACGGCCACGACCTGCAGACCTTCGGCTCGCGTGGCGAGGCGCGCACGGCGGCCCTGGCGCTGCGGGCCGCCGAGTACCGCCTGCTCTCCGAGAAGCATGGCGAGCCTCCTGTGCTGCTGATCGACGACTTCACGGCCGAACTGGACGCCCACCGGAGGTCGTACCTGTTGGCCCTGACCGCCGAGACGCCCCAGGCGCTGGTCACCGGCACCGAAGCGCCGCCGCGCTACGACGCCTTGTTCACCATCGAAGACGGCGAGGTGCGTCATGCCTGAACGCCACGTCACGGAGATCCTCGACGAGGTCTTCCGCCGCGCGGGCATGAAGCGCGGTCTGAAACGCGCGGAGGCCGTCCTGCTGTGGCCACGCGTCGTCGGCGCGGACGTCGCCCGCTTCGCCAGCGCCAGGGTCCTGCGCGACGGCGTGCTGTACGTCGACGTGGGCGACGCCGAGACGGCGATGCACCTCGCCCTCCAACGGCGCCGCTTCCTGGCGGTGTATCACGAGACCTACCGGGCTCACGAGGTGAAGGACATCCGCTTCCAGGTCGGCGCGGCCACGGATCCGGCGCGCGGGGCGCCCGACGCGCGGCGCGAAGGAACGTATGCCGGGGCCCCCTCGGGTGGCGCGCCGCCGGTCGACGAAGCCGAGTTGGCGGAACTCGCGCGCGAGATCGGCGCCATGAACCTGCCCGACGACGTCGCGGCTGCGGCGTTGCGCGCCGGCCAGAGCCTGCTCGCCTTGCGCGCGCGCCAACGGGCCGAAGGTTGGCGGCCGTGCCCCACGTGCGGCGCGCTTCACGACGGCGCCGTCCGGCCCGACACTCCGCGCGAGCGCACCTTGCGCGAGAGCGGACGACTCGGGCTGGAGGAGCAACGCGACCGAGCGTTCTGCCCGGCATGTCGGCGAGCGAGCCACGAGCCCCGCGTGCGGGTCGCCGTCATGCGGCTCGCGACCGACCCGTCCACGCCGACCCCGGACCTGTCCGACGAGGAGCGCGCCGTCGCGTCGCGCTTGGCGTGCGATTACCTCGATGGCGTGCTCGCGGAGTTGTTGCCCGTCGCACTCACCGACGCGTCGGCGAAGGAGCATCTCGGACGCGCCGCACGCTGCCGCGCCGCCTTGCACCACGGCAAGTCGGTGAACGACGTCGAGGACGCAGACCTCGGGTGCGTTCCCGCTGCCGTGCGCCGTCTGATGGGAAGCGGTTGGTGAGGCAAGCGGTAGAGTGACCCTCGGGCGCCGCCGCAGGTGGCGTCGACGCCCCGAGGGAGTCCCCATGGTCCGTCCCGTCATGCTCGTCATCCTCGACGGCTTCGGCCTGGCGCCGGCAGGTCCTGGTAACGCCGTGCAGCTGGCCCGTACGCCGGTCTTCGATCGCATCTGGTCCGAGCGGCCTCACACGCGCCTGACGGCCTCGGGTCGTGCCGTCGGCCTGCCGGAAGGTCAGATGGGGAACAGCGAGGTCGGCCACCTCAACATCGGCGCGGGGCGCGTGGTGCGCCAGAGCCTCACGCACATCCAAGCGTTGATCGACGACGGCTCCTTCTTCGAGAACGACGTGCTGCGTCGCACCGTCGACGCCGCCGGCGAGGACGGCACGCTTCACCTGATGGGCCTTGTCAGCGACGGCGGCGTGCATGCCGACCTTGGCCATCTCGACGCGCTCCTGGAACTGGCGCGGCGCCGGAACGTGCGCCGCCTTCGCGTGCACGTCTTCACCGACGGCCGCGACTCGGCGCCGGACGGTGGCGCGGGCTTCGTCGAAGGGCTGGAGTCTCGGTTGAACGAGCTCGGCCTCGACGCCAGGATCGCAAGCGTGACCGGACGGTACTTCGCGATGGACCGCGATCGCCGCTGGGACCGCACGCAGCATGCGTACGAGGCGGTGGTGTGCGGCCAGGCGGACCACCGGGCCGCCAGCGGCCGCGAAGCGGTGGAAGCGGCGTACGCGCGCGGCGAGACCGACGAGTTCATCGCCCCCACCGTGATCGAGGAGGACGGCCACGCGATCGGCGAGGTCTTGGACGGCGACGCCGTGGTGTTCTTCAACTTCCGCGCCGACCGCGCGCGCCAGTTGAGTCACGCCCTCTTGGGCGACGAGGCGTGGGACGGCTTCGAGCGTTGCCGCGTACCCTCCGTGGCCTTCGCCTCGTTGATGGAGATCGACACCAAGCTCGGCGCCCCGTTCGCGTTCGCGCTACCTCCCTTGGACCAGTGCCTGGCCGAGGTCGTCGCGGACGCCGGCCTGCTGCAGTACCACACGGCCGAGACCGAGAAGTACGCCCACGTGACCTACTTCTTCAACGGCCAGAAGGAGCAGCCGTACCCAGGTGAGACGCGGGTGCTGATCCCGTCTCCGAAGGTCGCCACCTACGATCTCCAGCCGGAGATGAGCGCGCCGGAACTGACCGCAAGGACGGTGGCGCGCCTGCGCGAGCAAGACGACGCGTTCCTGTTGCTGAACTATGCCAACCCCGACATGGTGGGGCACACCGGGGTCCTGGCGGCCGCCGTGACCGCATGCGAGACGGTCGACCGGGGCCTGGGGGAACTGCTGGAGGCGGTGCTCGGCAAGGGCGGCGCCGTGCTGGTCATCGCCGATCATGGCAACGCCGAGCAGATGCTGCAAGAAGACGGCAGCCCGCACACGGCGCACACCACGAACCCGGTGCCGTGCGTGCTGGTCACGGACGCCCCCGAGTTCGCCGGCGCGACCTTGCGTGACGGCGGCGTGCTGGGAGACGTCGCGCCGACCGTGCTCGACCTCATGGGGTTGGCTACGCCAGGCCAGATGACGGGCGAGTCGTTGCTGCGTCGCTCCTGACGCGGCCCTACGAACGGCTTCTCAGGCGTCCGCACGCAGGACGACGAACGGCACCAGCATCTCCTCGGCGTCGAGCGCGCCATGCATCCCGCGCATGGTGATCGTGTCCGCCTCGTCCCAGAGCGACGCCTGCCCGCGCGCCAAGACGACGACGTCACCGACCCGCTGTGCGGCCTCCGGGTGAAGCCGACGCGGATCGCCGTACAGACCGGCCTCCAGCGCGCCCGCGCCGTCGAGCACCAGGAACGACGACCCGAGCTCGGCACGGGCAGCTTCCAACAGCGCGCGCTGCTCGCCTCGGCGCGCGTGCAGGTACGTGTGCCGCGGTTCGCCGGCGTGCCGCGTTCCCACGTGCCTCATCACGGCAGGTAGGTCCTGAATCAGGCGCTTGCCGGCGGGCGGCGTGAACGCGTGGCCGTGGTCGGCCGTCACCAGCACCAGCGTCTCTTCGCGTGCGGCAGGCGAGAGCCGCTCGAGGAAACGTCCGAGCCCGGCCACCACCGCCTCGAATAGCGGCCCCCAGGTCGGTCCTTCGGGTCCGTCGCGGTGGCTGATGCCGTCGAAGTCCGGCAGGTAGGCGTAGGCGTACGCGGGCGCCTCGACTTCCTCCAAGAACCGCGCGACTTGGGTGAACATGTCCACCCACCCGACGTAGCCGGTCGTCTGCGTGCCGCGCAACTGCATGCGCGACAAGGGGCTGTGCGCGATGTCTTGCGGCAGGAAGGCGCGCGTGCGGACCCGCGCCGGCGCCAGCAGTTGGTAGAGCGACGGCGTGGTGAGCGTCGTCTCGGGCACGAGCCCCCAACGCTCCAGGTCCCCGTTGCGCGCGCCGTGATCGCCGGCCGGGCGCCAGAACAGCATGTTCGCCACCAGCCCCAAGCCGGGCATGCGCTGCGTGAACCCGAGCGTGCCCAGTTCGGCGGGCGCCGCGCCGTTCCCTTGCAGCACCGTCGTTGCCACGCTCGTGGTGGACGGGCTCACGGAGGTGAGGGTGTGGTGGGCGCCGCCGTAACGTCCGAGCAACTCGAGGAATCCGGCGTCATCCAAGCGCAACTGGTCCTCGAGCCTGCGTTGACCGATCCCGTCGAACAGGAAGGTGACGACCTTGCGGGCGCGCCCATGCTCGCGGACGAGCGGCAGCGGCGCCGTGCGCCACCCCTCCTCCACGCCCAGCAGCACCCCGACCGTCGCCGGGACATGGGTGAGGCAACCGGTGTCGTAGGCAGGCAGTACCAGGTTGCTCGGACCTGGCGCGGTGTCTTCGAGCAATCGCCGTAGCGAGTCGGGCTCGGTTCCGTCGGGCATGCGACCACGGTACACGGCGCGCGCCACGAAGAAGAGGGAGCGGCCCTGCGGCCGCTCCCTCGACGAGCGTCGACTTGTCGCGCTCAGCGCGGGATCAGAAGTCCATCCCGCCCATGTCGCCGCCTGGCATGGGCGGCGCGGACTTGTCTTCCTTCTCGGGCTTGTCGGCGATGACGGCCTCGGTGGTGAGGATGAGCGCACCGATCGAGGCGGCGTTCTGCAGCGCCGTGCGCGTCACCTTCGCCGGGTCGACGATACCGGCCGCGAACATGTCGGGCACGTACTGGTCGGTGGCGGCGTCGTAGCCGTACTTGCCGTCGTTGTTGTTCTTGATGGCGTTGACGACCACGCTGCCCTCGGCCCCGGCGTTCGCGGCGATCTGACGGGCCGGCTCTTCCAGCGCGCGCATGAGGATCATCGCGCCGGTGCGCTCGTCGCCGTGGAGCGCTTCCGCTGCCTTCTTGACGGCGTCGACGGCGTGGATGAGCGTCACACCGCCGCCGGCGACGATGCCTTCCTCGACGGCCGAGCGGGCGGTCGAGAGCGCGTCCTCGAAGCGGTGCTTCTTCTCCTTGAGCTCCGTCTCGGTGGCCGCGCCGA